>MGYR01000080.1:2972-3922 GCA_001801825.1 Gammaproteobacteria bacterium RIFCSPLOWO2_02_FULL_56_15 | reverse complement strand
CCCCGAGAGGCTCGCGCTGCCAACGTTCTTGGTCACCGGCGCCACGCTGGTGAAGACCTGCACCTGTAGATCCGTGTAATCGGTGTAGAACGCCGCGCCGTTCAGGTGCAGCCTGCCGTCCGCGCCGGAGTATTTGAAACCACCCTCATACACTTGTACGAATTCCGGCGCAAAGGAGGGGATCAGGTCGATATCCGCGGTCCCCGGGGGTGCGGTGAAGGGCGCGACGATGGGCGGAAACACTCGCTGGGAGAATCCACCGGACTTGAAGCCTTCCGAGTAGCCGGCATAGACCATGAGGTCGTCCGAGAAGTCGTAGGCAAGGTTCAAGTAAGGCGTAAACTCATCGATGGCCTCGGTCTTCTCCAGCAGCGGCAGGATCCGCTGACCCGCCTGCATGAAGGGCGCATCGAGCTGGGGATGTCCGCTGCCGGCAAAGTAGTTCTGGAAGATGATCTGATCCGGGGTGAAGTTCTTTTCATCATCGGTATAACGCATGCCGGCGGTGAGATGCAGTTGATCCGTGATATCGTAGGTACCCTGGGCAAAGACCGCGATGCTGGTGTTGTCATAGTCACCACCGCTGCGGAAGCGGGACACGGTGAAGTCCAGCAGGTTGATATTGTTACCCTCTTCATGGAAGTAGTAGAAACCCAGGATCCAGTTCAGGCGGCTGTCCAGGGCATCGCCCAGCAATTGCAATTCTTGCGTGAACTGTTCCTGCTCCAGCAGATCCGCAAACTGGGAGATGCGGTGCGGGGAGTGATCCCCGTCCCGGGCAAACTCGCTGTCGAGATTGCGGTAGGCGGTGATGGACTTCGCCTGCAGTTGATCGTTGATGGTCCAGGCGATATTCAGGTTGGCGGACCACAAGTCGCTGTCGGAGTAGGCCGGGGCGGTGCCGGCGTTGCCGCTGCCCACATAGCGGTCATCATAACAGCCGGGTACAG
>MGYR01000080.1:634-2846 GCA_001801825.1 Gammaproteobacteria bacterium RIFCSPLOWO2_02_FULL_56_15 | reverse complement strand
TGGCCAGCAGAGACATCGCCGGACCGTTTTCCCGATCCCGGGCGCCTTCCAGGGCCCCCTGGATCTCCAGACTGTCGTTTACCAGCCACAGGAACGCGACCCGCCCGGTCAGGGTGCCGTCATCACCCAGATCGATGCCGTCGTCGCGGGTGACATAGCCCTCCTGGTTGAGGCTGGCGCCGGCCAGGGAGACGAAAAAGTTATCCGCGAGCGGGATGTTGACCGACGCCCGGGCGTTGATTCTATTGTCGGTGCCATACGTAATCTCGCCCCGGCCCTCGAATTCCTCATGAGGTTTACGGGTGGTGATGTTGATGGCGCCGCCGATGGTGTTGCGGCCGAATAGCGTGCCCTGCGGTCCGCGCAGCACCTCAACCCGTTCGATGTCGATGAGGTCCAGTATCGCGCCTACCGAGCGGGCGATGTACACGCCGTCCACATACAGGCCCACCCCCGGCTCGACGGTCGGCAGGAATTCTTTCTGGCCGATCCCACGTACGTAGATCGATGCCGTATTGCCGGCGCCGCCGAAGCTGGGGTTGTTCTGGAAATTCAGGTTGGGGGTGAAGGTGGTGATCTCACCGATGTTGGTGATCCCACGGTATTCCAGTCCCTCTCCCGTGAAAGCGGAAACGGAAATTGGGGTGTTCTGCAGTCCTTCCTCCCGTTTTCTGGCGGTGATGTTGATCTCTTCCAGCACCCCGCCGGCGATCACGGAGGAGGACTCCTGCTCCTGCGCAAACGCATTCGGACAGGTCAACAGGGCGGCGAGCAGGGCCGTGGATCCGGCCAGTGCCGGCCGGTGGATGAAATTGCAAGTCATAATTGTCTTCTTCTTGTAGTTGGAAATTAATTTGGGGAAGCTCTGAGTAATTCATTGCGAGGAGCGCAGCGACGTGGCAATCCATATCATTTTAATTTCATTAAATGGATTGCTTCGCTTCGCTCGCAATGACAGGCTACTTTTGTATTAATCAGAAGTTCCTTTGACGCCTTAACCTGCGGCCACCTTCGGCAGGTGTTCCAGCGCCGCTTCGATCGCCTCCTGGGGATAGGCATAATCTTCCAGCTCACCCTGGAAGTAACGGTCATAGGCCGCCATGTCGAAATGCCCGTGACCCGAGAGGTTGAACAGGAGGCATTTGGATTCACCGGTTGCCTTGCACCGCAAGGCTTCATCGATGCAGGCGCGGATGGCATGATTGGATTCCGGCGCCGGGATGATCCCTTCGGTTTTCGCAAACAGCACGCCGGCCTCGAAGGTCGCGACCTGGTTCACCGCCACGGCTTCCAGGAGCTTCTCGTGGTAGAGCTGCGAGACGAGCGCTGAGTCCCCATGGTAGCGTAGACCGCCGGCATGGATGCCGGGAGGAACGAAGTCATGCCCCAGGGTATACATGTGCAGCATGGGAGTCAGTCCCACGGAATCGCCGAAGTCGTAGGCATAATGGCCGCGGGTCAGGGTCGGGCAGGAGCTCGGCTCCACTGCGACCAGTCTGATGTTTTTGCCGGCGGCCTTGTCAGCCAGGAACGGGAAGGCGATGCCGCCAAAATTCGAGCCGCCGCCGCAGGGAGCGAAGACGACATCGGGGTAATCGCCTGCGATGTTGAGCTGCTCTTTGGTCTCCAGGCCGATCACCGTCTGGTGCAGCAGGACGTGGTTCAGCACTGAGCCCAGGGTATAGTTGGTATCGGCGTTGCCGGCAGCCACTTCCACTGCCTCGGAGATGGCGATCCCCAGCGAGCCGGGGGAATCCGGATCCCCGGCCAGGATCTTGCGTCCGGATTGGGTGGTATCGCTGGGACTCGCCAGGACCTTCGCTCCCCAGGTCTGCATCATGGAGCGGCGGAAGGGTTTCTGGTCGTAGGAGACCTTGACCATGTAGACCTGCACTTCCAGGCCAAACATCTGTCCCGCCAGGGCAATGGCCGAGCCCCACTGGCCGGCACCGGTCTCGGTGGTGAGACGTTTGATGCCTGCCTGTTTGTTGTAGTAGGCCTGGGCCACCGCGGTATTCGGCTTGTGAGAGCCGGCCGGGCTGAGGCTTTCGTTCTTGTACCAGATCCGTGCCGGGGTTCCGAGCGCCTGCTCCAGCCGATGGGCGCGCTGCAAGGGGGTAGGACGCCACAGTTTGAGGATCTCCCGAACTGGATCCGGGATCGGTATCCAGCGCTCCCCGGAGACCTCCTGCATGATCAGGGCCTCGGGAAA
>MGYR01000080.1:0-586 GCA_001801825.1 Gammaproteobacteria bacterium RIFCSPLOWO2_02_FULL_56_15 | reverse complement strand
CACCGGAGAGGGCGGGTTGGGCATGTCGGCGACAACGTTATACCAGTGAGTCGGGATCCTGGATTGATCCAGGAGGATGCGGGTCTGTGTCATGGCAATTACCTTTGTTCTTATAAGTTCTGGTCGGAAAGGCTGGCGATTATAACCCACGATTTGCGGTGAGCATTAGGATTTATGAGGTAAATCCATCGAGTTAAGCCGATCATGAAGCAGCATCCCGGATGTCCCTGCCATGGACTTACCTGAGTGAGAGGGCGGATAATGCGCCGTAGACACCAACGCCGACTTTATACAGTGTTGTGCGGACACGAATCATAATGGTAGCAAGCCATGGGAGGGAACCCATATGAATACCCAAAAGGCATCCAGACTTGCCGTTTTTAAGGGAAAACAGATCAAACTCCCATGCTGATTCTCGCCAAATCTATCCCCTGAAAATACATCAAAAATGATGTTGTATCACCATGGGCTTTAGCATAGAGTTCTACGAGACAGCTGCGCAGGAGAGAACGACACCATGAAGACGACGAATTTCGACCGCTACCTCACAAAGCAGTTGCAAGACGCGCGCTTTGCCGCAAGGTTC
>MGYR01000079.1 GCA_001801825.1 Gammaproteobacteria bacterium RIFCSPLOWO2_02_FULL_56_15 | reverse complement strand
GTGCCCACCACGGGCACAAGTCCGGCACTGGTGTTGCGCATAAACGCCAGTTCCGATCCGCTTATGTTCTTGATCTCCTCCGCGAACTTTTCATCCACGCTGAGGCCGGCCACGAGAAAGCCCACCAGGGTCTCCTCATCCGCCAGCGGCACCACGGCGATCTGGAACGACCCCTCGTCACGGAACCAATACCCCGTGGCGGACTCCAGCGATTCAATAACCGGCCCTATCACCGGATCTGTTGCCGGATCTTCCATGGCTATCTCCGGTCCCTCGGTGCGCGCGATCTCCTCGCCTCTGCCGTTCAACACCATGGCGAAATCGAATCCGAGGTCCTGCTGGCGTTCATTGAGCAGGTCCATCATGGACCCGGTATCCACCTCGCCGCCCAAGCCAAGACTATCGCCGGCGGCCTCGGCAACGTAACTGGAGAAATACGGATCGGAGGCGAAGATCTCCGAGATCAGCCGCAACTGCCGGAAACGCTGCGACTCGTAACCCTGCTGCACCGTGCGAACACTGGCGAGTGCCTCCGCCACGGCCTGCTGCGCGATCACATTGCCACGATAGTAGGTGATGCCCACGGCCAGCCCGAGGACGACCACCAGCAACCCGCCGAAGGCTAGAAAGATGCGCTGACCGAGGCTAAGTTTCATATTGCTCGGGATGACAGGTTAAAATCGAGGTGCTATGTAATCTTGCGGCCATTTTCAGTACGCGTCGTTCCGCGAACGCCGGTACGACCTGCCTTCCTTGTTCATGTGTTTCGGGATGCGCCGCTGCGTCAAATCCAGCTTGAACTCTCCGGTCGCCGCGCCGTCCTGGGCCATGCCCAAGGGCTGCTTAAGCACATCCCCACGCGGGTGCCATAGATAAATCTCGCCGTCGGCGGGCACGTCCTTCAGGGAAAACTCCCCCGCCGGCGTAACTGTCGTGTAATAGGGCGTATTCAGGACGACGATATAGCCGACCATGTCATGGTGCACATTGCAGTACATGCGCACCAGTCCTGGCCGGTCAAACTTGTACGTCCGGGCTTCGCCTCCACCGTACAACTGCAAGTCGAAGCTATTGTTCGTGGTGGTTGAAAATGCATTGTGCAGAATGGGATCGAAATTCGGGAACCGCACCTCCGTCCCCTGCGTCACGACCAGCACGCGCGGTACGAAAAACTTCTTCTCCATGCGCATCTCGGCGCCATCCCGCAGCGGCGTAACCGGCGCCGGCGTCTTTGGAACCACATAAACGATTACATCGGCATATTCCTCAGCCGCCACGGGCTTCCCGTTTTCAATCAGGGAGACCTTGCCCGAGTACGTGGCCGGATATGCCGGAAGCGCGAAAAAAGAGGCAGCGCAGAAAGCGATCAACCTGGCACACAATCTCATGAAATCCTCTGCTTGCGCGCTATTGATTAACTCTACAAAATTCCGAACTCCGCTAGGGAGAGCGGGCTGATCGTTGCGCATAAGCTGGGTAATGTCAAATGGCAAAACGGCTGTATGCAGATATGCGGTACACCGTTTCCAGCCCATTCGCTGAAAACAAATTCCTATCCCTCCGTGCAACCCGAGTTTCAGTCGTCTGGTTCATGTATCGCGCTTGAGGTGCGCGCATTGTGTGTTGGCGGGCAAGTACTTTATTGCATCGATAATCGCCAACAAGCCTAGTCCCGATGTTCCGAAGAAACTTTAGCCAGGCGCTGAATTACCATGAATTGGTCTGAGCGCATGTTGATATCCTCGGCACAGAACTCCCGCGCTCTATCAAGCAGAGTGTGGATGAAGTGAACTGGCTTGCTTTTAATATCTGGCAGCCTGTGTTTCGTGAAATGCGCCGACTGGCTAAGTTCAAGGACTACATACGCGAAAAGGGCTTTGTCGCCAATTGGCGGCGATACGGCTGGCCGGACCTGTGCAAGCCAGTAGGCCAGGACGATTTCGAATACCAGTGATACTGAATGGGATGCTAAAAAAAAAGAGGGCCGGAGCGCGGTGTTGGGGGGGTGCGCTCCTGGCCCTCAGCCATTTCCCTATGTCGTGGTAACTTCGTCCAAGCTCTGCGACTTAGCGGGTTGCCGCCAGGCTGTCCCCTTGCGGCGTCATGCCGGCGATGGCTTCGATATTGATGTTGTACCGGTTGTCAATCTGCGCCACGGCATCCTTGTAGCCGGCTTTCTGACAGCGGACGCGGTCACTTCCAAATCGGTCCGTCGACCAGTCGCTCCGTTTGCAGGTGTTCTTGGCCGCACTTTGTAACCGCTGCAACAGCACTTGCGCATCGCCGGGGTTGACCAGATCCAGATCGCCAAACTTGACGACCTTGGTTTGCACATCATAGTTACCCGCCTGGTTGCCCTCGGCGAGCACGCTGGCGGAGGCGCCGAACAGCACGCTGGTAAAGGTAATGACTGCTAATGAAGTAAGTGTTTTCATGGGAATACCCCTCATCTCGTTGTGTACTTGGTTTCGTCCTGACCGGCTCTACATCGGCCCGGTTCGAGTACAAGCCTAGTTCCGGGGTTATGAAGAAACTTTAAGGTGGCTGAAGCGTTCTGAAGGATTCTGAAATACCCTGAAGCGCCGCACGAATGGCGGATGTTTTATGCCTGTTTGGCTTTGCTGCACAGGCTTCCATTGAATACGGGAGGGGCGTAAAGTAAGGATCCTCCGCCAGGAATGGCATGCGGGTTTCAATCTATAGTGACATCTCCGGAAGCACAGATTGTTGAATTTGGGGGATTTTCCCTGGATACCGGCCAGCGCCGGTTACGCGATGTCGATGGCAAGCTGATCCCCTTGCACTCGCGCGCCTTCGATACCTTGCTGTACCTGCTTGAGCACCCCGGCGAATTGCTGGACAAAGACACCTTGATGCGGGCGGTCTGGCCGAATGTGATAGTCGAAGAGAATAACCTCAACCAGGCCGTATCGGCACTACGCCGCGCGCTCGGTGAGGGTCATATTACCACCATACCCGGCCGGGGTTATCAGTTCGTGACACCGGTGAAACGGCTGACCGTGATCCCGGAAACGGGGCCTGTAAAAGAGCCGATTAGTGGGACCGATGCTTCCCAGGAGCCGGGATTAAAACCCGACACAGTATCCCTCGTCGCCACTGGGCGAACTATCGCCCGCAAACCATCCCACTGGCTGTGGGCCGGCGCTACGGTATTCGCCGTCCTGCTGCTGGCGGTGGTAGTTGGCCGGTGGGACCGCGCCACGCCGCAACGTATCGAAGAACAAACTATAACCCTGGCCGATAATCCTCCCAACACCACAGAACAAACCCCGGTTGCAGCCGCTGAACCCTCGATAGCCGTGCTACCCTTCGCAGATATGAGTCCGAATAATGACCAGGCGTATTTCGCCGACGGCTTGGCGGAGGAACTCATCAATCAGTTAGTCCAGATCCCAGGCTTGCTGGTCATTGGGCGCACCTCTTCCTTCTCCTTCAAGGGCAAGAACGCGGACCTGCGGACCATCGGCCAGACCCTGGGCGTTAATCATATCCTGGAAGGCAGCGTGCGCAAGGCGGGCAACCAACTCCGCATCACCGCGCAGCTCACCGATGCGCAGAGCGGGACGCATGAATGGTCGCAGACCTATGACCGCAGCTTCGACGATGTCTTCGCGATCCAGACCGACATTGCCTTGAAGGTGGCTGATGCCCTGCGCGCGGAATTCTCGCCGGAGGAAGCAGCCGTGATTATAAAGGCGCCGACCGATTCCACGGAGGCCTATAACCTGTACCTGGCCGCGAAGGCCGATCTGGAACGCTTCGGGACCGAAAACATCCTGATGGGCATCGACAAGATCGACCACGCGCTCGAACTCGATCCCGAATTCGTTCAGGGCTGGGTGCTGAAATCGAGCCTGTACCGGCGCCTGCCTGTGTTCGTGCCGGAACGCGCCGAAGAGGGCCGGATCGTGGGCGAAGCGGCGGCCCGGCGCGCAATCGAGCTGGCGCCGGAATCTATCGAGACCCGGGAAGTGCTTGGCATAATGCTGACCGAACTGGGCAGATGGCGCGAGGCCGAAGCCGAATTCCGGAAAATTCCGGAAGCAGCACGTCTCACAAGCTTCAGCTACAGCTGGCAGCTCTTTTTGACCGGGCATGCCCGGATGGGTATCCAGGGAATGCAGGTAGACCTGCAGCGCGACCCCCTAGATCTGGAATTATGGGCCTTTTATATCTCCTTCCTGGATACGCTGGGCGACACCCAGGGCGCCTTGGAAACCTACCGGCGTGGCGTGGCGCTCTTTCCTGAGTGGGGTTTCGGCCGTTATCACCTGGTTCAAACCCTGCTGGGCAGCGGGGATATAGAGCGCCTCCCCAAACTGCTCGAAAACGCCGCGCCCATCACCCAACTTCTGCTTGTGCTGCTGGAAAGCCCCGGGACGGCAGCAGAGGGATTGCAGGCCCTGGTGGATACGGGAAGCTACAGCACTTTTGAAGACCGGACTTATCTGGCCATGTGGGCAGCCTATCTTAAGCGGCCGGATATAGCTCTGACGCTGCTCGCCCAACTGGCGCGTGAAGTACCGGCGACCGCCTACATGTTCTGGCGCCCGGTCTTTGCCAGCGTCCGCCGGGACGATGGGTTCAAGACTCTCGTCACGGAAACCGGTCACGTCGCCTTTTGGCGCGAATACGGCTGGCCGGACTTGTGCAAGCCGGTGGGCGCGGACGATTTCGAATGCAGCTAATGCTGCCGACCAGAAGTGTTAACAAAGCATGGGGCACGCCGTGATGGTTGCATCGCCTGAGCAACAGATTTTTAAGTTTGGCGCCTATCAACTGGATGCCCTGCAGCGCCGCTTGTGGGGTCCCGACGATCAACCCATTGACTTAACTTCACGCGCCTTCGACACCTTGGTGTACCTGCTCAAGCACCCCGGCGAATTGCTGGACAAGGACACCTTGATGCGGGCCGTCTGGCCGAACGTCATCGTCGAAGAGAACAACCTCAACCAGGCCATTTCGGCGTTGCGCCGCTCGCTCGGTGAGGATCATATTGCCACCATCCCCGGCCGGGGGTATCAGTTCGTGACGCCGGTGAAACGGCTGAGTTCGATCCCGATGCCCGCCACGCTGGCGCCGGTCCCGCCGACCGACCCGACGCTGGATACACTGCTGGACAGCTACTTCGGCGCCCGCGTCCAGGATGCGGGCGAGACACCGCCACCGGTGACCCAACCGGAGCAACCCGCAACCCATCCTCGGGGACTACGCAACAAGACCGCTGTCCTGCTTGCGGGTGTCACCGCGGCTGCGGTCGTTCTGCTTGTCGCGGTAGCATTGCTGTGGGAGCGGCCTGCGCCGGAACCGTCACAACCGGCGCCTACACTGGAAATGAATCGACCCGAGGCGACCACCGTGGTTGTCGGGCCGCCCTCGATCGCCGTGCTGCCGTTCGCGGATATGAGCCCCAACCAGGATCAGGAATATTTCGCCGACGGGCTATCGGAGGAGCTGATCAATCAGTTGGTCGAGATCACAGGGTTACGGGTCATCGGGCGCACCTCTTCGTTCTCCTTCAAGGGCAAGGACACGGACCTGCGGGCGATCGGCCAGGCCCTGGGCGTCAATCACCTCCTGGAAGGCAGCGTACGGAAGTCCGGGAACGAGCTCCGCATCACGGCGCAGTTGATCAATCCCGCCGACGGCTCTCATCTCTGGTCGAACACGTATGACCGCAGTCTCGATGATATTTTTGCGATCCAGGTCGACATTGCCCTGAACGTGGTTGACGCGTTGGCGGCAAACTTTTCCCTGGCGGAGCAGGCGAGAATCGAGGAAGCGCCGACGGATTCACTCGAGGCTTACACATTGTACCTGGAGGTTCAAGGCCTTTTTGGAAGGGCAGCTTTACCTCTCTCTGTTCTTCTTGAGAAGATCAATCGCGTTGTGGAACTCGACCCGGAATTTGTCGAGGCTTGGATCTTCAAGGCACGGATACACGGAAATATGGCGAACAGACAGCCAGAGCAATATGCGAAGGAAGTGTCCGCGCAGGAAGACGCCGTACAACGCGCTCAGACTCTCGCCCCGGATTCGCCCGAGGTGTACGTGGCGCGAGCAACGCTTGCATTGTCTCGAGGCGAATGGTTGCGAATACAAATGGAAATAGA
>MGYR01000078.1:9369-9931 GCA_001801825.1 Gammaproteobacteria bacterium RIFCSPLOWO2_02_FULL_56_15 | reverse complement strand
AAGAGAAAGATATACGCTGGTTCCGCGGCCCTGCCGCCAGTGCCGGACACATGATGAATGCCTATATTGAAGGCTCGCTGTTTCATCTGGATGTGTGTCTCTATCAAGGCAACTGTTTTGAATTTTTCCCAAATTACGACGGCTCGCCGTTTAAACCGTGCCCACCGCAATTGGCGCGGATCAGTTTTGATCTGGATAAGAGTCGCAGTGATTACACCACCGCCATCTCGGTAGCATCGCCCTGTGAGATGCCCAAGCTCGATGATCGATATATCGGCAAACCCTACCGGTACGGATACATGTTGTGCCGGCCCCCGGATGCGGCTGCAGCAGGTACGGCAGGTCTGTCGGCGATCGGTTGTTTTGATTATGAAACAGGCGAGTTGACCACCTGGTCGCCGGGCAAAGACAGCGGGGTGCAGGAGCCGAACTTTGTGCCGCGCAGGCCGGGTGCCGCGGAAGGAGATGGTTATCTGCTGGTCCTGGTCAATCGCATGGCGGAAAACCGCAGCGATCTTGCCATCCTGGATGCCCGTCATGTCAGCGCTGGCCCTATTGCCTT
>MGYR01000078.1:9197-9324 GCA_001801825.1 Gammaproteobacteria bacterium RIFCSPLOWO2_02_FULL_56_15 | reverse complement strand
GAAACACAGATATTGTACAAGGATGTACGTTTATGTATTAAGGGACAGGCACAGATATTATACAGGGATGTATGCTTATGTATTTATGGATAGGACACAGAGAAAATAGTAATTTGTAACTGGTGAT
>MGYR01000078.1:8853-9056 GCA_001801825.1 Gammaproteobacteria bacterium RIFCSPLOWO2_02_FULL_56_15 | reverse complement strand
CCAGGACCGGCGCCATCGATGCCTGGATCACGCCGGCGACCGATGATGAGATTAAATTCGTCTGCCAACAATTGCGTGAGGCGCAGCCGGCATGGGGAAATGCACCGCTGGAATACCGGATCGGGATCATGCGGCGATGGGTTGCGGAATTGCAGCGTCGACGCGAAGCGTTGATTGCGGCTGATTCCATCGACACAGGCTAT
>MGYR01000078.1:8560-8782 GCA_001801825.1 Gammaproteobacteria bacterium RIFCSPLOWO2_02_FULL_56_15 | reverse complement strand
ATTTGACACCAATCAGAAACCCTATCCGCTTGCCGGAATCATCGGACCCTGGAATGCGCCGTTGATGTTGTCAACCTTGCACGCCATCCCGGCCCTGTTTGCCGGTTGTGCCGTCATCGTCAAACCCAGCGAAGTGACTCCACGTTTCATAAAGCCGATGATGGAAACCATCCGGGCTGTGCCGGAACTGGCCGAGGTCCTGCTGTTCATAGAGGGCGATGG
>MGYR01000078.1:7162-8546 GCA_001801825.1 Gammaproteobacteria bacterium RIFCSPLOWO2_02_FULL_56_15 | reverse complement strand
CGATAGTTGAGAATGTCGATATCGTCAATTTTACCGGCAGTGTCGCCAACGGCCGTAAGGTGGCCGAGGCCTGCGCCCGCCGTTTTATTCCCGCAATCCTGGAACTGGGCGGCAAGGACCCGGTCATCATCACAGCCTCAGCCGATCTGGAAAAGGCCGCCACCGCCGTTCTGCGCGGGGCCGTCACCAGTACCGGGCAGGTGTGCTTCTCGATAGAACGTGTCTATGTTCAGGAACAGGTCCATGATCGCTTTGTTGATTTGCTGGTGCAGCAGGCCCTGCGCGTGGAATTGAACTACCCGGACCACGAACGGGGCCACATCGGGCCTTTCATCTTCGCTCGCCAGGCGCAGATTGTCGATGAGCATATCGAAGATGCACTGGCCAAGGGCGCGAAAATCCGCTGCGGCGGCAAGAGTGAAAACCTGGGCGGTGGCCTGTATATGCGGCCGACTGTTCTGACCGGCGTCAATCATAAGATGAAAATCATGCAGGATGAAACCTTCGGTCCGGTCATACCGTTGATGAAATATAAGACTTGCGAGGAAGCCGTGGCGCTGGCCAACGATAGCTATTACGGACTGTCCGCTGCCGTCATCGCCGGTGATGAAACCGAAGCCAGAGCCATTGCTGACCGTATCGAGGCCGGCGTGGTCAGCGTGCAGGATACATATCTGACCTTCGCCGGTTTCGGTGTCGCGGAGTGGGAATCTTTCAAGTTTTCCGGCATGGGTGGCCGCAGCGGGATCCCGAATTACCTGCGAAAACAGGCGATCCTGATTAATACGGCTGAACCGGCCTGTATGCTCAAGGAAGAATTAAAAGCAGTGAAATAAACACCAGTAGAAATCAATGGGGTCAGACTCGATTGATTTTATTTCTTGCTTTCTGCAAAATCAATCGAGTCTGACCCCATTGATTCTTGACCCCATTGATTTCCTGGATCATTGTGTAGTTGTTTTTACCATTCCTTTGATGGGAAATATATTTTGAAGTTAATTCCTGGTATGACAGAATGTGATTTAAAGAAGCCGCACATCCTGATAGAGATTAATCTAAGAACAGCATGACTACCAGAACATTGACCGCCCGCGGCTTTTTACCGGTGTTATGTGCACCTTTACTGGTATACGCCCAGATATCCCAGTCCGGTAATACTGGATTCAGTGAGTGCGCATCTATTGTGGAGGATAGCGCCCGTCTGGCTTGTTACGATGCATATGCCAGTGGTGTAAGCTCTCCTCCTGCCATCCATGACGCCAGTAATGAACGATTGATACAGGGGAACCGGCGGATACGGGAGGAAATTGCCCGTATGCGAATGGAACAGGCAGGCGGCCAGATAACGCCATCCGTCACGGGTGGCTCCGGCGGTTATCAATCG
>MGYR01000078.1:6864-7132 GCA_001801825.1 Gammaproteobacteria bacterium RIFCSPLOWO2_02_FULL_56_15 | reverse complement strand
CAATGATGATGGCGGGACGGAAATCGTCGGCAAGATTGCGGACTTGAAATCAGTACCCAGCGGCTGGATAGTCACCCTGGAGCTGGGCCAAGTCTGGCGGCAGATGATCTCCAAGCGCTATGACCTGCACAAGGGACAGGTAGTCAGGATCTACCCTACGGGTTGGGGGGATGCTTATAGACTGACAGTCGAGAATAATTCAGGTTACATTCAGGTTGAAAGGATTCAATAAGATCTTGAACCTGGCTTTCAGATACAACTATCGTGG
>MGYR01000078.1:6694-6837 GCA_001801825.1 Gammaproteobacteria bacterium RIFCSPLOWO2_02_FULL_56_15 | reverse complement strand
TATGTCAGAGTTTCCGCAGTACATGGATGTATTGCCATTTTTAATCCCACCCGGCGGGATTGAAAATGTGAAAAAATAAAAATAACATTTTTTGTTTTTTGTGTTCTGAAAATCCATGGATGAATTATTCAGGGCTTCCGTAA
>MGYR01000078.1:4697-6667 GCA_001801825.1 Gammaproteobacteria bacterium RIFCSPLOWO2_02_FULL_56_15 | reverse complement strand
CTCCCCAACGCTTGTGTTTTACTTCTAGGCTTTTTGACCTGGGCTGGATTAGAAGGAGGCCGACAGGCCGACAAAGAACCGGCGGCCGATCTGATCGTAAGTGCTGTTGGTGGCGCCACGGGCGTTGTTGGTTGCGTTAGCGCCGACAATCTCCGGTTCAGCGTTTAGCAGATTGTCGATGCCGACTCGCAACTGATATCGATCGAGGAACGACCAGCGACCGAACAAATCCACCTGGTCGTGTGAGTCAATGCCGAATGCGGTGGCCGCGCTGCCCGGCGGCGGAATCACCGAGGGCAAATGCTGCCAGCGCAGGCCGACGTAATAGGGACCGTCGCTCCAACTGAAAGTTGACAACACCCGGTAGTCGAACGAGGAATTGAACGAGGTCCCGGTATAGTCTACGAAGGCGGCGCCCGGAAATGGAGCTTCAGAATACAGGTCGAGGTAGCTGGCCAGCACATTCACGCTGAACGAACCGGGGATGAATCCTATGCCCAGGTCCGCGAGCTCGGCGCCCCAATCCAGCTGCATATCGATACCCTCGCTCTTGATGCCGCCCTGGTTGATGGTGCGCGCCTTGAACCGGCGCGCCGCGCCCCAGCCGAGGCCGGGCGTCCATTCGCGTTCGATGAGGGCGCAGAACGGATTGTTCGCCGCCATAGCCGGCCCGGTCGCCGAGCCGGCAGCGCCGCCGACCAGGCTGTTGTACTGTGCATCCAAGCATTGCTGATAGACGCTGTTGTGGTTCGGCGTCCCGATCGCATTCACTACATCGATGATGAAGTAGTCCACGGACACTGTCAGCCGATCCAGCAGCGGATGATCAAACGGCGAATTGAGGATCACGCCCGCCGTCCAGGTCTCGGCCGTCTCGGTTTCAAGGACCGGGTTGCCCTCGGTCACGGCGATCGTGAACGGGAACGCAAATGTGGCGCCGAATACATTGAACCGATAATCGTCGGCGCTATTTGGCGTGCCGCTGGGCAGGCTCGGGTCGAAGAAATCGCCTGCCACGTCGCCCGGCGCGCCGTCACGCTCCATCAGGTAATCGCAGAGAATCTGCACGTTCTCCCGGTTGGCGTTGCCCGGGACGTTACCCCACGTGGGCGTGACATTCGGGATGTTCCCGCACGGGTCGGGGGTCGTTGTCCCGCCGAGGCCCTGGAGTTGGCTGCCGCCCCGCGGTGTAAAGAGCTCGGCCACGTTTGGCGAACGGGTGGCCGCCTGGAAACCGCCGCGGAAGCGGATCCAGTCGTTCACGGCCCAGTCGCCGAGGATCTTGTAGGTCTCGGCGCCGCCGGTGGTATCGTAGTCCGACCAGCGCACGCCCGGATCGACCTCGAATGACTTGACGAACGGCAGGTCCCTGACTATGGGTATCGCCAGTTCGGCATAGACTTCCTTCACTTCGGTGGTGCCGTCGACGGAAGTCGGCAGGATGATGTTCTGGATCACGTACGGGAAATCCTGGTTGGCGTTAAACCCCGTGTCCGGATCGAACTGGGCATTCTCCCGCCGGTAGTCGGCGCCCAGGGCGAATTGCAGTTCACCAGCAGGCAGGTCATACAACCCGCCCTGAATATTGCCTTCGACCACTTCCTGCGTAAGGGTTGTGACATTGTTCATCCGCAGGACGATGTAGTCGGCGCAGTCCTTCGAGATCGACGGCGTGTCGTCGACACTGCCGTCGGCGTTGAATATCGGCAGACCCGAGGTGCAATGGCCGGTTACCGCCAACGGGAAGAAACCAGGCAGGGATGAGATATCGAAGTTTTCGCCGTACTGATTGGCGTTGAACACGTTTTGGATCCTCGGCAGGTAGGGGAAACCCTCGGGTTGCCGGGCATTTACGGTGGATTTGCCGTGCGAGGCATACACCTCCCAGGTCCATTCCCGATCCAAGACGTTGACATCGCCGTTCAGGCCGCCGATGACCTGGTAGACGTTGCTGGTAGTCTCGGTGGTGA
>MGYR01000078.1:3968-4683 GCA_001801825.1 Gammaproteobacteria bacterium RIFCSPLOWO2_02_FULL_56_15 | reverse complement strand
TCCAGGCCGCCGACATAAGTCCAGGGCGCATTCGGGGTCGGGCGTGAATTCAGCAGGTCCGCCAGCGCGCGGGGCACCGGGTGATCATTGGCACCCAGGCCGAACGTAGGTGAATCCGGATCATCGTTGGCGGGATCGTAGGGAATCGTCGGCGACCAGACATTGAACAGGCTGGAGACGAAGCCTGATGCCTTGGCGAAGGTTTCCGAGTAACGCACGTCAGTGAACACATTAACGTGATCGGTCAGGGCGAATTGAGCGCTGCCGAAAACGGAATAACGCTCCAGCGGTATCTGCAGGTATGAGTGCGCCGCATCGTTATAGCCCAGGGTCCCGTCCGGGTTGATCTTGAAGCCCGAATCGACGCCCAAGGGCCCGGTATAGGGGCGGGCGGGGTTTAACGGGGCCGAGGCGTCAAAGACACTGCCGTTCTGATCGATGACATAGGTGGCGCCTATCAGCGGGAAACCGGCTGCCGGGTTATTGCCGGGGCCAGCAGGGAATCCTAGAGGCTGACCGCAATTCGTAATGGCACAGTACGAGGCGCGGGCAGTGGAATATTGTGACAGGTTGGAACTGCCAATACCGCCGGCCTGCGTGCCCGGGTCCAGCCAGCCATCGACCACCCAGTCGCGGTCTCTCGAATAGATGATATTCCGGTCGCTATAATTCGCGCCCAGCGTCACATTACCCCGGCCGTCGGCGAAATCCGTGC
>MGYR01000078.1:2811-3827 GCA_001801825.1 Gammaproteobacteria bacterium RIFCSPLOWO2_02_FULL_56_15 | reverse complement strand
CGGCGCCGCCGGTAATGACCTCAACCCGCTCAATGGCCGATCCCGGGATGGTGTTCAGGTCGACCACTAATTGGAGATTGACCGGCTGTACGCGCCGGCCGTCCACCAGGATCAGATTGCGATTCAGGCCCAGGCCGCGCAGGTTGATCGTTGCTGCGCCGGGCGCCGCGTCGGCGGCTGGGAACGGCGACGCCGCTGAACTGTTCTGGGCCTGGGTGCCGGCGACCGTGAACTGCGGCAACTGATTGAGGGCCGACTCGATGCCGATATTGACGCGATTTTCAAAAGTATCCGTATCGACCGTCACGATAGGGCTTAACGAGGTAAAATCGCGCCGCAGGATGCGCGATCCCGTGACGGTGATTTCTTCCAGAGCTTCATTGTCTTGCGCGAAGGCCGTGCCGTCCACACCAATGCCAAGTGTCAATAGAATAGTCGCTAAAAGCTGAGTGGAATGTTTAAAAAAGTGTATTTTCATGATCGATCCCCCATGTGAGCATCTTTATATGTTAGTAAACTACTTTACCGACTCCAGTTTTACTTATTCGGAACATACACAGAAAACCCTGTGTTCCTAAGTTGAATATAAACAATAAAACTTAGAGTATTTTCATTTAAATAATAGCATAAGATACTTTTAGAGCGATGATATATTAAAGGGTGAATAATCAACAAATCTTGCATGTATGTTTATGATCCTTGTAGACTTGTCCGCTGTTGAAGAAATATGGGGGAGTGATTAACGTGCGCATAATTAAAACCATATTGGTTGCCGGTATGGCCTTGATGCTGACTCTGGCGGCCTTCGGTAATATCACGATGTCGGATGGCGGTTTTGGTGCGGTTCAGGGTGCGGTCGGTATGCAGACCACTTACCAGCATCCTAATGGCATGTGGCGAGCCATCGAGAGCCCGGTATTGATCTGGATGGCTTTTGGATTAATTACTTTGTGTGAAATATCCGCGGCCGTACTCTGCTGGATCGGCGCAATCAAAATGTGGGGCAGCAAAAGCTC
>MGYR01000078.1:2523-2758 GCA_001801825.1 Gammaproteobacteria bacterium RIFCSPLOWO2_02_FULL_56_15 | reverse complement strand
CGGCCTGCCTCTATTTCATCGGCTTTCTAGTGATCGCCCAGGAATATTTCCTGATGTGGCAGAGTACCAAACTGAATGTATTGCCGGATGCATTTCGCATCTTCGCCTCGGCTGTCCTGATCGCTTTGTGGGTCAATACAGACGACTAAGAACCTGAAATTACGGGTGTTTTTCTCTCCGGTATCGTTCTGCACCAGTTCTACGGTAGCGCCTGTACCTGAGACCTGAACGCCAG
>MGYR01000078.1:1049-2484 GCA_001801825.1 Gammaproteobacteria bacterium RIFCSPLOWO2_02_FULL_56_15 | reverse complement strand
CCGAATTGACTATACTTCCCCGATTAACGCTAAAATTCGTATCAGTAAGCCCGGTCTTCTGTTTATAACGAACAAAGAGATCATTTAAAGAAGTAAGCTTGCCTATCAATTATGTAAGGAGGGTAATGCAATGTCCGCAGCAGAAAAACAAAAGAGAGAATTAGCTAAAGATCTGAAAGAAGGAATTTCGCGAGTCTCCCGCCGGCAATTTACCATGGGTACCATTGCCTTGTTCGCGGGGATCAGCGAAGCCCTGGCACAGGGCCAGAGTGGTCAGCCCGCGGAACCGTTACGGCCCCAAAACATGGAGCGTGCATTAGAGGGAAAATTTCCGCCGATCACGGTGACTGAGCAGCAGGCCAACCAGATGTTCCCCGTGCATAATGAGCCGCGGATCATGACTATGTCACACCCACTTATCGTCCAGTGTTCGAGCCCCGGCTGGCAGATCGGTGGCAAGCGCTATCCAGCGATACCGTTTTCGATTGAGGGACAGGCCCAGGATCTGGCAGATTCTATAAAAGCGGGAGCGGTCGCAATCCATGTACACCCGAGAAACCCGGAAAACGGCCTCGCTATGATTAATGCCGCATTACTCAAGGAAGTACTGGATGCTACGTTCGACAAGATCGGCGACTGCGTCACCATATCCCATACCTGGTATCCGCACGATGGTATTACGGATTATATAGTCGATACCAAAGATCTGCTGGAGTGGGGGGACGGCAATAAGTACTGTCAGGGTTCGGTCGTGCTGCCGTTCAGTAATGCGCAACGTAAGGCCATGGATCAGGGAGTACGGTATCTTGATACAAACCACGTCAAGCCCTGCTTCGAGTTTTATGATACTTCGGCACAGAGACACTTCAAGGAACTCATCGATGAAATCGGTAATCTTTCAAAGCCGTTGAGCCTGGATGTCAATCTCGGCAAACACGATTCGACCGCCATCCATCAGGATCCGGGCTCTTATTTGAACGCCATTGCCAATCTGGACATCGTGCAAAAAACCTTCCCGGGTGAATTTTATGGCTGGCGCACCGGCGGGCGTAACTGGCTGCCCATCATGACCATGGGCATCATGATGGGGGTTGATCTGGTCCAGGTCGGGCTCGAGGACGCCTACTGGCGCTGGCCGCACCGGGATGAATTGATCGAGTCCAGCGCCGAAAGCGTGAAATGGGCGGTTGACATCGCCAACGTCATGGGCCGCCGCGTCGTCACGGATCCGAATGAAGCGCGCAAGATCATGGGTATCAAGCTGACGTCGAAATTAGGCTAGGGCACATGTATTCTCCAGGTCCTGTGTCACGTGAGGACCTGGAGACATATGGCGCTGATTCAGTAAATCGATGAAGCTGAGATAATTACACAGTAAATTTTTAGCATTACTGCTATGGTTAATAGTGGTTTCGCCCTGTTGGGCGAGGTACTT
>MGYR01000078.1:255-1000 GCA_001801825.1 Gammaproteobacteria bacterium RIFCSPLOWO2_02_FULL_56_15 | reverse complement strand
AGCTTCAGTCAGCCAGTCCCTGGCTGTTAAGGGTTATCATGGAATCTGTTTTCTGTTATTCATCCATTCACTGGAAAATCTCCTCGCTTCCGTGATTTGTTCTATTGTCATCGCCTGTTCAAGGATATCCTTGCTCTTAGCTGCGTCCTCGTAACCGCCAGCTGCCGCGATTTGCAGCCACTTCCAGGCTTGCACACGATCCTGGGTGACGCCGACACCGCTGTCATATAGCAAACCCAGGTTATATTGTGACTTCGCATTTCCCTGCTCGGCGGCTTTGGCGAACCAGTACGCCGCCAGCTTGCTGTCCTGTGCGAGTCCCGTGCCGCTGTAATACATGACAGCGAGATTGAATTGTGCAGCCGCGTAGCCTTGCCCCGCGGCTTTGGTATACCAGTGCACCGCCTGCCGATCGTCCCGGGTAACGCCTGTTCCTTGCCGGTACATAACGGCGAGATTGAACTGTGCATCCGCGTAGCCTTGCTCAGCCGCTTTGCCGTACCAATGCACGGCCTGTCCATCGTCCCGGGTCACACCGATGCCATTGGCATACATCAGGCCCAGGCTGTATTGCGCCTTTGTATATTCTTGCTCTGCCGCCCTGGTATACCAGGATAGCGCCTGTTGATAGTCCTGGATTGTACCTTCGCCTACCCGGTACATCTCGGCCAGCTGGTACTGCGACTGGACATGGCCTTGCGCGGCGGCCTTGCTGTACCAATGCAGTGCCTGCTGAAAGTCATGT
>MGYR01000078.1:0-234 GCA_001801825.1 Gammaproteobacteria bacterium RIFCSPLOWO2_02_FULL_56_15 | reverse complement strand
TACATATCCGCCAGCTCGACCTGCGCGTGGAGATCCCCGGCTTCCGCATCGGTGACCAGATCGGCGGACTCATGAGCTAACGTTGCAAACATCGGTAACAATACGAAAAGAAAAATGGATATGAGATTTCGCATGCTTTCCAGCCCCATCTGATGTGTGATGACAACTCTAAAAGTTTGGTATTGATGTTTTCCATTATCTTGCTGGAGTATATCTTTAGCAAGAGAGGACATA
>MGYR01000077.1:1529-6153 GCA_001801825.1 Gammaproteobacteria bacterium RIFCSPLOWO2_02_FULL_56_15 | reverse complement strand
TTGTGAACACTGATTCTGGCGGAACGTGAACATAACATTCATTCTGATGGATCGTGAATTAGCTGAACCTTGTCTAACCGCTTGAGTAATCGGGTCGCCCTCCATGGCGGGTCTCACAAAGGGGTGACGATAAAGCACGGTGGTGGTGCGGTGAAAGACGCAGCAACCGCGTGGGCACAAAAATTGATCGAAGGCGATTTGCCCACCAAGAAGATGCGATTATTACAAGCCTGGATCTCCCTCCACGAGGAGGAGTTGATGGCGGATTGGGCGCTGGCGGTGATGGGCGAGCCGGTTTTCAAGATTGACCCTTTGCGGTGAGGCGTTTGGTGATGATCAAAGTGACCTCTGTTTCTGCCGCAGATGATTTTCAATTGGTGATGTCGTTTTCTACCGGCGAACGTCGTCGCTTTGACATGCGACCATACATCCATAGAAACGCTCTACCACCATTCCGTCCCAATTGTTTCGATTCCAGTCTGAACTGATGCCGTGCTGCACCCAACAATAGGGGGCAACAGAGTTTTATTCAGTCGCTTAATTTCTTGGAAAGGAAGATGCAGTGACATTGCGGACAATCCGGGAATGGGCGAGGATGGTATATTGATACTGGATACAGAAATCTGTATCATTATTTCATGAAGACCACTCTTAACATCAATGATACCCTCCTGGCAAAAGCAAAAGCGCATGCTGTACGGCAACGGACCACCCTGACGCGGCTGATTGAGGAAGGCTTGCAACTGCGCCTCCGGTCTTCCCCTGCTACAAACACCAAGGTAAGCAAACGATCGATTCCTGTGTTCCAGGGACGCGGGGGCTTGGTTGTTGGTATAAATCCAGGCAGTAATAAATCCATGCTGGATGCCGCTGACGATGACGCCTGATATCAATGTGTTGATAGCAGCATCTCGTAGTGATCATCCGCATTACAAAACAGCTTATGCGTGTCTTAGCGAAGCCATTGTGGCTTGTGCAGATGGTGCAAACCTGAGGCTGATGCCAATGGTTATTGCCGGTTTCTTGCGGCTGGTGACAAATTCGAAGGTATTTGTACAGCCAACACCTCTGGAACATGCGGTAGGATTTCTGGATGCTCTCCTGGCGGTGCCGGGCGTGGAGATTCCTTCTATCGGTGCCGAGTGGCCAATGTTGCGCCAACTCTGTATGGGGAAAAAGCTGTCCGCGAACGACATTCCTGATGCGTGGCTTGCGGCGGCAGTGATTCAACTTGGCGAACACTTGGTCACATTCGACACAGATTTCAGGAAACTGTTAAGCCGGACGCAAGTGACGGTACTTGTTCCCAATCCCTGAACATGCCTTGGGACTTTGTCATCGCGACAGGGTGAATGACGCAGCAGGTGGGCACAAAAGACGTGCCCACCCTACAACTGACATCGGGTCGGAGTGGTCAAAAATAAATCACTCCGGCCCTTTTACCTTTTTATTTTATCAAACTGGAAGCGGTGATCCTGGCAAATTCAGAGAAATCATCAAGGTAGTCCCTGGCAATGGTATGAACAATAACCCAGTTGATTTGCTCATAGTTGTGAACTGCGATATTTCGAAAACCTACTGCCTTTTTCAGATGTATCGCCAGAGCTTCTGGGATGATCCCAGATTTCGTCAGGACGTCGAAGGTTTCACCCATCGTATCCGGTGGTGATACTTGCATGCTGCTGACGAGGTGTGCGCCGATATCCACGCACAATTGAACTGCCCGGGTAAGATTGAGGACGATAATGTCCTGGAGATCCGGGTCTTGTTCTAGTTTTCCCGGATCGGTTGGACATTTCTCCGCAATGCGCCGAAGACAGCGGCGCAGTGATTCAAGCTTTTGTTCTATAACTTCCCGATCCACGCCTGCCTCCTTTCAGCGAGGATCCGGTTACGGTATGGCAGAAAATCCGCCTGGTCGAAGAGGTGTCTGCAGAGTACCCTGGCGTAGTGTCGATCGCTGCCCAGGATTCTCTTCCCATAACGGAGGATCTGGCCTAAAAGTGGTTCTCCGATACTTTGGATATCCACTAGATCAACTGGTCGGCCGGTTTGTTGAGCTAATTTTTCGATCAGGGATATTTTTTCGTTGACCATAAGGTGTCGCCCGGCATCTACCGCAATATCCAGATCACTCTCTTTATCCCACTTACCGGTTGCCAGTGAGCCAAACAGAATAACCAACTGAACCTCCAGTTGTGTGCTGATGGTAGCCACGACAGATTGTTCGAGATTCGGTTCTTTCATTGGTATTCCAGGTATTATGCTGAAGTTCAGCAGGCAAGACTCTACCATAATGGTTTGCAAGTAGGAATGTTGTGTCCAATGAATTGGTGACGCAGAGGACTATTCCGAGCGTAATCAGGGCATCCAATATAGATAGTATTGCCACGTTGCCGCATGTGGTTCCTCGTAATACCAGGAAGTATTTATGCACTGTCAGGTGATAGAAAAGGGCAATATGCAATAGCTATTAACGAACAGTGGCGCATCTGCGTCCGGTTTGTGGACGGTGACGCTTACTATGATGCAACCGCGTGGGCACAAAAGACGTGCCCACTCTGCAACGATGGAGCTATATTGGGACGGAGTGGTCAATAATAAATCACTCCGGCCCCATTAACCACGCTGTGAACTTCGCCGCAGCGGGTTGCCGATCGAGCGGCAGGTTCCCATTGCCATAGAGGGTTTGCGTCTCATCTATTGTTTTCTTGGCGTGCTTGGCGGCTTCGCGAGAACAATAGTCGTCCTCCATACACCCACATATTCTGCCTGGACCCCGGCGGAGTAAATGGCGGGGTAAATGTGCTCTACTTGCATAATCGGGAATAAATGGGGCCATACACTGTGGGATTCATCCACCAGGATCGCTGACCTATAACCGGCGAATTCGTTTTGGATCAGCCAGCAATTTTTGTATTCCCAGCGCAGTAATATTATTACCGAGTGAGTAGTCCTCATCACCCGGATAAACCAGGTAGGCGTTTTCCAGAGCCAGATCGTTCATACAGGAAACCAGGGATTTTGCTGCCTCTTTATCCGGACTGCTATGGAGCTTGACCTCAAAAGGGATCAGGCGGTTATCTCGCATAATCATTAAATCCACTTCGATACCCGTTGAAGTACGCCAATAGTATGCCTGGGTGCCTGGAACGTAGAGCGCGAAGGCCGTGATCAATTCTTCGATGATAAATGCCTCCCAGCTTTCGCCTCGGGCAGGGTGGGTGGACAGAGTCAATTCCGAATGGATATTCAGGAAGTAATGCAAGAGGCCGGTATCCCGGAAATACACTTTCGGGCTTTTTATCAGACGCTTGCTGATATTTGCAAAATAAGGCGGAAGTTTCCTGATCAGGAAGGTCTGTTCGAGGATGTCCGTATAGCGGTTGACGGAGTGGTAGCTGGTGCCCATGGACGCAGCCAACTTGGATGCATTCCAGATATTTCCATTGAAATGGGCCAGCATGATCCACAGCTTGCGCATCTGTATTGGGGAAACATCAATGCCCAATACAGTCAGATCACGCTCAATGAATGTACGGGTGTATGCATCGAACCAGTCCAGACGTGCGGCATCTTGTTTATTCAGCGTGGCATCTGGGAAACCGCCTCTGAACCACAGTTTTTCCATGGTTAACCTGGTTTCGCTCTGGATTACTTCATGACAGCGAAATGGTGTCATGTCTAGAAAACCTATACGCCCGGCGAGAGTCTCGGCGGCATGTTTGATCAATACAGGGGAGGCCGATCCTAATAACACTATCTGGCCGGATCGAGTACGGTTTTCATCGACAAAATTCCTGATGACGGGAAACAATTGCGGGACTTGCTGCACTTCATCGAGGATAAAATGGCTCCCCAACCGGTGGATTGCGTCCTCCGGATCGGCGGCCAGCCTGGTATGGTCGGAGGGTTTTTCCATATCCAGGTACTGCCAGAGTGGCAGAGCGGATTTTATAAAGGTGGTTTTCCCGCATTGGCGCGGACCGAGTATGCAGACTACAGGAAAATTACGCAGTAGTTGTCGGAACCTGACTAAACAGTCTCTGGTAATCATGTTTGTATAATAGAAGCCTAAATTCTAATTTGCAATATTCTCAACAATCAAGGCTATATGCCTCTGCTAATAGAAACATTCCCATGCCACCTGATACAATGAATATCTGGTAGATCAAAACAGGAACTGCAAACCCGTATGAATGAGAGACGACTGGCCCCCCGCATCAACACAGCAACCGATATCCTGGTCAAGATTCAGTCGGCCCCGGAGGCCAGGGAGCTGGAAGGAAGATCCCTGCCCACCAACTCCAGTGATATCTCCCTTGGAGGGCTATGCATGCACGTGGTCATACCGCTCCCGGTGGGCACTTTGCTTGAACTCAAGATTAGCTTCCAGGATTCTTCCGAGCGTTTCTGGCTTACCGGTAATGTGGTCTGGAACAATCCCAAGACCCGGATGGCGGGGATTCAATTCAACCTGGCAGACAACCCCCACTTCTATGCCTGGAAACAGGCGATTTCGAGGTTGCTGCCTTCTACTTGACCGGGTCTGGATCCCCCCACCGTGTCCCAACCAGGGGCAGTTCATATTCCGCGTGGCTTTCGCTGCGCATCTCGGTGTGCC
>MGYR01000077.1:0-1489 GCA_001801825.1 Gammaproteobacteria bacterium RIFCSPLOWO2_02_FULL_56_15 | reverse complement strand
AACGAGTCAGTTTGACTATGACCACTATGGAGACTATAGTCACCATGGTGACCACTTAAAGTCGGAGATCCATTATGCAGACCATCAAGGCTTCAGAGTTCAAAGCGAAGTGCCTCGCCCTGATGGACGATGTAGCGCGCTCGGGTGAGGTATTGGTAGTCACGAAAAATGGGCGACCGATTGCGGAACTACGCCCATATTCCGGGGGCAGGGCTGGTTCGCCATTCGGGTTGCATTCGGGACTTGAAATCAACGGGGACATTGTATCGCCGGTGCAGGATAACGCCTGGAAGGTACTTGCGTGATTGTTCTGGATACGCATGCGCTACTGTGGATGGATTGCAACGACGCGACCTTGGGGCCAGCATCGCGACGCCTGATTGAAGATGCGTGGCGGACGGATACTGTCGCTGTGAGCGCGATCAGCTTTTGGGAAGTGGCGATGCTTATACAGCGCGGGCGCATCGTACTGCCGGTGGCAGTGGAGTCCTGGCGTGCGGAGCTGCTGCAAGCAGGTATTCAGGAAATCCCCATCGATGGGCGTATTGCCCTGCTGGCGACTTCTTTTCAGGATTTACATCAGGACCCTGCTGATCGCTTTATCGTTGCCACTGCGATGCATCACGGTGCGTTGTTGGTTACCGCTGACAGTAAAATTCTGGAATGGCAGGCAGGTTTGACCAGTCAGGATGCGCGAGTTTGATGGTTTTGGCGAATCAAATCATTCAGTAATCCATATCCAAGAGGGATCAAGATGAAAATTAAGCCCAGGTATAAGCAAATATCTCCATCGCGACTCCTATCGCTTAGTCTAATGCTCTTTATGTTGGCGATAACGGGAAGTACTTCAGCGCAAACGATAGAGGGACTAGCAGACAGATTTGCCATTGCCGAACAAGTTGCCAGGTACTCTTATACTGCGGATGCAAAAGACTTGAATGGATTTGTAGCACTGTTTACCGAGGAGGCGGTCTGGAGGAGTTTTGCGCCTGGGCAAACGGAACCCAACATTAATTTGGAATCACGTGATGCAATTCGGGATTTTTCCGCGGATCTCTATCAGCGGAATGCCGGTATCCGGACCGGCCATCATCAATCCGGGCTGCTGTTCCTGGAACTGACCGCAGATACTGCCAGGACCCAGAATATGATCCTCGTCACTCAGCAGGGAGCCAACGAAAGTTCTCCCCAAGTCAGCGCTTTCGGCATTTATCATGATAGCTGGCGAAAAACCGGCGAAGGCTGGCTGATAGAATCCCGCACCTTACATAGGGATGTATTACCTATCTCAGACAGGTGATCACTTTGAAATCCTGTGCGATCAGATGATGCTACGGCAGGTCTGATGGAAACCTCGCCTTTCGAAGGTAACCTGGAGCATGTGCGTATTGTGCAAGATGTCCTGCACGCCTACGTCCCGCAATACGAGGTTTGGGTCTTTGGCTCCCGTGCCAGGCGCACGGCCAAAAAATATTCTGATCTGGACCTG
>MGYR01000076.1:634-6101 GCA_001801825.1 Gammaproteobacteria bacterium RIFCSPLOWO2_02_FULL_56_15 | reverse complement strand
GGGTCCTGATCGGTGAAGACGGAGTTATCCTCATCGATGATCAGTATGCCCCGCTCACGGACAAGATCGTCGCTGCCATAGCAAAACTTACAGATCGGCCTATACGCTTTCTGTTCAATACTCACTGGCACGGCGACCATACGGGAGGTAACGAAAATCTGGGGAAGGCAGGTGTGATCATTGTCGCTCATGACAATGTCCGCGAGCGCATGAGTAAGGAAAACTTCATGGCGGCTTTCAACGTCACCACACCTCCGTCGCCGAGAGAAGCACTGCCGATAGTCTCCTTCAGCGACAGCGTCACATTCCATGTCAACGGGGAAGAGCTGGTGGTTACCCACCTGAAAAATGGGCATACCGATGGCGACAGTATTATTCATTTCCGCAAAACCAATGTCATCCATACCGGTGATCTGGTTTTCAACGGCGCTTACCCGCTGATCGACGTCAGCAGCGGCGGCTCCATTGACGGCATCATTGCCGCGGAGGAGTACATCCTGTCAATCGCCGATGACCAGACCCGAATCATTCCGGGCCATGGAGCGCTGGCGGACCAGGCAGCGGTGCAGGCGCTCCACCAGGTATTGGTGACGGCCAGAGAGCGGGTGCGCAAATTAAAAGAAGAAGGGAAGAGCCTGGAGCAGATCCAGCAAGCCAAACCCAACGCCGACTTCGATCAAAGCTATGGCGCGGGCTTCATCAATGGCGATAGGATTATCGAGTTCATCTATCAGAGCCTCGGCCCGTAGTTGCTCACTGTTCAGGGTCAGTCTGTGATGCCCTGAAGCGTATACGGACTCAATAATCCATTCCATTCTTGAGGAGGAGTTCCGTTGGTGGAATACAGACCCGGCCAGCGCTGGATATGTGATGCAGATCTGGCCTTGGGTCTCGGTATCGTGCTTGCCTCGGATGAGCGAACGGTAACCGTAGCCTTCCATGCGGCCGGGGTAACCCGTTCTTTCGCCGCAGCCAATGCCCCATTGACACGCGTGATGTTCGGTTGTGGAGATTCCGTCCCGGATCACGATGGCACTCTGTTTACAGTGGAATCGGTTGCTGAACTGGAAGGCCTGCTGTCTTATCGGGTCCGGGACAGCGTGGGTCGGCATCACTCCATTCCGGAAACCGCCCTGGCAAATTCCATCCGGTTGAACCGGCCGCTGGACAGGTTACTGAGCGGGAGCGTCGACTCCGACAAATGGTTCCGGCTTCGGTATCTCACGCGCAAATACCTGGCGCGACTCGGGCGATCAGATTTGTACGGTCTGGTGGGTACACGGACCAGCCTAATACCCCACCAGATCTACATCGCACATGAAGTCGCTCGTCGTTATGCGCCCCGGGTGATGCTGGCGGATGAAGTGGGGCTGGGCAAGACGATTGAGGCCGGGCTGATCCTGCATCATCAGCTAATCACAGAGCGCGCCGGACGTGTCCTGATCGTGGTGCCTGAGAGCCTGCTGCATCAATGGTTGATAGAGATGATGCGCCGCTTCAATCTGAATTTCACCATCCTCGATGAAGCAAGATGTGAGGAAATATCTGGTAACGAAGCGGCGGACAATCCGTTTCTGGGCTCACAATTGATCCTCTGCACCATGGAATTTCTCATCAGGAATCAGGGACGTCTGGTCCAGGCATCTGAAAGTCAATTTGATCTGCTGGTGGTTGATGAAGCCCATCATCTCCACTGGACCCCCGTCAGCGCCAGCCGTGAATACGAGGCGGTCGAGAGGCTTGCCCTGAATTGCAGGGGGCTCCTGCTTTTGACCGCGACACCCGAGCAGTTCGGCAGGGAGAGTCACTTCGCCCGTCTGCGGCTGCTGGATCCGCTGCGCTTTTCAGATTTCGGTGTATTTTCCGGGGAGCAAAAGAACTATCAACAGGTTGCGGATGTCGTCGATGCCCTGCTGGAGAATCGTCCGCTGGATGAAGCCGGGCAACAGACTCTTGCCGAGTTACTGAAAGGGTGTGATGCAAATACCCTGTCTGGCGAATACAGGCAAACGTCGCCCTCAGCATCAGCTCGGGAGACACTTATCGAAGATCTGGTGGACCGTCATGGCACGGGCCGGGTCCTTTTTCGTAATACCCGCGCATCGGTCAGCGGGTTTCCGCCTCGCCGGGTCCATGTGTATGAATTACCAACGCCTGTACCATACCTTGAATGCCTCGCCTTGGCAGGCGCAAATGGATATGCGGATTGCCAGGGCTTGCTGTCCCCCGAACTTGTGTACCGGGGCACAACAGGGAAGGCGCCGGACTGGACCCGCATCGACCCACGTGTCGAGTGGCTGGCCGGACTCCTCAAGCAGGACCGCAAAGAAAAGATGCTGGTGATCACTTCCAGTCCGGAAACCGCGCTGGACCTGTCGCATTGCCTGGTGATGAAGCACGGGATCACGGCTGCCGACTTTCATGAACGGATGAGTCTGGTGGAACGGGATCGTGCTGCTGCGTATTTCGCTGATGCAGAGTCGGGCGGCCAGGTGCTGGTTTGTTCCGAGATCGGCAGCGAGGGCCGTAACTTCCAGTTTGCGAGGCATCTGGTATTGTTCGATCTGCCCTTCAATCCGGATCTGCTGGAACAGCGTATCGGCAGGCTGGATCGTATCGGGCAGAAAAGCACGATTCATCTCCATTTACCCTTGTTGATGAACAGCGCCCAGCAATGGATGTACCGCTGGTACCAGGAGGGCCTGGACGCCTTCGAGCACACTTGTCCCGCGGGATACACGGTTTTTGAATCGCTACGGCCTGATCTCGAGCGGTTATTGTCAGCGGCATCCGAAGCAGACTTCGAACCTGAGCTCATCATCAGCAAAACGCTCATGTTGCGCTGTGAACTGAACGCTGCCTTGCAGAAGGGTCGTGACCGGCTGCTGGAATACAATTCCTGCCGGCCGGTTATTGCGGACGATCTCCGGCAGCGCACAATGGAACTGGAAACCGATGAATCACTCCCGGCCTATCTGGAACTGGTATTTGACTGTTATGGCGTCGATTCGGAGGAACTGGGCGCCGGGGGATTACGACTGCAGCCCACCTACCGTATGCTGTATCCTTTCCCAGGGTTGCCGGAAGAAGGCGTTACGGTAACCTGGGACAGGGATGCTGCACTGGCGCATGAAGACTGGCAGTTTCTGAGCTGGGAACACCCCATGGTGATCAATGCCATGGACATGGCGACCGGGGGTGAATCTGGAAATGCCGTGGTCACTGCGGTTAGGGACCAGGGGCTCAAACCCGGCGCTCTATACCTGGAGGTTGTGTATGTGTTGGATTTCCAGGTGATGAGTGAACTCAGTCCACGGGGATACCTGCAACCGGAGTGCATCGATCTGATCCTGGATGAACAGGGCAATCTGTTTACAGCCTTGGACCATGATCGCATCAACCGCTCTGCCGTACCCTTGCCGGCAACGGTCGCACGCCAGGTGATCGATCTGAAGGAAGTTTCGATTCGCCGGCTGTTGCTGGTTGCCGGGCGATTGGCAGCACGGCAGATCGAGGAAGTGCTGGCGGACACCCACCGCCGCAGCAGGGAATTCTTCCAGCATGAAGCGGAGCGTTTACGTTCCCTGCGCAGGGTGAATCCGAATGTCCGGGAGGAGGAAATCCGGTATTTTGAAGGGTGTCAGCAGGAACTCGATACCATCATCGCTGCCGCCGGTCCCAGGCTGGATGCCGCCAGGGTGATCATTGCCACATGAGCAGGCAAGCAGTCATTATCCGGCGGCTGATGCCGTTATGAACAAACCCTAATAATCGAAATACAAGCACGAAAGTTCATTCAAGCGGAGACGAAGAACATGCAGAATCAGAACAGCAGTAATGCAGCGCAACCATTGAACGGTGACTACTGGCGCGGTATAGGCGGCGATCGCTGGGTGTTGAATATGGATGTCCTCGAACTGGGAATTGAGACTTTCAGTGCGCCGCTGTTGCAGGCGGCGGCGCCCATTCCTGGCGAGCGGGTTCTCGATATCGGCTGTGGCGGGGCCAGAACCACGATCAGCCTGGCGCGCGAGATTGCCCCAGGGGGGCAAATCACCGGCATAGACATCTCACCGCAGATCCTCTCCATGGCAAGACAACGGGCAGGCGGGATCGAAAACCTCGAATTCGTGCTCGGGGATGTGACGAATACGGATCTCGGCGATCCTTACGACCTGCTCTTTTCCCGATTCGGCGTGATGTTTTTTGATGCGCCGGAGAGGGGATTCAGGCGTTTGCATGCGTGCCTGAAACCCGGTGGCAGGCTGGTGTTCCTCTGTTGGCGCAGCCCGCAGGAGAATCCCTGGATGTCGGGACCGGCCGCGGTGTTCGCCTCTTTCATCCCGACCATGCCCAAACCGGATCCCGACGCACCCGGTCCCTTCTCACTCGCCGACGGCGAAAAGATTAAAGGGATCCTGAGCGCGGCCGGATTCAATGATATTTTGCTTACGAAGCTGGATTCCGTCATGCAGCTTGGACCGCTGAGCGAAGCCGTGCCGTTTCTAATGCAACAAGGCTCGGCTGCCGCTGTCCTGGCCGAGATCACGGAGCAGCAGCGCCGGGAGATCGCGGCGGCGCTCGGCGATCACATGCGGCAATACGAGACTGCATCGGGTATAACCCCTCCGGCCGCGGCCTGGATCGTGAAGGCAACCCGGTAACAAAAAAAAGAAGCCCGGTAATGCTCAATTCTATGGGGGAGGAGGGTATGAGCATTGCCCGGGCTATTTACAAACCAAGCATCAGGGAGGTTTGATGTCTTGATGTGGTAAGTCTAACGTATATACATCTGCCTTTCATAATTTATAGACGACCGTGTGAGAAAGATCACGCAAATATTCATACATGATGTAATCATCGCACGTTGTTGGAAATAGATTACGCGATTGTTGCTGTAATGCCGCCCGAGTGTGGATTTAAGACTGCCGCGGGGGGTGGTTCCTACCTCAGATTTTCCTCAAAACCAATGTGCCATTGGTGCCACCGAAACCAAAACTGTTGGACATCACGGTTCGAAGCCCGGCCTTTTCTATACATTCCCTCACAATAGGTATGCCTTTTGCCTCATCGTCAAGCTGGGTAATATTTGCCGACGGACAAATGAAATTCTCCTCCAGCATCAGCAGGGAAAAAATAATTTCGTTGACGCCGGCGGCGCCCAAGCCATGGCCGCTGAGGGCCTTGGTTGCACTGATCCTGGGTATGCTGTCCCCGAATACTTCCCGGATTGCTCTGAGCTCACTACCATCTCCAGCCGGTGTGCTGGTGGCGTGGGCATTGATGTAATCCACCGGCGAGTCCACCGTGCTCAACGCCAAACGCATGCAACGCATAGCGCCCTCTCCGGAGGGCTTGACCATGTCGGAGCCATCGCAGGTCGCGCCATAACCGACAATCTCCGCATAGATCTTCGCACCGCGCGACAGTGCATGCTCGAGTTCTTCCACCACGACCATGCCGCCGC
>MGYR01000076.1:0-575 GCA_001801825.1 Gammaproteobacteria bacterium RIFCSPLOWO2_02_FULL_56_15 | reverse complement strand
GTATCGTTGTAACGTGAAGAAAGTGCGCCCATGCTGTCGAAAAGCAGGGTCATGGTCCAGTGCACTTCATCGCCACCACCCGCGAAAACGATATCCTGTTTACCTGCCTGGATCATTTCTGTTGCGTTGCCTATGCAATGGAGGCTGGTCGTGCATGCGGAACTGATGGAGTAACTTACGCCTTTGATCCCGAAGGCAACACTCAGACAGGCGCTGCTGGTGCTGGACATGATCCGCGGCACCATCATGGGACCTACCTTCTTAGCCCCCCGTTCGCGCAGGGTATCCACTGCGGTGACCATGTTGGCGGTGGAAGACCCACCGGTCCCGGCGATCAATCCGGTCCGGGGATTGGAGATCATGCCGGGTTCCAGACCTGCATCGGCCACGGCGTCCTGCATGGCGAGGAAAGCAAAGGCGGCCGCATCCCCCATGAAGCGTTTTTGCTTGCGGTCGATCAGTTCGCTGAGATTCAGCCGGATTGGACCATGGACATGGGATCGCAATCCCAGTTGCGCATATTCCTCACAGTACTCGATTCCGGAACGGGCCTTTCGCAGTGAATCGACGACTTC
>MGYR01000075.1:11259-12665 GCA_001801825.1 Gammaproteobacteria bacterium RIFCSPLOWO2_02_FULL_56_15 | reverse complement strand
CACTGCCCCCTCAAGACAGCGTGTCTACCAATTCCACCACATCGGCAAGGTCCGGCATGGAGCCGGCTTTATAAAAACCCTATTCTTCCGGCAGGGCCGGCACATCTGAATCCGTGGTCACCGGAGCGGTTGCAGTATCCGGGACTTGGGGTATATCGGTTGCATCCTCGGGTGGGGATGCGGGTGTATCTACCTGCTCCTGCATGATTACTGAATCCGCCTGCTGCTGCAACAGCGTGGGCTCGGTCTTGACCCGCTGAGTCGCGATGTAGCCGAGTCCCAGGCTGTTGGCCAGGAAGACAAAGGCCAGCACGGCCGTCGCCCGGCTCAGGAAATTTCCGGATCCCCGCGCCCCGAATATGGTGGAAGAAGCACCGCTGCCAAAGGCTGCGCCGGCATCGGCGCCCTTGCCGTGCTGGATCAGGATAAAGCCGATCAGAGAGAGGGCTACCAGCACCTGCAGTACGAACAGTATTGTCTGAATTGTTTGCATTTGTTTACTCCGCCGCGCGGCAGATTTCTATAAATTCTTCAGCCTGTAAAGAGGCTCCACCTATCAGGCCACCGTCAATGTCCGCCATGGAAAACAGATCCCCGGCATTGGCCGCCTTGACACTGCCACCATAAAGAATACGCATCCGGTCTGCAACGCCACTATCATGCCGCGCCAGTCGCAGGCGGATGAAGGCATGCACTTCCTGGGCCTGATCCTGGGTTGCGACTCGCCCGGTACCGATCGCCCAGACTGGTTCGTAAGCGATCACGGCCTTGCTGAAACTCCCAATACTCGCTGCCTGGATCACCGCATCGAGCTGCCTCGCGACCACTTCCTCGGTCTGCCCGGCTTCCCGATCAGACAATTCCTCTCCAACACAGAGGATGGGAATGAGGCCCGTTTGTACCGCTCTCATGAATTTCCGCGCCACAGCGGCATCGGATTCCCCGTAGATATGCCGCCGCTCCGAGTGCCCGATGATGACATATTTGCATCCAAGATCTTTCAGCATCGCCGCTGAGATCTCCCCGGTATGGGCCCCGGATGCATGTTCCGAGACATTCTGGGCGCCCAGGGATATATCGCTGCCGGACAACAAGGTCGCGGTTTCCGCAAGATATATAAAGGGTGGGCAGATCGCGACCTCCGCCGGAATGCCTTCCTTACACCCTGCGGCGATACCCTTGAGCAGCGGCCGTACCGTTTGCAAGGTACCGTTCATCTTCCAGTTGGCGGCCACCAGCACCTGTCGTTTTGTCATGCGGTTCCCATGTCATGCGTACCGGAAAGGGCGCAAAGCTTACAACAAATACCGGAAAAGTGAAAATGATTCGACCTACGCCTCCACCCGGCAGTGCCGGCAGTCGCCGGATTCGTTGCAGCCTTCCTTGGCATGCCGGACGATCAGGGC
>MGYR01000075.1:0-11251 GCA_001801825.1 Gammaproteobacteria bacterium RIFCSPLOWO2_02_FULL_56_15 | reverse complement strand
CATTATATAGAGCAGGGTCAGGCGGTAATGCCGTCTCAAACATCCGCTGCAAGCTTGTATAGTCTTCATCACCCTCAGCGAGTCCCAATTTGCGCAACAACCGGCGGGTGTAGGCGTCAATCACGAAGACCGGGCGCTCGCAGGCATAGAGCAGGATGGCATCGGCTGTTTCCGGTCCGATTCCATGGACGGCGAGCAAGGAATCCCGCAGCGGTAAGGTCGCTTCCCTGGATAGGGCGGCGATCCCGCCATGGGACTGGAGCCAGCGACACAGGGCCTGCAGTCGGCGGCTCTTGACATTGAAATACCCAGAGGGGCGAATCAGGTTTGCGATCTGCTCAGCTTCAGCGCCGGCGATCGCATCCAGTTGCAGCATGCCGGCCTCCCGCAGCGCCCGGATAGCCTTTTCGACATTCGTCCAGGCCGTGTTCTGGGTCAGAACCGCACCCACCATCACCTCAAAGGGGGTCTCCGCGGGCCACCAGTGCTGTGGGCCATAGGCCTCAAACAACCGCTGGTATAAGGTATGCAGTTTGCTGGCAACGGCCGGGGACACGAATCAGGAAGTCTTGGATCTTGAGCGGGCGCCGGGTCTGGATTTTCTCTGGCCGGGATCCGCGGGCCGAGGCCACACACGCCGTTTGGGCCCTGCGATACCTAACCCGGTTTGGAGGCCGACGGCGTTCATCAACTCCCCGATCTCGGAGGGTTCCAGGTCCCAGTAGTGTCCGGGGCGTTTGCGACGGGGTAATTCGTAGGGTCCGAAGCGAACCCGGATCAGGCGGCTGACCGTGAGTCCCTGGGATTCCCAGAGTCGCCGGACCTCCCGGTTACGGCCTTCTTTGAGGATCACGTGGTACCAGTGGTTGATGCCGGATCCCCCCATTTCCTGAATGCTGCCGAAGGCCGCCGGGCCATCGTCCAGTTCCACGCCTGTAAGCATATTCTGCCTCTGGATGGCGCTGGGCTGGCCGAGAACCCGGACTGCATATTCCCGCTCGATCTCACCCGAGGGATGCATGAGCCGGTTTGCCAGTTCGCCGTTGGTGGTGAAAAGCAGCAGGCCCGTGGTGTTGAGATCCAGGCGGCCGATGGCGACCCATTGCCCTTTGCGGATTCGGGGCAGCTTTGCAAAGACCGTGGGCCGCCCTTCCGGATCCCGCCGTGTGCATACTTCTCCTGCCTCCTTATAATAGGCCAGCACTCGGGTTTCGGACGGCGTGGTGTTCCGGAGGTTCACGGGATGCCCATCGACCTGGATACGATCCGTGGCGCCTGCCCGATCCCCGAGCCCGGCGGGTTTGCCATTAAGCATGACGCGCCCAGCGGCGATCCAGGACTCGATCTCGCGCCGGGAAGCCAGGCCCGCTCGGGCCAGGACCTTCTGCACGCGTTCGGCAACCGGTTTGGCGGACGCCCGCTGGTGTTTTCTGTCAGCCAAGGTGAAGACCCATATCACCCGCTGAAAGGAATCACCTTGCCACCGTCCGTTCGCTCCTGGGTATCCTGATCGGGGTCTGCGAACCCCGCTTCAGGCAGCAGGCGATTCTCACCATCCCGGGACGCCGCTGCCACACTGATCTGCACGGTATGGCCGCTATCCCCTGCTTGATCGTCAGCCGGCGATTGTTCCCCGGGTTGACTTACAGGCAGGGCCGGTTGGCCGGATTGCAATGATTCGAACAGGTCCGGATTGATCTGATCATAGTCTTTAATCGCCTCCAGGCTGGGGAGATCGGAGAGTTTCCGGAGGTTGAAATAATCGAGAAATTCACGGGTCGTGGCCAGTAGTTCCGGTTTCCCCGGTACATCCCGGTGACCGACGATCCGTACCCAGCCGCGTTCCTGGAGGGTTTTGACAATGTTGGAACTGACGCTGACTCCGCGGATATCCTCGATCTCATTCCTGGTGATAGGCTGCCGGTAAGCGATGATTGCAAGAGTCTCCAGCAAAGCACGGGTATAACGCTGTGGTCGTTCCTCAAATATCCGGTTGACCCATTCGGCATATTCTTCACGCACCTGGAAGCGGAAACCGCTGGCGAGCTCCCGGAGTTCCACCGCTCGTCCGGTGTAATCCTCCCCGAGGCGGTCCAGACATTCCCGGATCACGCTTCGATCCGGCTTCTCTGCATCTTTCTCAAACAAAGATTCCAGGAAATTGAGGTTCACGGGGTTATCCGAGGCCATCAATACCGCCTCTAAAATGAGTCTGAGTCGTTCCGGATTCATGCCGACGCCTTTACATAGATAGGTCCATTGATTTCAATCTGGACCAGTTCGATCAGTGATTCCTTAATGAGTTCCAGGATTGCCAGCAGGGCTACGATCACGCCGGCGCGGCCCTCCTCCAGGGTGAACAAATCCCGGAAATCGGTGAATTCCTCCGCGGTGATCCTACCGAGGATCAAGGTCATGCGTTCACGCACCGACAAGGCCTCCCTGTACACATGGTGATGCATGTATTTATCGGCCCTCTCCATGACGTCGGAAAATACCCGGAGCAGTGCATCCAGGGAAACTTCCGGGGGCTTTTGTGTGGAACTCCGGTAGGGAAACTCGATAATGGCGGCAAAGATATCACGACCGTAACGGGGCAAGGCATCCAGATCCTCGGCTGCCTGCTTATAACGTTCGTATTCCTGCAGCCGGCGAATCAGTTCAGCCCTCGGGTCATCCTCTTCCTCCGAGCTTTCCGGGCGTGGCAGAAGCATGCGGGATTTGATCTCCGCCAGCACCGCAGCCATCAGCAGATAATCCCCGGCCAGTTCCAGTTGCAACACCTCCATGAGTTCAATATAACTCATGTACTGCTCCGTGATCTTGGCGATGGGAATATCCAGGATATCAATGTTATTCCGCTTGATCAGATACAACAGGAGATCCAGTGGACCTTCGAAGGCCTCAAGGATGATTTCCAGGGCATCGGGGGGGATATAAAGGTCCCTGGGTATCTCCGTCAAGGGTGCGCCCTGTACGATGGCGAAGGGCATCTCCTCCTGGAGACTGGCTGCTGCAACTGCGTTATCTGTCGATGTCATTGGGAATCACCCGCACCCCGTTCATGATTGAGTCTGTCGCTTTGTCAATCCCGGCTCCCGAGTCGCAGCTCAGCGATAGGTCAGACCAATAGCCGCCCGCACCTCATCCAGAGTTTCACGGGCCACTTCCCGTGCCGATTCGCAACCCTCGGAAATGATGCCACGAACCGTTTCCGGATCGGCGCCAGTTCCTTGAGGATGGATTCAATCACCGGCTGCTTGCAGTCCAGACAGCCGATACCGGCGCTGATGCAGCCTTCTCTGGCCCAGTTCTTCTGATCCTCACTGGAATAGACTTCATGCAGGTTCCAGACCGGGCATTTATCGGGATGACCGGGATCATTGCGCCTGACCCGGGCTGGGTCCGTCGGCATGGTGCGGATCTTTTCGGTCACCGCAGCCGGCGTATCCCGCAGTGATATGGTGTTTCCATAGGACTTGGACATCTTCTGTCCGTCAAGCCCGGGCATTTTTGCCGCCTTGGTGAGCAAGGCCTGGGGCTCCGGAAATATCATTTTGCCGCTGCCTTCAAGATAACCGGTAAGACGCTCCCGGTCACCGATACTGATGTTCTGTTGCCTCTCCACCATGGCTCTGGCTTTCTCCAGCGCCAGAGCATCCCCCTGTTCCTGGTAATTTCTTCTCAGATCATGGTAAAGAAGGTTGTTCTTCTTACCCATCTTTTTTGCCGCGGCGAGCACTTTAGCCTCGAATCCGGGCTCCTTGCCATAGAGATGATTGAAACGCCGTGCAATTTCCCGGGCCAGTTCCACGTGCGCGACCTGGTCCTCGCCTACCGGCACAAATCCGGCCTTGTAGATCATGATATCCGCCGTCTGCAGTAATGGGTATCCCAGAAACCCGTAAGTGGTGAGGTCTCGGTTACTGAGTTTTTCCTGCTGGTCCTTGTAGGTTGGAACACGTTCCAGCCAGCTCAGCGGGGTAAACATGGACAGCAACAGGTGCAGCTCCGCGTGTTCCGGCACCCGTGACTGGATAAACAGTCGTGCCGAACCCGGGTTGACGCCTACCGCCAGCCAGTCAATGACATTGTCCCAGACATAGCTTGCGATGAGCTGTGGATTTTCATAGTCCGTGGTGAGGGCATGCCAGTCCGCCACGAAAAAAAAACACTCGTATTCATTCTGCAGCTTCAACCAGTTCTTCAGCACCCCGTGGTAATGGCCCAGGTGTAACTGTCCGGTGGGCCGCATTCCCGAGAGGACGCGTTGCGGTGACATCGAAGTCAAGCTTTACTCCTGTGGCTAGGTCATGAGAGGCAGAGGATTATACCTCGTGAAGAATCAGAGTACCTTAACAAATATCCCACTGCAGCGTCGCTTCCGGCTAGAGCATGGAGGTATCGCCCCTGCCCTGCCGGACGACTGCCGGAATGTCCTTCGTGAGGTCGAGCACCGTCGTGGGCTCCAGCCCACCGGCGCCGCCATTGATGACGAGATCCACCTGCCCGCCAATCCTGGTGTTAATCTCATCTGCATCGGTCTCGGGGAGGGACTCACCGGGAAGAATCAGGCTGGAACTCATCAGCGGCTCGTTCAGCCTGCCCAGGATGGACAGGGTAACGTTGTGGGCCGGCACCCGCAAGCCGATGGTTTTTTTTTGCGGATGCTGCAGGCGTCTGGGGACCTCCTTCGTCGCCTTGAGCAGAAAAGTATAAGGCCCAGGTGTCAGGCGTTTGATCAGGCGATACGCGCTGTTATCCATCCGGGCAAAGATACCGAAATTGGAGAGGTCCCGGCACAGGAGGGTCATGTCATGCCGGGGATCCAACTGGCGAATCCTTACAATCCGATCCACCGCGGAGCGTTGGCCGGTCAGGCAGGCCAGGGCATAACTGGAATCGGTCGGGAGCACGATGACTCCGCCACCGTGCAACACCTCTATAACCTGGTCGATCAATCGTAGTTGCGGGTTATCCGGATGTAGGGCTATTAATCTGGCCATGCAGCAAACCATTTCTGCCTGTCGCAGAATCGGGTTATCATGAATAAATGAAATTTCTCTTCGACTTTTTCCCGGCACTGGCATTCCTGGTGGCACTCTACCTGCCGGAATCCCGTGCAGAGGGGATCTATCTTGCGACCAAAGTTCTCATAATCACCTCCTTTCTACAAGTTGTTATTGCTTCCCTGGTCAGTCGCCGCGTTGAAAAACAATACCTGATCATTTTTATTGTTGTCCTGATTTTGGGCTCAGCCACATTGTTGTTGCACGATGAGCGTTTTATCAAATGGAAACCAACTCTCGTTTTCTGGGTCTTCGCGGCTATCTGCCTCGGCAGTGAGTTCATAGGTGGAAAAAATATCTGCGCCAGGTTCATGGGCCACATGTTCGAAGCACCGCAAATTGTCTGGGCACGGGCCAATTACAGCCTGGTCATATTTTTTACCCTGCTCGGTCTGGTGAATCTCTATGTGGCATACAACTTCCCGACCGAAACCTGGGCACTTTTCAAGGTCTTCGGCATTCTGGGCATCAATTTTGTCTTTATCCTGGGGTTGGTCATCTACCTGTCGCGTTATATGACCCAGCCTGAAAACAGCGAGGAGTAAGCCATGTATTATGTATTCATCTGCAAGGAGGAGTGAGTTATGGATTACGTATTTATCTGCGAGGATGTGGACAACAGTCTGGATGGGAGGACGGCACACCGACCCGCCCATCTCGCCAGGCTACAAGCCTTACAGGAAGAGGGACGTCTGTTGCTCGCCGGACCCTTCCCGGCCATTGATAATCCCGATCCGGGGCCCGCAGGGTACAGCGGCAGCCTGATTATTGCTGAATTCCGAAGCCTGGAGGAAGCGGAGGGATGGGCCGCTGAGGAGCCGTTTCTGAAAGCGGGCGTCTACCGGCAAGTCACTGTCAAACCCTTCCGGCAAACCCTGCCCTGATCCCATGGATCGGGTCGCCGGAATAAGAACCCGCCTCGAGAGAGCGCTGCAACCGGAACATATCCATATCCGGGATGATTCCGCCCACCACGCCGGCCATGCCGGCGCCGCTTCCGGCGGCGGTCACTTTCACGTCGACATCGTGGCGGCGGAATTTACCGGTCTCTCCCTGCCGGCCCGACACCGTCTGATCTATCGGGCGCTCGCGGATATGATGCCTGCTGAGATCCATGCCCTGGGGATCAGTGCGCTGGCGCCGGAAGAGTACAACTCTGCCGGCAGCGATTGAAACCTTTTCTCAAATGGCCGGGAGGGAAACACCGGCTCAGTGGTTTGATTTGTTCAAAACTCTCCGCCGGGCGGCGTCTGGTCGAGCCATTCACCGGCTCCGGGGCTGTATTTCTCAATTCCGCTTTTGAATTGTATCTGCTGGCAGACAGCAACCCGGATCTGATCAATCTCTATCAACAGTTGGCAAAAGAAGGCCATACACTTATCCGCTATTGCCAAGGTCTCTTTCTCCCCGAGAACAATTCCGCCTCCGCCTACTACCGCTTGCGCGAGGAATTCAATGCCTCACCCAAGCCCGGGCGAAGAGCAGCCCTGTTCCTTTACCTGAACCGCCATTGCTATAACGGATTAATGCGCTACAACAGCAAGAGAATATTCAACACACCGTTCGGCAGGTACCTGAAACCGTATTTCCCCGAAAAGGAACTGCTCTTCTTCCTGGAACGGGCTGACCAGGCCAGCTTTCTGCAAGCGGATTACCGCGACACCATGGAACTGGTGGAGCCCGGAGATGTTGTATATTGCGATCCGCCCTATGACCCCCTCAGTGAAACTGCAAAATTCACGGAATATCATGCCGGTGGGTTTTCCTGGAAGGATCAGGAACAACTGGCTTTGACCGCACGCGATATCGCAGGCCGCGGTATCCAGGTGGTCATATCCAACCATAATACCCCGGCTATCCGGAGACTCTATCAGGGATTGGGCGCAAGTATTGAAACCCTCAATGTACACCGATCGATCGGACCGGACGCTGCCTCCAGAAAGAAGGTGGAGGAAGTTCTCGCAGTATTCGAACAAGGCATGGTTTAAGATGCCTTACTATCTTATCCCGCGTCAGCATCCGCTCCTGATCCTGCCGCCCTGACAGATAAGTTGATGCCGCACTGACTTATTGCCTCCTCCTGGATTATCATATCCACTTATGGGATCCCCTACTCCAAAATTCCTGGAAAACTACCTGTCCTCCGGTAATGCTGTAGTGGAAACCGTCCAGTACTTCCATACCCGCCTCGGTGAAATCGCCCTCTTTTCACGGCCTTCACCGGATAATGACAAACCCAATGAAGACCACCTGGCAGTCTTTCCCGTCGGTCCGCAATCACTTGTGCTCGCGATAGCGGACGGGGTAGGAGGACAGAACGACGGTATCACCGCAGCGTTCATCGCCATCCGGGAAATACGCCATGCCATTGCCCGTATCGAGGATAACGGCAAGGAACTTCGGGGAGCCATTCTGGACGGTATCGAAAACGCCAACCATTCCATTCTGGAAAATACTGCGGGCGCGGCCTGCACCATCGCCATCGTGGAAATCAATGAGCAAATTGTCCGCACCTACCATGCGGGGGACAGTGAGGTACTGATCACGGGGCAGCGAGGTCGACTCAAGCACCAGACATTGAGCCATACGCCGGTCGCCTATGCAATGGAGGCAGGACTGATGAACGAAGACCAGGCCATCATGCACGAGGAACGGCATATCGTTTCCAACGTCCTGGGTTACAGAGACATGCATATCACCATCAGTTCACCAATCAAAATGGCCTGTCACGATACTCTGCTGGTGGGCAGTGACGGGTTGTTCGACAACCTGCATAAACAGGAGATCGTTGAGGTCATCCGGAAAGGGAAGCTGTCACGATCCGGAGAGATACTCGCTGAAAAAGTCCGTGCAAGGATGTTTTCCGATGAATCATGCTATCCGTCGAAGTTCGACGATCTTTCTTTCATACTCTTCCGACAGAACCGCAGCACGCCATCCTGAAACCTGATAGATGAAAAGCGCCGACCATATCAGCGAGTTTGACCTGCAACCGGGCAGGATAATTGCGCGCAAATATGAAATCCTTAACCGGATCGGCACCGGATGGGAGGGTGAAGTTTACAAGATTGTCGAGCTGTCCACAGGAATAGAACGCGCCGCCAAGTTTTTCTATCCGCACCGTAACCTCAACAACCGGACCGCCAGACGGTATGCTCGCAAATTACACCAGCTGCGGGACTGCCCCATTATCATTCACTATCATACCGAGGAAAAATTCCTGCATCGCAAACAGCCTATTACCGTTCTCATTTCCGAATATGTACACGGATTGATGCTGTCGGAATTCATCAGGCGCCAGCCCGGCAGGCGCCTGAGCGCTTTCCAGGCGCTGCACCTTCTCCATGCTTTGGTGAAGGGGCTCGAACAGGTTCACCTGCTGGGGGAATATCACGGTGACCTCCATGACGATAATATCATCGTCAGCCGCTATGGTCTGGGATTTGAACTCAAACTGCTGGATAGCTTTTACTGGCAGCAGTCGACCAGGAAAAATATCCAACAGGACTTGATTGATACCATCCGGATCTTCTATGACCTCCTGGGCGGCAAGCGGTATTACTCCAGGCAACCCGCCGTAATTAAATATATATGCTGCGGTCTCAAACATGGGCTGATCCTCAACAAATTCAAAACCTCCACACAGTTGCGTGAACACCTTGAATCCATGTCCTGGGACAAATAGTTTAGTGTTTTTACCAACAATATTTTTTATCAATACTATAAAAATTATTTGTTTTGATTTTTTATTATTTCCTATATATATCCGCCTTGAAGGGAGGGAATTTCAGGTACTCTGGATAAGTTGAGGTTGAAAAAAAGTGCGGGAAAATATCTCTGTCGATGAAGATCTGGATGAAGAATTCATGGAAGATGAAGAGAAAGAGCTGGATCTCATCGAGGATGACGCTCTGGCTGAAAAAGAAACAAGATCGTTAGCGGCCCGGACTCGCTCTGCATGGCGCAAGATCGAGCAGTTGCGGGAAATGCGTGAACTAAACAGGGTCCTGCAGGACGATATTTATAACTTTGACGCGGATCCGGATCCGGATATCTGAGTATAGCGTCAGTGGACGCTGCTCCCCTTCCTGACTGTTTTCGGATGGCATCCGGGAAGTTATCGTTCAAGTCCGTCTGCGTAACTTCCGAATTCTTTTGTTTTTCAGGTAAGAGCGGATCTGCTCCCTTCCGGTCAGATAGGACCGCTTGGGATCCACGCGGAAACCGGCGGAATTCAGCGCTGACCTGCCAAGCAGCATCCGGAACAGCATGTCCTCACGATTGGTCAGGGTGATCTCGGTCTCGTACTGGCGGCCACCCAACAGTATGGGTGTGGAAATCACGTAACGCTCCTCGCTATGGCCACCGGAATCCTTGACCACACGCCGGTCGAGCAACTCCGACAGGCAATGAATCTCGATGTCAGTCCGGTTCTGCAGGGGGTGTATGCTGAAGCGGACCATTCGGCGATGACCTTCCTGGAATTCATTCACGTTGAAACAATGCAGGGCGGAAGTCCTTGCCCCGGTATCCACTTTCGCCTTTATGGCGGGGATCCCGAGTACCGGCAATGCCACCCATTCCCGCCATCCAAGCATGACAGGACTTTCATGAATATCATCTGAACCCGGAATTTGTTCCACTTTTCTATAGCTCCCGCCGCCGGTCTGCACTGCTATATCATGGCATGATCGGGGGTAACTCACTATGCACAGGCAGACTTTGCGGATTGTAGCAATCAAAGGTATCCTTGCAAGCCCGGCACGCGGCTCAATCGGTACCCCATTACTTCACCTGGAAACCGTTTAAGAATTCTTCCATGACATTGGCGCTCGCAAAGCAGCTTATATATTGTCGATCCCTCACCCCAGAAGACGCGGGCTGCCAGGAATTGATCGCTCACCGTCTGGAGGGCCAGGGCTGTGTGGCGACACACCTGCACTCGGGAAATGTGAAGAATCTCTGGCTGAGCCACGGCAGTGGCGATCCTATCCTGGCGCTCATCGGACATACTGATGTGGTTCCCGCCGGGGACCAGTACGCATGGAGCAGTGATCCGTTCGTCCCGGTAATCAGGGGTGGCTACCTGTATGGCCGTGGTGCGGCGGATATGAAGGGCAGTGTCGCCGCCATGGTTACCGCCATGGAATCCTTTATCCGCCAGCGACCGGATCATTCAGGCACTCTTGCCCTGCTGTTGACCAGTGACGAGGAGGGTGAGGCAATCAATGGGACCTGCAAGGTTGTCGAATACCTTAGCCAACATAAAATTCAAATCAAGTGGTGTCTGGTCGGTGAACCTTCCAGCAGGGAAAAGACTGGTGATACCATCAAGGTCGGACGCCGCGGTTCACTGAATGCCACCTTGAACATTCAGGGTATCCAGGGACATGTTGCTTACCCCGAGCGCGCAAGAAATCCCATACACCAGGCACTGCCGGCATTGCTGGAACTTTGTGCCCGTGAATGGGACCAGGGGAACCGATTCTACCCTCCGACCGGTTTCCAGATCTCCAATATTTATGCCGGAACAGGTGCGGATAATGTCATCCCGGGAAGTCTGACTGCCCTGTTCAATTTCCGTTATTCGACAGAGACTACGGATAGCGCTCTTAGATCCGAAGTGGAAGCAATCCTTGAACGCCATGGTCTCGACTATCACATCAACTGGCGTGCATCCGGTCAGCCGTTCCTGACCGAATCAGGCAAACTGCTACAGGCTGTACTCAGTCAGGTGCGATCCGCGACGGGTCTCGAACCCGAATTGTCAACGGACGGCGGAACATCGGATGGCCGTTTTATTGCTCCGACGGGTGCCGAGGTCATCGAACTCGGGCCGGTGAACGACACCATACACAAGGTCGACGAATGTGTCCGGTGCGAGGATCTGGAAATCCTGGCCGGGATCTACACCGGAATCATGTGCGAGCTGCTGGCTCCACCGGGGATTCCGGAGGGTCATTCCGCCACCAACACCCCGGCCCGCCCCTAAGGTTCATAACCCGAAACCTTCCATGCGCCGCTGCCGCAGGGGCCCGCGATTCGAGGGAAACCCCTTGATCCAGAGGATCAGCTCCAGCAACAGATCCGCAGTCAGTCCCCATACATAACCACCATTCCATTGGAAGGCTTGGGTCGTGTGCCATTCCCCGTTCACCTGGACCCGGTGTTCGCATGAACTT
>MGYR01000074.1:3965-6216 GCA_001801825.1 Gammaproteobacteria bacterium RIFCSPLOWO2_02_FULL_56_15 | reverse complement strand
GGAGAATACATAGTGAGTAAACGATGGGTATGGCGGCGAAGTTTGGTCGCGTTGGCGGTTGCACTGAGTCTTGGCGCCGCAGTGAATACCAATGCAAACGGCTATCTGGTTTATGCCAGCAACGAGGATTCGAACGATTTGTCAATCATCGATCCGGATCGGAATGAAGTGATCGGAACGATCGCCGTCGGCAAGCGTCCGCGCGGCGTGCGGGTGAGTCCGGATGGGGCAATGGTCTTCGTGGCGCTCAGCGGTTCTCCGAAGTGTCCGCCCTCGATCCCGGATGCGGAATGTCAGGCGCTGATCGCCGACAAGACCGCGGATGGTATTGCGATGATAGACGCCGGGACCCACCGCCTCCTGCGTGTGCTACCGGGCGGCTCCGATCCCGAGCAGTTTGATATCAGCCCAGACCAGACCCGTCTCTTTGTCGCCAATGAGGATATGGGTACGGCGAGTATCGTTGACATCGCCTCGGGAGAGGTGGTGAAGGAAGTAGCCGTGGGCCGCGAGCCGGAGGGAGTCAAGGTAGCGCCGGATGGTCGCGTATTTCTGGTCACCGGAGAAAGTGAGCATGATGTGAGCTTCGTCGACACTCACACCGGTGAGGTGGTGGATCGTGTCAAAGTCGGCCTGCGCCCACGTGACATTATTTTTACTCCGGATGGTCGCCGGGCCTTGGTATCAGCCGAGGCGAGCCGCCAGGTTGCTGTTATCGATATGGAGAGTCGCCAGGTGACGAATAACATTGAGTTGCCTCCGGGGGCTTTGCCGATGGGACTGGCGCTGGCGAGCGACGCACGTAGCTTGTACGTTGCCAACGGGCGCGGCCGGACGGTATCGAAGATCGACCTGCAGACCGGGAAAATCGAGGCCACCATAGAGGTGGGTCTGCGACCGTGGGGCATCGCCTTGTCACCGGAAGATGATCGCCTGTACACGGCCAACGGTCCTTCGAATGATGTATCCGTTATCGATACGGAGACATTCGCCGAGATTGCACGGATCCCGGTCGGCACCTCGCCCTGGGGTGTGGCCATTGGTCCGGCGCCCTAGGGAATCTTTGAAATCATTAATTCATACTAAGTTGATGAATAATGAATTAGATTGCTTCCCACCTCACTTCGTTCGTGGCTAAAGACTTCGTTCGCAATTACACACACATAAGCTATTAATCAGTGTTTCTTAGCTGAATGAACCACTTTCCCTTCAGTGCCTATCTCGCCGCCAGGGTGTTGATCTCTCTGGCCGACACCATGCTGACCGTCACGATTGGCTGGCATTTGTATCAATACAGCGGTAACCCTTTTGACCTCGCGCTGGTCGGTCTGATGCAGATCCTGCCTATGTTGTGTCTGTTCATCGTTACCGGCTGGGTGGTGGACCACTTCCCCCGTAACAAGATCCTTATTATTTGTGCGATCCTGGAAGCGGTCACTTATCTTGGGTTGGCTATCAGCATGCAGGACGGCGAGCTTGACAAAGTCATGATCTTTTCCCTGCTATTCCTGCATGGTTGTGCGCGGGCCTTCAATTCCCCGGCACTGCAGGCGATCCTGCCCAATATCGTGAGCAAGGAATTCCTGTCCCGCGCCGTGGCGCTGACCAGCGCTATGTGGACCACGGCATCGACTGCCGGTCCATTTATTGCCGGTCTGATGATCGCCTGGGTCGACTTTCGCACCTATTGGATACTGGTTGCCCTGTCCAGCCTGGGCGCCGTATGTTATTTCCTTTTACCCAAACTACCGACCAGCAGACCCCTCGGACGGGGTTGGAAAGACTTGCTCAGTGGTATCCACTATGTGATGGCCAGCCCGATCGTCCTGCCCAGCATCTCCCTGGATCTCTTTATTGTGCTGCTCGGCAGTGTAGTGGCCTTGTTGCCGGTGTATGTCATTGACGTCCTGGGCGTGGGACCCGAGGCACTGGGGATGCTGCGTGCCATGCCCGCCTTGGGCGGCGTGATGATGGGCCTCACGCTGGCGAAACTACCACCGCTGCGCCAGGCAGGCAAACATCTGTTTTTCTCTTTACTGGTGTTTTCCGGCTCCATCCTGGTCTTTGCTTTCTCTGACAAACTGTGGCTGAGTTTGGCAGCCCTGTGGGTGTACGGCGCCGCGGATATGGTCAGCGTCAACATCCGCTTGACCCTGATTCAACTTGCTACCCCGGATGAGCTACGCGGGCGGGTGAGCGCCGTCAATATGCTGTTTATAGGCGCTTCCAATGAGCTGGGCGATTTCCGGGC
>MGYR01000074.1:0-3944 GCA_001801825.1 Gammaproteobacteria bacterium RIFCSPLOWO2_02_FULL_56_15 | reverse complement strand
CGGGCCGGTGGCCACGGTTATCCTGGGCGCCTGCATGGCTTTTGGCGTTACCGCCGGGGGCTATCTGCTCTGCACCCGGTTGCGCCGGCTCGACCGACTGACGGATGTTGAGGTGGAAGCAGGGGCGGAGTTGGCCAGGCAATAAAGAAAAATCATGGGACAGATCATTCAATACCTTATTATTATTCAGCAATCACGCTATCCTTGCGTCGTGTGAAAATATATTAATCAAGAATGTCCGGGACGCAAGCTACGCTGCACAACACGAGTTGGAGGGGAAATGCCAGTCAGACCCAAACGGAAAAAACCCACATCGCGCAAAGGTATCGATGTTTTGCACGACCCGCTGCTGAACAGGGGCTTGGGGTTCAGCCTGAAGGAGCGAAGCAAACTGGGCCTGCGCGGCCTGCTGCCACCGCGTGTGCAGACTCAGACTGAACAGTTGAACCGCAGACTTGCATACTTGCGCAGCCTGTCGAGCGACCTGGAAAAATACATTGACCTGAATGCGTTGCATGACCGCAACGAAGCCTTGTTCTTCCGCATGATCATCGATCACCCCGATGAGATCATGCCCCTGATCTACACGCCAACAGTGGGGCTGGCCTGTCAGAAATTCGGCTCAATCTTTCAGCGGCCGCGGGGGCTTTTCATCAGTTCAAGCGACAAGGGGCGCATCGCGGGGGCGCTACGCAACTGGCCGCGTCGCGACGTCGGGATCATCGTGGTCACCGACGGGGAGAGAATTCTCGGCCTCGGGGACCTGGGCGCCAATGGCATGGGGATCCCGGTGGGCAAACTCGCCCTCTATACGGCCTGCGCGGGGATTACCCCGGAGCGCTGCCTGCCAGTGATGCTCGATGTGGGCACCGATAATGAGGACCTCCTTAACGACCCCTTCTACATCGGACTCAGGCAGAAGCGCCTGCGCGGGAAAGCGTATGACGTGTTGATCGAAGAGTTCTTCAGAGAGGCGCAGAAAGTGTTTCCCGGAGCTCTCATACAGTTCGAGGATTTTGGCAATACTAACGCGTTCCGCCTGCTGCGCCACTATCGCGACCGGATCTGCACCTTCAACGACGACATCCAGGGAACCGCAGCCGTGGCGCTTGCCGGTATTTACTCGGCGTTGCGCATCACCGGCGGTAAGCTTCCGACGCAGCGCATTCTCTGCCTCGGCGCCGGTGAAGCGGCCACGGGGATCTGCGACCTGGTGGCGTCAGCGATGATGGAGGAGGGATTGACTGAAGCCGAGGCGCAGCACTGCTGCTGGCTGTTCGATTCGCACGGGCTGGTGGTCAGCAGCCGCCGCGACCTTGCTGAACACAAGCTTCCCTATGCGCACGATTATGAGGAGATGACCGACTTCAACGCGGCCATCAGGTCGTTGAAGCCCACGGCCATCATCGGCGTCGCCGCGGCGCGGGGCCGGTTCAGCCGGCAGGTCCTGAAAACCATGGCGAGTCTGAACGAACACCCGATCGTATTCGCGCTGTCCAACCCGACCTCCGTTGCCGAATGCTCGGCGGAACAGGCATACCGCCATACCGCCGGGAGGGCGGTGTTTGCTGGTGGCAGCCCATTTAATCCGGTGAGCATCGATGGCCGCAGCTTAGTGCCGCGGCAGGGCAACAACGCCTACATCTTCCCAGGGGTGGGTCTGGGCATTCTTGCGAGCGGAGCAAAGCGCGTTACCGACGAGATGTTTCTGGCCGCGGCGCGCGCCCTGTCCCTGCAAGTGAAGCAGGAGGACCTGGATCAGGGAAGCATCTATCCACCGCTCAGTAACATCCGCGAGGTATCCGCGCATATCGCTACCGCAGTGGCGGAAGTGGCGTTCGCGAGCCGGCTGGCGTCGAAGCGCAAGCCCCGCAACCTGCTGGCGCATGTCAAATCGCAGATGTACGACCCACATTACTGAAGGTAGCGCTTGCCTTTCCTGGGGCTATTGCTCGTAGACCCACCGTAACAGGGCATCCATCAGTTCCACCCCCGGCCCGCGATCGGCGAGTTCATGATTCAGAATGGCGCTGACCGCATAGTGTTTTCCGGAGCGGGCATGGACGTAACCGGCGATGGCGGAGACTTCATCGATGGTCCCGGTCTTGATATGCATGCGCCCCCGGGTTGCCGGGTTGCGCAGGCGGTTGCGCATAGTTCCGTCCATACCCGCCAGCGGCAGGGAGGCGATAAACTCCGGCATGTAACTGCTGGCATAACCCAGACGCAGAACCTCATTCATCAGTTGGGTGGTGATGCGGGATTCTCTGGATAAACCCGATCCGTTGTCCAGCACCAGTTTCGAGCTGTCGATGCCATGCTCGTTGAGGTACTCAAGGATGGCCTGCTCACCCTTCGCGTAGGTCGCGGGTGCGCCGAAGCGCTCGGCGCCGAGCGTCAACAGGAGATGCCGGGTCATCAGGTTATTGCTGGGTTTGTTGATGTTTTTGATGACATCCGACAACGGGGGGGAAGGCCAGACCAGTATCGGGGACCGACCGGCAGGGGCCTGTCCCAAGCGCATCTCCCCGGCTAATTCACCTCCGGTCTCCCGCCACAGTTGCTGAAACAGTCCATAGGTGTAGGCAGGGGCAACCAGCACCGCCCGGACCATCAGGTATTCCCCGCAGGTGGAGGGATATTCACCGGAAAAGATGACACCGTTTTGATCCTCGGGATTCGGCTTGAAGCTGATCCCCCGTTGATAACCACCACAGGGGGCATTGCGTAATCGCAGGCGGTTGCTGATGTTCAGGTTGGGGAGTTCCGGATCCGTCCGGATGATCACCTTGCTGCCATCGGCAAGGGGGTAGAAATAAAAATTGACGATCTGGAAATTGCTCATCAATGCATGGGGCTGGACGTTGTAGGCCCGATCCGGCCGGTTATCGATAATGGGCTCGTCACTGACAGTGCTGTCAAAGTATGACCCATCAAGGATCAGGTCGCCGCTGATGTTTTGTATCCCCGCCCTATGCAGTGCCTTCACCAGCCTCCGGAAATTTTCCTCCACGAGAAAGGGATCGCCGCCCCCCTTGATCAGCAGGTCGCCGTGCAGGGTGCCCTTTTCCCTCTTTCCCAATGCATACACCTCGGTTTGCCAGGTATAGGTGGGACCCAGTATCTCGAGCGCAGCCAGTGTGGTGAGAGCCTTGATGGTGGAAGCCGGGTTGAGCGGGGTCGTGACATTGACGGCCAGCAGGGGTTCGGTGGAATTGAGTTCCTGCACCAGGAAACTGTAACTGTCCCGGGGCAGCCGGTGCCCGGACAACACCCGTTGCACACCGGGGGGTATTCCAGCAATAGCTGCGCTACCGCTCCCCTGCCCCTGGACTGGAGCGGTAAGCGATATCGTGAATGTCAGAAGTACTGAGAGGTACCCGGTTGCTCGCAATGAAATCATGGTGTCAGGTCTTGAATGTCACATTTTCATGCGGTGCTAAGCTATGCATTCATTTTACGCCGGATTAGTAATCCAGCAGTTTTTCAACGACAAAGTGCGCAATGCTGTTGATGTCTTCGCCGGAGAAGACACTGCCGAATTCCGGCATTGCATTGCGTCCCGTCTTCAGGATCGTCTGGATGTCATTCATTGTCAGGGCCTTGGTCAACGGGGCGCCGCCGCCCGGGCCGCCCTGGCCGCTGTCTCCGTGGCATGGCATGCAGGTGGTGTAATAGACTTCCTCGCCGCGTGTGAGGTCAACCGCAGTCTGGTCTGTTGCGGCTGCGGTTGGTGTTGCGGGAGGCGCGGCCACCGGTGCAGGCATCGCTGCAGCGGCCTCTGGCGCCGCATTTTCCGTCTGGGAGCGCGGCGGTGGTGGTGCGCCGGGACCCGCTGGCGGGGCCGGCGGCGGCAGTTGCTCCAGGGTGCCGTTCAGTGAAAACAGCCAGACGCTGTCGCCCTTGATCCCCGTGGAGAAGAACATGGTGCCGGCCGAAAAGGC
>MGYR01000073.1:6041-7297 GCA_001801825.1 Gammaproteobacteria bacterium RIFCSPLOWO2_02_FULL_56_15 | reverse complement strand
CATTGGTACCGCTTTGCGGAAGGATCTGCGTGCTGATCAAGACACCGCCATGGGATTCAATGAGCCCCTGCAGGTAATTCTGTAGATCCGCGGCAGCCAGGGCCGCCGGTTTTTCCTCAAGGAAACCGCTGTTTTCCTGCGTCGATGTGCGTAGCTTGACCAGCTCTTCTACGATGCTGTCCTTGTTCTTCAGGACAGTGGAGTAGCGGGCATGCTGGAACCGGATGTCGGACAGTCGTTCCCTGAAAGATACCCGCTGGTATAACGCCGGAGCCGCCAGCAGGTACAACGACACCAGGCAGAGTAGCAGCAGGGTTCCGGCAAGCAGGGCATGCGGGGTGTTCTGTCGCGGCAGCAGCATCACGAATCCGGCTCCTTCTCCGGGATAGCCGATATATGAAAATTGTTTTTCCCGGTGGTGTTGTTGTAAGTTACCGGTGATCGGAAGTTGGCGCCATGGAAATAGGCGGAGGACTCCAGGATTTGGAGGAGTCCGGTTTCAGTAGCGGATTCCCCATACAACTGGATCTCCTTATCCTGGTAAACCAGCCGGTTGATCCAGGTATCATCAGGGAGGATCCGGGTCAGTTCCTCAAGCAGGGCAATGACCGGGATGTGTCCCTGCTGTTTTTCCAGTAGAAAGCGGCCGCGCTGCAACAGACGGTCGCGCTCGTCGAGCAGGGGTTGGACTTCCCGGGTCTGTTGCCGCACTGCATCCAGTTGTTGTTCCATGGCATCCAGGCTGCGTTGCCGGTGCACTCCCGGCAGGTACAGCGCAGCCAGGAAGAACAGTCCACAGATCAGCGCCAGAAAGAGAGTATTCCGATCCGGTCCGCCGTTGGCGAGGGAACGTTCAGCAGGTGGTAGCAGGTTAATCTCTGCATAGGCTCCGTTATCATCAGCCATCAGGATGGCATGTAGCGGGATGTCCTCGCCCCGAATATCCATCAGGAGGGGATCGACCCCGTGGCGGGGTAAAACAAACAAATCCAGATGTAGTTTACCGCTCTTCCTGTCCCGGCTGCGGATCCGGTAGCCATAGTATACCTGGTCCGCGCTGAAGGGGGTCTGCCGATCCATCTCAAAACGCAACAGTTCGTGCAGCTCAGCTTCACCGGCGAGAGGCAGGGCTAATTCCTTGTGCAGGACAGTGGATGTTTCGACGACGAGGCAGATGTGCGCTGCGTTGCTGGCGTGTTCCTTGATCCAGCGCACGACCTCGGTGGGCACCGCTCGGGCACTATCGATCAAGAATG
>MGYR01000073.1:1509-5994 GCA_001801825.1 Gammaproteobacteria bacterium RIFCSPLOWO2_02_FULL_56_15 | reverse complement strand
GTTATCCGTTGATCCCCGCGGCGGATGAGGATGCGATCCGGCCGCCGCAGTAGTTTTTCACGCAGGCGTCGTGGGACGCATAATAATATCCCCTCATACCACCAGGTGAAAAATTCGCTGCTGCCTGTTTTCAGATTGCTCCACATAACCCCGGGATAATCCATGCCGGACCCGATTATCACCGCTCCCGCCAAGCAAGGATGCTGAACGGATCATCCTGGTTCCGGCTCAATAATACGGTTGCCTCCAATAGTACCTGATTTTCACCACGGGTACCCGTGCTGCGCACGCGAATCACCTGATCCCGGACGGGTGACAGAAAACGGTTGTCGGTGCTACCGGTGAACAGTTCCTCTGCCGTTCCCGAAGATGCTCTTGCCGCCAGGAAGGCCTCGATCGCTGTATCATCCATACCAGGGATCGCCAGCAGCGCCTCACGGGTGGCCACCACGGGATTGATACCGGGCTGATGAGAATAGACAGTCAGGGCCGGTTCGACGGCTGCAAAGATAGAATCGTTCATCCCCAATACCTGGCGTAATTCCTCCACACTGTTAAAGGGTCCGTCCTTGGCGCCATAATTCCTTCCGGCCAGGCGGTAATCCTGGTCTTCCGCACCGGCGGTGCGCGGCAGGTTATCCCGATCGCGCCAGTCCATGATTGCCTGCAGCAGGCCGATCGCTTCTGCCTCGTCGATCCCGCTGTCTTGCAGCAGACCATGGAGGAGCTCGGCGCGTGCGGTGTTGAGGTCGATTCTGCCAGCTTCATCCTGCAGTCGGAGGCTGATGCCACCCTCATACCAAGTAAACGTATACTCCCTGCCGTCGCTTAGCCATTTGCGATCAACTTCCATTGCCAGCAGGTCCTGGATGGCCAGCCAGACCCCGGCCTCGGCCATGGCGCGGGCCTCTGCGAGCTGCATGTGCTGGCTGATCAGAATCGTCTCGGTACGCATCATCCTTGAATAGCCGGCGGCCAGGAGCGTGAGCAGCGCCAACATCCACAGTACGATCACCAAGGCCATACCATTCTGCTTATTCTTCGATCTGCGGGATCGCATCGCTCTCATTTCCCGGGTTCGATTCGGTATTGGCCTGGTACAGGACCTGCTGTAATTGCCCCCGCAGCGGCCGGCTGCGCAGGGAGGCGGTGATCGGGATGAGAGGCGCCTCGTCCTCGGCGAGTTCCACCTCCAGTCGGACCAGTTTGGGCAGACGATCCGCTACCGTCCATTCCTCATGCCAGTCTGGTCGGCCGGTATCGCTCGGGTCGCCGTAATAGCTGAATGTGAGGTCCGCAATACCTGCCAGGAGGATCACGTCAGGGGCATCTTCAGCAGGCTTGCCTTCGAGATCCAGGTCCTCATGGATCCTCTCATAGTAGAGCAGCAGATCCTCGCCTTCCCCGCCGGGTCCGGCCTTTATGGTGATCAGATAAGCCCAGTCCCCGCCCCGGTGACTGGGCAGAGGGGCGATGAAGCGCAGGGTATCCCGCTCGCCATGGAACAGGATGCGGTTATCGCGACCGTCATACAGCATGAGGGGTACGGCCTCCCGCAACAGCCGTCGGACGAAGGCCAGTTGGGTGCGTTGTATGTCATTCCTGATGATCTGGCGCTCTCCGGTTTCCCAGCTTTGCGCAGCGCTGAAAAGTCCGCTGTAGAGCAGGAACAAGGCCACACTGAGCAGGCTGACGGCGACCAGCAGTTCCAGCAAGCTAAAGCCGGCATTCCGTTGACTCCTTCTATATGGAGTTCCTTTCATGGAGAGTTTGCCGGCCTGAGGGTATGAAACCGGAGCGTGCGCCGCCCGCCGCGGGAATCCCAGGAGAGAGTAAGTTCTATCTCCTGCAACAGTAATTGTGGATCAAAGCTCTGTTCCGGATCGGGTTCGGGATCTCTGAAGTTGAGTTCCCAGCGGTATTTATCATCGACGATACCGACGGTCTCCATCTGGTCCAGGGGCTTCGTGATACCCAGTTCCGCTAATCTGCTTTCCGCGATGGCGACGGCCTCGGCATATTCCTTGCCCAGGATCGCAGAGGCGGCGCCATGGGCATAGATCTGGTACATGACGGCAAGCGACATGGCGGCGATGACGAAAGCGACGAGCACTTCCAGCAGGGTGAAGCCCCGTTGCTGCCGGCCTCTCACCACAGGAGACTGACCTGTCCTGTCAGCCAGTTCACGTCCACTACGTACTCACCTTGCCGGTAGTGCAGGTGGATCTGGCCGCCGGTGGAGCTGCCGTCGGGAAAGAAACGGATCGAACCACGGTTCTCCGAGAGGCTCTCGGATTCGGCCGTGGTGAGGGTCAGCACGGTATCCTGTGGCAGGTTGAGGCCGTGCTCAGCGTTCGCCGATACATAGTACTGCTGCTCCACATCCAGTATCAGCACGGTTTCCTCGTGCGAGCGGATCGCCAGGCTGCGGCTCAGTTTGAGTTCTGTGGCAAGGTTGCGGGCGGCGCCCCTGACTCGGTTTTCCGGCAGAATATTATCCAGCAGCGGTGGGATCAGGGCCAGGACCAGACTAGCTATCGCCAGCACCACCAGCAATTCCACCAGGGTGAAGGCGCGGCTTCCGGTGCTGGGATACATGGACGTCGTTACCGGGAGCTTAATCGGGATTGCGCCCTCTCTTATTCCCAACTCAGGATATCGGCGTCGTCTTTTTCTCCGCCGGGGGAATTGTCGGCGCCCCAGGAATAGAGATCATAAGCGCCGTTCTCCCCGGGGAAAGCGTAGTGATACTCCAGATTCCAGGGATCCTTCGGCACCGTGTTTTTCTTGAGGTAAGGACCGTTCCATCGCGGAGTGTCTGTTGGCGCCTGTACCAGGGCCTGCAGCCCTTCATCCGCGGACGGGTAACGGCTGTTGTCCAGGTAAAAGAGATCGAGAGCCGCGCCCAGATCAGCGATCTGCAGCTTGGCGGTATCGGTTTTAGCAGAGCTCAATTGCTTCAAGACCTGGGGGCCTACTAATCCGATGAGCAGTCCCAGTATGGCGAGCACGACCAGCAGTTCCACCAGGGTGAAACCAGCACTCTGTATTCTGTTTTTCATGGAATTCATATTCAGTTGCCTGTGTATGGTAATCCGTCCGGGGGCAATGACAAGCGGTTCAGAGGAAACGCTTAATCGGCCCGGTCCAGATTGTCATATAGCGCTTTCTGCAGCCTGGCCAGGTCGAGGCTATGCAGGGACCCGTCACCCAGCAGATTCAGGGCATGGGCTGCGGCAGCGCCCATGGCGATACACGGGCCCATGACCCGGATGGCCGAAAGGGCATGGGTGTCGCCATCCACGCAGCGGCCGGCGGCGATGATATTGTCGGCCCCATCGGGGACCATGCAGCCTAGCGGGATATAATAGACATGATTCTCCGGGAACCGCTCCCAGTGCACCAGTTCGATGGTGTTGTGCAGTTCCACCCACCAGGCACAGCGGGCCACGGCATCCATCGGGCGTTCCCCCTTGCGGATCGCATCCAGAGTCAATTGCCGTCGGCTGCAGATCCAGCGGGACTGCCGGATACCAGGATTGCCGTAAGCCCGGATCCTGGCATTTTTGAAGATCGCCGGTAACTCGCCCTGGAGAAAACGGAGCACATTATCCGCTTCCTGGCGTCCCTTGAAGACCATCTGTGCAGCAGCGAGTGGGTCCAGCGGGGTCTCGAAATGGCCGATATTGGCGAGCATGATGCCCTTGCCGGTGAAGGGCATCAGGTGGCCGTCGTGGCGGGTCAACCCGTATTTCGGACCTGCCGATAACAGTAACTTATGGATCTCCTGCATACTGAGATCCTTGACGGCCACCGGGTCGTAATTCTCGATCAGAAAGTTCAGGGTGCCATAGATGGGCTCCTCCGGTTCCCGTACCGGCAGGCCCGCCTCATAGCAGAGGCTGGCGTCCCCGGAGGAATCGACAAAACCATTGGCCCGGACGCGGACCGGTCCGAAGCGGGTGGCGAAATCAACGTTCCGTACCCGGCGGTCACTGAATTCGACACCAGTGAGGACCGCCCCCAGCAGCGTCTGGATACCGGCAGCTTCCACTTTCCGTTCCATCCACCGGGCCAGCTTGACCTCATCGTACTGGTAAGTAACGGTCCCGGCGCCGCCGCCCTGGCGCCGCAGCATGTCCCCGGCCGCGGTCATCTCATTCACCAGTTCATCAGCGATGCCGTGAGTGATCTGACAGGGCTTCTCGCCATGACTATAGAGTCCGATCAGGGTGCCGATGATGGAATTGATCGCCTGCCCACCGAGGGACGGGGAGCCATCCACCAGCACCACTCTGCGGCCAAGTTTCGCGGCCTCAAGCGCTGCGGAGATGCCGGAGATGCCGGCGCCGAGGACACAGATATCTCCCTTGACTGTACCGTACTCCCTGCGGGCCGGACGTCGTAAGGTACGGGTGGCAATGGGATCGCTTTTGTGAGGTCCGAACATAATTGTTACCTTCCAGTTATGGCCAGACCCATACG
>MGYR01000073.1:958-1498 GCA_001801825.1 Gammaproteobacteria bacterium RIFCSPLOWO2_02_FULL_56_15 | reverse complement strand
CCCACTCCGTTATTCTTCCACCAGCACCGCGCCCTTCGACATGGGCTGTACGTTCCGCTGGTAGATGGCCAGATAGCCCTTGTATTTCGGCAGGACGGGTTCGCCCCGGTCCGCCCGGCGCTGATCCAGCACCTCGGCGGGCACGTCGAGATCGAGCTGGCGTTTTTCCACATCAATGATGATGGTGTCGCCGGTCTCCACCAGGGACAGGGGACCGCCGATGGCCGCCTCCGGGGAGACCTCGGCTACCGTGAGTCCCTTATTGCAGAGGCCGGACAACTGGCCGTCGGTGACCAGCCCGATCTCGGCGGAAAGTCCCAGGGCATCGAGGGCGAACAGGACCGATCCGGCGCTGCCACCCATGCCGGGCGAGCCCTTGGGTCCGTCGCCCCGGACCACGATGATCTCGCCGGCTTTAATCTCCCCGCGCTTCAACGCCTCGGTCGCCGGCAAGCCGTTTTCAAAGACCACGGCCGGGCCCGTCATCGCCAGGGTGCGGTTCTTGCTGGTCCCCAGCTTGATGATGGCGCTCTCCGGTGC
>MGYR01000073.1:0-930 GCA_001801825.1 Gammaproteobacteria bacterium RIFCSPLOWO2_02_FULL_56_15 | reverse complement strand
GGTGCGGTTCTTGCTGGTCCCCAGCTTGATGATGGCGCTCTCCGGTGCGAGCGAGCCGTGCAGGATGACAATGGGTGGTTTACTGGAGAAGGGCCGGTTTACGGGCCGGATGACCTCCTCGTTCGTGACCTTCACTCCTTTCAGGTTCTCGCGCAGGGTCTTGCCGGTCACAGTCATGACCTCGAGATCGAGCAAGTCCCCCAGTTGTGCGAGGATGGCGCGGGCCCCGCCGGCGGCCTCGAATTCCTCGATGGTATTCTCCCCGTTCGGTCGCACGGCGGAGAGCACCGGGATCTTGCGGGAAAGATCTTCAAAGAGCTTGAATACATCGAGATCCAGCCCGGTCTCGACCGCCGTGGCCTGCAGGTGTTTGACGGCGTTGATGGAGCCCGACACCGCCAGTACCGCGGCGGCGGCATTACGGAAAGCACCGGGGGTCAGGATCTCGCGGGGACGCAGGTCTTCCAGCACCATCTCGACGATGCGCCTCGCGGCGGCCCGGGCATCGTCGAACATCTTGGGGCTGTTGGCCAGCACCGGGGCGCTACCCGGCAGGGCCATGCCGATGGCCTCGCAGACTACGTGCATGGTGTTGGCGGTGGCCATCCCTTGGCAGACGCCGGGCCCGCGGATCGCGTTCTCACTCATCCCTATGAGCTTCTCCTTGGACAGCTTGCCCATCGCGGTGTGGGAGGCGCCGAGGAAGACATCCTCGATATCCACGTGCTTGCCCTCATAGGTGCCGGCAGGCTGGTAGCCGCAGACCACGATGATGGTGGGGATGTTGAAGCGGCCGGCCGCCATCATGTGGGCGGGAGGCGTCTTGTCACAGGAGGTGAGGCAGATCATGCCATCCAGTTGGGCGCCTTCCACCGCGATCTCCATATCATTGACGATGAGATCCCGGGCGGAGAGGATATAACCGACACT
>MGYR01000072.1 GCA_001801825.1 Gammaproteobacteria bacterium RIFCSPLOWO2_02_FULL_56_15 | reverse complement strand
TTTACACCACCTGACGTCCAAGCCAAGGTCACCGGCATGGCAAAATATGCAGAGGATTTCCGCGCGGACGGCATGCTGTTTTGCAAATTGCTATTAAGTCCGATACCGCATGCGCGGGTGCGCAGCATTGACACCACCGAGGCTCTCAAGGTCCCCGGGGTAGTGGCTATCATGACGGCGGACGATTTACCTCCGCCGCCTGCCCCACCTCCCAATGCGCCCCCAGCTGCACCTGGACCATCCATCAACCAACGTCCATTGACCAACGAACCGCTCTATGTCGGTGACCCCATACTTGCTGTAGCGGCCAATACTGAAACCGCAGCGGCGGACGCCATTGATAAGATCGTCCTGGATCTTGAACCGCTACCCTATACCTTGGACCCGCTGGTAAGTTTATATCCGGGCGGTCCGAATGGCCGTCAGGAAGGCAATATCGTCGCCAGCGGCGGGTTTGGACAACCTGCGCAACTGAAAATCATCAAGTGGTCGGCGCGGGATTTCGCCGATGTGCAGGAAAGCCAGTTACCGACCGGCGAGGCCACCAATACCTGGACATTTGGAGATTTGGACGCGGGTTTTAAGAAAGCGGATTTGATCCTCGATGAGTCCTTCGTCACCACCAGCAACATCCATCATTGCCTGGAGACCCGGAGTTGCATGGCCTATTGGGAAAACGGCAAATGTATCGTGCACGGTTCCACGCAAAGTCAAAGCATGGTCAAACCGGCCTTGGCCGGGATGCTAGGGATTGAATCCAAGGACCTGATTTATATCGCGGAATATTGTGGTGGCGGATTTGGTTCCAAGATCGTCACCCACCCCACCATGGCCATCGCCCCGCTGATGGCGAAAAAAACCAACCGGCCGGTGATGCTGCGCATCAGCCGTGCTGAGGAATATGCAATAGGCACCGGTCGACCGGGTTTTCAAGGCCGTATCCGCATGGGTTTCACCAAGCAAGGCCGGGTGACCGCGGCAGACCTGTATATTGTGCTGGAAAATGGCCCCTATGGCAGTAACTCCGAACATGGCGCCGCCGCTGATGCTGTCAGCGTGTTATATCAACCGGAGGCTATGCGTTATCGCGGCATAACGGTCGTGACGAACACGACGCCGAAAGGCGCCCAGCGCGGTCCCGGCAAAAACCAGATTGTCGAGGGCATGGAGCCGGTAATCAGCAAGGCCGCGCGGACCCTGGGTATCGATCAAGTGGAGATCCGGCGTCTCAATGCCGCGGATAAAAATTCCAAATATGGTGGCCCACGTCCGGATGGGAGTCGGGCCAACTTCTCCAGTGCCTATCAGAAAGAGGCGCTGGCAAAAGGCGCGGAATTATTCAAGTGGAGTGAAAAGAAAAAGCTGAGCGGCACCAAGCAGGGTACCAAAGTCATCGGTGTCGGCATCGGCCAGGCTTTCCACGAGGCAGGTTTCAGCGGTATGGATGGCTTGGTTCGTATCACGCCGGACGGCATCCTGCATATCCACAGCGGTGTCGGTAATCTCGGCACTTTTTCCCATAGTGGCACTTCCCGCGCCGCGGCCGAAGTGCTGAAATGCAGTTGGGAGCATTGCGTCATCGAACGCGGTGACAGCCGCAAATTCCTGCCCTGGAATATGGCACAGGGAGGCAGCAACACCTCGAATACCATGACCCGGACCAACTATGTGGCAGCCATGGATGCCATCAACAAATTAAAGGAGATAGCCGCCAAGGATCTCGGCGGTACGGCGGAAGATTACGATATCGGCGAGGAAAAGGTGTTTGCCAAGGCCGATCCCAGCAAGGCCCTGACCTATGCCCAGGCCGCGGCTCGAGCCATCGAACTCGGCGGCAAATTCAGCGGCCAGGAAGTCCCAGCCGATCTGAACGGCGAAACCAAAGAGGCGGTGGCGGGTATCGTCGGCACGGGTCTCATCGGCGTAGCCAGGGATAATCCGGGTGGTCCCGGCTTCGGGGGGCAACCTCCCACCCCGGCAAGCCCCGGTAATCCTCCAAGAACCGGTACCCCGGCTGGCCTATGCACAGGTTTTATGAGTGTCGAAGTGGATCTGGAAACCGGCAAGTATCAAATCCTGGATTATGTCGCGGTATCCGACTGCGGCACGGTTATCCATCCCATGGGACTGGCGACTCAGATCAAGGGCGGCGCGGTGATGGGTTTTGGCATGGCCGGGTTGGAACACACGGTCTTTGACCCGCAAAATGGTCTGCCGGCTAATGTCGGGTTGTACCAGACCAAGCCACCCAGCTACCTGGATGTCCCGCTGCAGATGGATGTGGCCGGCGTTGATCTACCCGACGCCGACAATCCACTGGGAATCAAGGGCGCGGGTGAACCACCCATGGGCGCCGGCGCCTCGGCGCTGCTGTCGGCCTTATCGGATGCGCTGGGCGGACATATGTTTAATCGCGCCCCGGTGACCCCGGACATGATTATCAATGTGCTGGCAGGTCAGCCCAATCTCTATAAGCCCATGCGTATCAATTCGCAATAATGTCCGTTTGATGGGAAAACAAAAAACCCCGGTATGGCCGGGGTTTTTTGTGGTGCCGCCACCATCAGCGGCGCGGGTTCATGTCGGTTGTGGTCGAGCGGGTCAAGGCCTCACAGCGATCTTCTATATTTCCTGTCCATATCCGGGGTGAGCGATAAGCTAATTCCACAATTAATCCTTAATTATACGATGAGTATTTTATTTCCGGGTTCCTGTTAAACAGTATGGTAAGTATAGTATATCATCTCATTGATTATCATGTTATTTTTCCTACCAGGGGCTGTAGTTAAGGGATTGAATTCGCTACGCTAATATCCTGATAAATATACTTCGATCGCAACTGGATCAAAATGCTGAATTGATGAATAATTTGCCGCGCGAACTATTCACTGAACAAGTGTCTTAGAAGGGAAGAGAGCGTACACTACTCGTAGGATTTCGAATACTAAAGATCAACCAACAATCATATAGATATGAATCGGGAGTTGAGCATGAAGAGACTATTGCAAGGCATGGCGGTGGGGGTATTGCTGTTGCTGCCCGGGCTACTGCAGGCGGCGGAGGTGGCGCTGGAGGTATTGAATCCGCGGGGGGAGATCCCACCGCCGCCGTTTCATGCGCCGTCGGAGCGGGTGAGTGCGCTGGACGGGAAGACGGTGGGGATCTACTGGATAGGCAAGGCCGGGGGTGACAACTTCTGGGATGGCGTGGAGCAATTGCTGAACGAGCGCTATCCGAATACGAAGACAGTGCGCTACCAGGGACCCTTTGACCTGGGAGATGAACGCGCCACGCAAATTGTGAAGGAGGTGGACACCGTACTCTATGGTGTGGGGGATTGAGGGTCTTGCACTTGGGCCGGCGGCGCCGGAACAGCAAGATTAGAGAAGTTGGGGATGCCGACAGTCTATTTTACGACGTCACAGTTCAACGAAAACGCGCATTTATCCGCGGAGGACAATGGAGTACCGAACATGCGGATCGTTGCGGTCGCGGCAGACAAGTTTTACCGGGAGCGGATCAGCAAGGAGCGGGCGGCGCCGGTAGCGGCGGCGTATTTTGACGAGATGATCGCGAAGCTGACGCAGCCGGTGACGGCGGAGGAGAAGAGCCCGAAGACGAAGACGTCGTCGCGGGATACGATCAAGGTCACGGGGGAGTCGCTGGAGGCGGCGCTGGAGAACCTGAACGATCAGTTTCTGTCGAGTCAGTGGACGGACGGGTTGCCGGTGGTGGCGCCGACAGTGGAGCGGGTGAAGTGGATGCTGAGCGGGACCACGCGGTCGCCGGAAGAGGAGTTAGGGCCGATTTCGCCGCGCAACGGGATGGCGACGGTGGAGAAGGTGGCGATCAACGCGGTGATGGCCGGGGCGAAACCGGAGTATCTGCCGGTGATCCTGGCGGCGGTGGAAGGCTTGGCGGATCCGCAGTTTGACGAGTTGCACTTTGCGACCTCGACGGGCTCGTTCAACCTGGTGATTGGGGTGAGCGGACCGATTGCGGATGAGATCGGAATGAACTCCGGACTGGGAATGTTCAGTTACGGGAATCGGGCGAACAGCACGATCGGGCGGGCGATACGAATGGCGATGATCAACCTGGGGCAGACTTGGCCGGCGGCGAATGACATGGCTCTGGTGGGCCGACCCGGGGCGCATGCGTTTCCGACCTTTGCCGAGAACCAGGCGCAGAGTCCATGGGAGCCGTACCGGCTGAGCCAGGGTTTTGCGGAGAGTGACAGTGTGGTGACCATCTCGGTGACCGGCGGATACGGCCAGATGGGTGGTACCAAGATCTACGGTGGTGGTGCAGTGGCCCTGGTGCCGCCGGAGAATGTCCTGAAGAGCGTTATTGATGATATCAAGAGTGGTCGTGGCGCTGTCCGGGAGACCCCGAATGGTCCCGTAAGTGGATTCGGTGGATCTCATCGCAAGTTTTTCATCCTGTTCAATCCGGAGATCGCCCAGGAGTTGCAGGATCGGTTGGGCTATAGCAGGGAGAGCCTGCAGGCCTATATCGATGACCAGACCAGCGTTGCCTTCGAGGATCTGCATCCTGCCGAGATCGCATCAGTCCAGCGTGCCATTGATTCGGGGTACATCCCCGCGGATCGGGTCGAGACCTTCAAGGCCGGCCTGAAGCCGGGCGGCAAGGTGCCTGGCCTGCTGCGACCGGGAGATGCGCACTTCATGGTGGCCGGCGGCATACCGGGCTACACCATCACCATGTCGTCCTACCGGAATGGGATTTACAAACCGGAATCCCATATCTCCAAGGCGGTTAGCGGTGCGACATTGACCCAGGCAGGCAGGACTTCATCCCAGGATAGCGTGGCGGCGAAACAGTAACAGATGAAAAATAGCGTCAACTGGTGATATTGAAGGCATTTTGCTGCAATACTTGAATGTACATGAGTAGTAATGAATTGGTAAATCAACAAGCGAGGTCTGTAGTAATGAAAAATATCACTAGAAGAAACCTGTACTCCTTCATCGCCGGACTGGCTGCCTTGCTGATGTCAACCGCGGGCTTCAGCCAGGAATTTGTTGACGGGGAATTCGTTGAAGACGGGATGGCATTCACACCGGATTTTATGAAGCCGGAAGAACTCCTGAAACTGATCGAAACAGGTTCCACCGACGTTATCATCGTGGATAATGCACCGACTATGGCCTGGGAAGAGGAGCACATTCCCGGTGCGATCAGTTATCCGTGGGTTCGCGCCATCATGCCGCCTGTCACCTTGCCACGTAACAAGACCCTGGTCCTGTACTGTCCCTGCGCGGGAGATGATGCGGACTCCATCGACATGGCCAAAAAACTGCGGCAGTTCGGTTATTTCAAAACCAAGATTCTTGAAGGTGGCTGGTTCAAGTGGGAAGAACTGGGTTATCCGATCCAATCCAGTGTTGCCGCCGAGGAGGATGCATAGATGAAACTCTCCAAGCTGGTCCAGGCTGTGTCACTGGCTGGTCTGCTGTGTGCAGCATCAACGGCGGGTGCCGTTGATGCTGCCGCTTCCGGACTGGTAGTGGGTGAACCCACGCTGTCCTTTGCGGTATTCGATGTCACCGGTGCCTATGCGGGAAAGCGAATCTGCTATGTCTGCGAGTTCCAGGATGATCCGAATATTCTCGGGTTTTTCCAGGAAGCCAACGAGGAGACCGCCGATCTGATCGTAAAGCTGGATGAGCTCTATAAAGCAAATAAGGACAGCAAGTTCAAGGCGGTTGCAGTCGTGGTCGCGGGTATGGATGCCAAACCCTGGCTCGAAGAACTCAAACAGGCCAAAGGGATCGAAATACCTCTGGTGGTGTTGAAAAAGGGGCAGAAGGATGTGGCGGTCCGCATGTACAAGCTGGACCCCGCGGTCAAGAACACTTTTCTGGTGAACATCAACCGACTGGTGAAGGCGAACATCTCCGGGGTTAATCCGGAAGACTTCGGCATGGTGGAAAGCGCCATGCAACAGATGCTGGCGCAACAGTAGTCGAACAGGATGGCAGTAATGAATAAGATAGGTGTCCGGAGTCTAACTGGAATTCTCGGATGTATCCTGGCGCTGGTTCTGACCATGTCGCTACCCGCGGCTGAAGCAGGCGAGGTAGCAGCAGTCAATGCCGATGAAATCAAGTCCATCATCAGCGATAACAAGGGCAAGGTGGTGGTCCTCAATTTTTGGGCGACTTGGTGTCCACCCTGCATCAAGGAATTCCCGGACATCATCAAGCTGTATGATCAATACGAGTCTAAGGGATTGCAGGTTATTGCGATATCCATGAACGAGCCGGATGAGCTGGAAGACATTGCGGAATTTCTCGGCAAGCACAACCCGCGCTTTCCGGTATACCGCGCGGCTTCAACCGAAGAGGAGTTTTACTCCGAATTCGAGGAGCAGTGGTGGGGTGAGATGCCGATGACCATGATCTATGACAAGGCCGGCAACGTCGCCATGATGCACAAGAAGGCGCTGAGCTTCGAGGAATTCGAGCAGGATGTAAGCTCCCTGTTATCCGCGAACTAGGAGGGATGCCAGAGTCGCGGAGTATGTAGAAGCAACCCTTCTTCTCTGAACATCAATACGGCTGCGGGATACAGGAGTATCCGCAGCCGTTATTTTTTGGAGTCCAGCCGAACCACAAAACCCTCCATGGAAGGAGCCGGCGCCGGATATTCCAGCATGACTACCGGATCATGGCCGGGGATTATATTTTCCGTCCCTTCCGCGAGTTCCCGGAGGCGCTTCCAGCCATCAAACATCTCTCCTACATCGAACACGATAGGAAAAGGTCGTTCTTCGATCAGGTTGCGGCGGTAATGACTGGCGTCGGATGCCAGCACCAGCCAGCCCACTCGCGTCCATATCCGTACCACCTGCAAGCCGCGTGTATGGCCGCCGATCAGGTGCACGGATAGCCCGGGCGCCAAGGTGGCGTCGCCGTCATAGAAGCTAACCCTCCCCGCATAGACATTGCGCACCATGGCGGAGACCTCATCCTGCTCATAAGCCTGGGAGAACAAGGACGAGCTCATGTATCGGCCGGTGGCAAAGGCCATCTCGCCGTCCTGCAGGTGAAAACGCGCACGGGGAAATAGATCGAAATTACCGATGTGATCATAATGCAAATGCGTGATGATAAGGTCTTTGACCTCACCGGCTTCAATGCCCAGTTGCCGCAGGCTTTCCACCGGTGAACGCAGGTAGTGCCTCCTGCGTCGCGCAGCAGTCTTTTCATTGAATCCAGTATCGACGACATAGCTATGGATCGAGTTGCGAGCCACCCAGATGAAATAATCCATCGCCATCCCGGAATCGTGAGGATCTCCGCCGATAAAGTTTTCATCCGCCCTGCGTTCCACTGTTGCATAGCGAATGGCGTAGACTTCATAGGGTATGAGATCGTTCATCGTTCCGGGTGTCGTTGGTCAGAATAATCCTTCGCTGTGAAATCAGGTGTCTTGGGACTTAGCATCCGAGCTGATCGATTCCAGAAATTTATATACCTCCGTATGATCAGCGAGTTCACCGAGTCGCTCTGCAGCCTGTTGCCAGATGCCGGCGCAGGCACGGAGAAGCGTGTCCGGTGTGCCTGTGCAATCCATGAGTTCCCGAGCCAGGCGCAGATCCTTCGCCAACAGTCCGATTCCGAAACCGGAGTTATAGGCCTGATTCAAGATAAAACCAGGAAACTTGTATTCGGTGCTGTTGCTGCGCCCCGAGGACGCATTCAGGATCTCGATCATGCGCGCTGGATCCAGGCCGAAGGCCTTGCCGGCAAGAATGGCTTCACATGCCGAGGCCAGTGAAGCGGCCGAGAGATAATTGTTCAATGATTTCATGGCATGCCCGGAACCCACGGGTCCGGTATGAAATACCTTCCCCATCACTTCAAGGACGGGCCGGACGCGGTCAATCAGGTGCGCATCACCGCCGGCCATAATCGCCAGGGTGCCATCCACAGCTTTTTTAACCCCGCCTGAGACCGGGGCGTCGATAAACCCGATACCAGACTCCGCCAGCAACGCTGCGGTTTCTAGTGTCCCCACCGCAGAGGACGAACTCATGTCGATGACCAGGGCGTTGGCGGACATCCCCGCAGCTACGCCGCCCACTCCGAGCAGTACTTCCCGGACGATATGGCCATCGGGCAGGATGGTGATGACGAGTTCACTGGATCGCCCGAGCGAAACCAGATCAGGTGGATCATGACAGGGATGCCGATCCATGAAATCCTTCCGTCTTTCGGCGGATTTGTCATGCACCTGGAGGGAGTACCCTGCCTCCACCAGCCGGTGCGCCATGGGCGCACCCATGTTGCCGAGACCGATGAATCCAATACTCCCGGCAGGCATCGTGCTAGGTAGTTTTCTCTGCAAGGACTTTTGCCGCTGCGCGGAAACTGTCGATGGCTGCGGGTACCCCGCAATAGATGGCGGTTTGCAGAAAAACCTCGCTGATCTGTTGCTCGGTCAGTCCGTTACGCAGGGCCCCCCGAACATGCGCTTCCACTTCCGGCATGCGGCCGAGTGCTGTCAGGATACCGAGATTGATCAGGCTGCGTTCCTTGCGTGTCAGGCCTTCCCGGCCCCAGATTGCGCCCCAGCAATATTCATTGACCAGATCCTGCATCGGCTGGTTGAATGCCGTGGCATTGTTCACAGCTTTGTCTACGTAGCTATCCCCCAGTACCTCTCTACGAATTTTCAGTCCTGTGGCCGCCAGTTCTGTGCGTGTCTGTTCACCCATGCCATAAACCTCCAGAATAATTTGTGATTGGAACACCTGGCTGAAATACTATAAAGCGGGTGTTCATTGGTAACCCAGTCGTAGTATAGTGTGGGAATAATGAATCTCGGTCAATGAGCGAAAAACAGGATGACCGGCCAGGGAGGAAGATACACTATTTCAGGCGGGATTCCCGTATACCGGAGGGCTTGGGTATGACTGATGCTATCGAAAAAAGCGGACTGAACCCGGATCGACTGAACTATCTCAGGACAGTTATCGAGGAGGATATCCGTCAGGGAAAATACTACGGGGCGGCGATAGCTGTTGGCAGGCACGGGGTGCTTGGTTTGCATGCGGCCATGGGGGCCAACGACGCTGCCGGCAGCCGGCAGATATCAAAAGATTCGGTCTTTAGCCTCTTGTCCACCACCAAGGCCTTTACCAATGTACTGGTACTAAGGGCCATCGAGCAGGGGCAGTTTGCCCTGACCACCCGGGTTGCGGAAATCATCCCGGAATTCTCCGGCGGATTGCGGGAAAGCATCACCTTCACCCACCTGCTCACCCATAGCTCCGGCCTGCCCAGTGTCTATACCCCCCGTCCAGGGATGTACATCGATCGGTTGGATGAAATCATCGCCGCGATCTGTGAAAATATTCAAGGCACGGAAGTGCCCGGCAAACGGGTGGATTATTCCCCGCTGGTGCATCATGCCCTGATGGGCGAGGCGGTCCGTCGTACCGATCCGAAGAAGCGCTCCTACCGGCAACTCATGGATGAGGAGTTGTTCCGGCCCCTGGGGATGAAGAACTCGGCGATCGGGGTGCGCCGGGATCTCAAGGAACGCCATTTCCCACCGGTTTTCATAGGACCTTCCCCGGTAGCGCACCTGGGGCACAGCGATTTGGGGCCGAACGGCGCCTTCGAGGAACCGGAATCCGAAATGCCCTGGCTGGGCGGGATTTCCACAGCAGGCGATGTGTATCGATTCGCAGAAATGCTGAGGAGAGGTGGCGAACTGGATGGCAAACGTATCCTCTCGCCAGTGATTCTGAAACGCGCACGCAGGAACCATACCGGGGAGAAACCCAATGAATTGTACAAGGCGTTGGCACTTTCCGTGGGCTGGGAGCCCTTCCCGGCCTACATCGGGCTGGGTTTCTCGTTGCGCGGGGATTCCATCTGCCATCACTTGTACGGCACACTTACTTCTCCCGAAACCTTTGGTAATTACGGTCTGGGGAGCACCCTGTTCTGGGTTGATCCCGAACTGGATATGAGCTTTGTCTGCCTGAGCACCGGGATCATGGACCGGGCGCCCAACTTTGAACGTTTCCAGCGCCTCTCGGACATTGCCGTATCGGCTGCCGTATGAGGGACACCGTCCGGACTGCATCGTAATACTATCCATTAAGGGGGGGATATGGGTTCAGGTGCTGAGGAGAACACATTTGATTATCTGATCGCAGGCTCCGGCACCGCCGGTTGCGTTCTGGCGAACCGTCTTTCGGCAAACCGGGAGGTCAGTGTCTGCATGGTGGAGGCCGGTCCGCCCGATTCCAATCCCCTGATCCATATCCCTGCGGCGGTCGCCGCCCTTATCAATCATAAGACCCTGGGCTGGGGCTACCAGACAGTATCCCAACCGGGCATGGGGGGCAGAGCGATCCCGATCCCGCGGGGACGGGTACTGGGGGGATGCAGTTCCACCAACGGCATGGTCTATTTCCGCGGGCATCCCCGCGATTTCGATGATTGGGCCGCGGCCGGCAATACCGGCTGGGCCTTCCGTGAGGTCCTGCCGTATTTTACGCGTTCGGAAAAGAACCTGACTTTTCGGGAAGCCCCTTGGCACGGGAGGGACGGCCCCATGCAGGTGTGCGATATCGAGCGCCCCAACCCGCTGAACCACAGTTTTCTCGATGCTACGGCATCCCTGCACTATCCGCGCTGCCCGGACTTCAACGGCACGCTCGATCCGGAGGGATTCAACCTCAGACAGGCCAACATCCGCGATGGCCGGCGGGAGTCCGGGGTGACTGCATTTATCAACCCGGTCAGACATCGGACCAACTTGAAGATCATGACCGGGGCCCTGGTCACCCGCATACTCCTGGATGGCAAGCGCGCCACGGGGATGGAAATCCACCTGGATGGCGGCGCCAGGATACTGCGGGCACGGCGGGAGATCATCCTGGCCGGTGGAACCTTTGGCTCGCCGCAGATGCTGCTCCTCTCCGGTATTGGTCCGGGTGCGGAACTGGCGGAAATGGGCATCCTGGTACGTCATGAGCTTCCGGCCGTGGGCAAGAATTTTCAGGATCACGTGGCTGTTGGCGTAATCAACCGGACTGAGAATACGGAATCCTACGGTGTATCCCTAAAGGCCCTGCCGAAG
>MGYR01000071.1 GCA_001801825.1 Gammaproteobacteria bacterium RIFCSPLOWO2_02_FULL_56_15 | reverse complement strand
TCCCCGTAGGGGCAACCCTCGTGGTTGCCCGTATACCGGCACCGTTCTGGTCACCCTGGGCAGGCACAAGGCCTGCCCCTACATCAGATGCGTAACGGGTATGGGCAATCGGACGCCTTCCCCGTAGGGGCAACCCTCGTGGTTGCCCGTATACCGGCACCGTTCTGATCGCCCTGGGCAGGCCTTGTGCCTGCCCCTACATTATGTAACAAAACGGTGATTGCCGCCCGCGGTTGACTGGCTATAATGCCCGAAGCCCGGGGGGCGTCCAAGCGTGATGGTAATCGGGCAGAGACGCAATACAACAACAATAATGCGAGAACAGCGATGTTTGAAAAACCGGAAAACTGGGGGAACCTCGGGATAGACGAACGGATTCGGTTGCGTCTCAAACATGTGGAAGCGGCGTCCGGGGTTGACTTCAGCACACCGAAAGCAGCCTCGGCCTGGCGGCGCCGGATCCGGATCCTGCATAATGCCATTCAGTGCACCGGGGCGTCACGGGTGCCGGCGATCCCGGTGATCGGCTCCTATCTCGTGAAGCGGGCCGGATTCACCGGTTACGATCTGCTTTACAATTATGACTGCGCCCTGCAACCGGTGCTGGATTTTCACCGGGAATTCCAGCCCGATGTCGCCATCATGGCGGCGCCCCTGCCGGGTCGGGTCTGGGATCTCCTCGATTACAAGGTTTACATCTGGGCCGGTCACGGCCTGCCGGACAGCCAGATGTTTCAGACCTTGGACGGCGAATACATGAGCGCCGATGACTATCCGGCCCTGATCCGGGACCCTTCCGGATACTGGATGCGACATTACCTGCCGCGGGTATTCGGGGCCCTGGAGCCCCTGCGCCGGATGCCGACCCTGCCCACCTTCAGCGAGCTGCCCCAGGTCGGGACGGATGTCCTGCCCTTCGGTATGCCGGAGGTGCAGGAGATGCTGCAAAAACTCATGGCGGCCGGGACTGAGGCCATGCAGTGCCTGGCCGTGGCGCGGGAGATAGGAATGCGACTCTCCGCGGAGGGTTATCCGTCCCTGATGAGCCCGCCTTTCGCCAAGGCGCCTTTCGACATCATCGGCGACACCCTGCGGGGCACCCAGGGGATCATGACCGATCTGTACCGGCGGCCGGAGCAGGTGCGGGCAGCCTGCGAGACTTTGGTCCCGATCATCATCGACGACACCGTGCGCTCCTGCGACCACTTCGGACGGGCGACCGTCACCTTCCCGTTGCACAAGGGGGCCGATGCCTTCATGTCCGACAAGCAATTCCGCAACTTCTACTGGCCGACCCTGCGCGCCGTGATGGAGGGGCTGAACGAGGAGGGAATCATCCCGATGCTCTTTGCCGAGGGGACCTACAACAACCGCCTGGAAGTCATCGCCGATTATCCCCGCAGGCGCGCGATCTGGTTCTTCGATCAAACCGACATGCGGCGGGTCGCGGACCTCCTCGGCGGCAGCTTATGCGTCATGGGCAACGTACCTTCCTCGCTGATGTACGCGGGCAGCACCGATCAACTACGGGCCTACTGCGAAAATCTGTTGGGACTGTTCGCGAACACCGGAGGATTCATCCTCGCCAACGGCGCCGGCATCGACACGACCACGGACGAGCATGTCCGGACGCTGATCAACGTGGTGCGCTGACTTGGGAACCGCCGAGTCAATCAGTGGCCGGGAACAAGTCAGGGAAGTACTTCAATCAATTCAGCAATTACGTTTACATCGCCTACCGCAGCATTTGATATTTCGATTATTGGATATTCCGGATTGACCGGTCTCAGCAGGATGGTTCCCATTCTTTCGATACTGTCTTTGCCTTGAATACGGGAACTATCAAATTGTTTAACGGTATATGTTCCCCCGGATTCGGGATCGTGGATATCACTATGAATGAAAATAAAGGGTGTTGCATCGAACAATTGGATTTACCGTGTCCTTTTTTCATTATCTATTAAATAATCGCGCATCCCACCATATCGGTATGGGCAAAGAGATTTTAATTTGGGAAAATTCTTCGTGGTGCGGGTTAATCACCACATTACGCTCGATCCTTGCCACATAGGATGGCACAAGCAGTAATACCGTGCGACCTTCATTCGCCCACCGCACTCCGAATTCCCGCGCTGCCACCGATTCCGCATCGTCCCAACCGGGAAGGGTGTCTTTGGTAACGGTCTCGAAAGAGATCCCGCCGGGCAAGGTGATTGCAATGTAATGTTGATTCGGGGGCATGTGGCCGGAACCGTGAACGAGCTTCTCCAGCATGGCCGTGGAGTAATGCTCGGAGGCATAGATCACCGGTGTTTCGGCATTGTTCCAGCGCCCCGGATAAAGTCGCGAACCGGTGGCATCAAAGATGGGATATTCACCGTCAGGATTGCCCATGCGGTAGGCGATCAGCGTGCGGTCGAGGCGTTGAACGCTCACGCCGCTGAGCCGTACTTCAACCTCCCGAGGATATCCTCTACCACCGAGGCACCGAAGGCATTGGTTCGCGCCACATCGATCGGCTTCTTACCCTGTAGAAGCGCATGGGGTTCATTGAGGAACCTCCGGGCCGTCTCTTCGTCCTGATAGACATCCAGCGCCATGGCCCATACCTGGGCCAGCCGCCCTACCAGTTCGCTTTCCTCAGGACTGAGAACCTTCTTTGCGCGACGGCGCTTGAGAGTGGCCCGGGGAATCAATTCGGTTGGAAAGGAATTATCCTCGGGTGCGACAGCGCGGCAGAGTCGATCCAGCGTGCTCACAGGCAGACCCGCAGCAAAACGCAGCGCCAGATCGTACTTGGAAATCGAGGCACGGCGGCTGAGCCCGAGGATTTCTGCAACGTCTTTTGTCAGGGTTTCCATTAAAGCCTCCTTTGTCTAACTGAGCCATATTTTAGGCTCATTTGGTCATTCATGCAACCGTTTCCAATCGACAAGCAGTTGGCCTGACGCAGGACTTTTTCCAGGGTTTCGGGACGAAAACCCGTCGCAGCGGTAGCGGCTGGACGAGAAACCGGAGTTCAACAATATCAAGGCGAAGCGGCGGTTGCGCACCGTCGCCAGCATGCCTGCTGTTGGAATTTAAGACTCACGCTTCGGCCTCCAGTTTGTCATGCCGGGCTTGACCCAGCATCGACGCCGTTTTGCAATGGCATGACGACGACTGGTCTTATTCAGCTTCCTTAAGCCGCGGACTGCCGGAGTTCCCCAGCCTCAATCCCCAGCCAGGTATTCTGCAGCATGCGCCAGGCGATCATGGCGCCGATACCGTTGCCTGCCACCGCCCCGGCGAACAGGCCGGGGATCCCGAACAGCAGACCGCCCAGCCAGGCCGCCGGTACATAACAGAGAAACAGCCGCACCAGACTCGCGATGAGGGTCTTGTGCGACTGGTGGGCGGCATTGAAGCCGGTATTGATGATGATGACCATGCCGTAGAAGCCGAAGCCGAGCGGCATGATCCAGAGAAACTGAGTTCCGACCTGTTGCACCAGGGGGTCCTTGCTGAAGATCATCGTCAACCACGGCGCAGTGAGCGCCAGGACGGGATAGAGGCCGAATTCGAACAACAGGGCGAAACGCAGGGCGAGTTTCAGCGCAGTGCGGGCGCGCTGATATTGACCGGCGCCCAGGTTCTGCGCCATATAGGGCGACAATGCCGAGGTCATGGCGATACAGACGATCATCGCGACCGCCTCGATGCGGCTGCCGATGCCGAATCCGGCCACGGCATGTTCGCCGTATCTGGCCACGAAACCCGTCATGATCACACCGGCCACCGGGATCAGCATGTTGGCGCCGGAGATCGGCAGGGACATCCGGATCAATTCCAGCCAGAAGTTGAGCAGTTTGCGCGGATCAGGCAGGTTGAAATCCAGCAATTGCTCGCGCTTCAGCAAGAACCAGAAAGCCGAGGCCGAGGCAAAGGTCCAGGCGATCAACGTGCCGATGGCCGCACCACGGATCCCGAGCGCCGGGAACGGTCCCGGTCCAAAGATCAGGATCGGGTCCAGCACGGCGTTCAGCACGGCGGAGATCATCATCAGGATGCTGGGCAGGCGGGTATCGCCGGTCGCGCGCAGGATGCCGTTGCTGATGATCTGGAATACCATCAGGCCGGAACCCAGGTACCAGACATCGACATATTTATGGATCAGTACCAGGGTGTCTTCGCCCGCGCCAAGGTAACGGAACAGCGGATTTACCGTGGCAATACCCAGCACGGCCAGCAGCAACCCGAGCACCAGCACCAGCCATACCGTATAGCTGGTTATCATCTTTGCGCGGCTGCGATCCCCGCCGCCGATGCTTTTCGCCAGGATAACCGAGACGCCGATGCCGAATCCGACCCCGAAATTCGTCATGGTATGCACCACGGGGAAGGTGAAGCTGATTGCCGTCAGGGCCTCGGTGCCCATCAGACTGACGAAGAAGGTATTGATCACCTGGTAGAGGATCATCACCGAGATCCCGATAATCATGGGGATGGTCATGTGCATCAGCACCGGCCCGATGGGGCCCGTGAGGATCACCTCGGAATCGGTGCGCATCCCTTCAGTTCAATCCGGACAGGGTGTGGCCCCCCGATCTTGTCACCCGTAAACTCATACACGATCCCCCCTCTGTCCAAGCCCCGGCAACCCTGCTTTAGACAGCGCAAGAATGATAAATTCGGTATACTCCAAGCTGCTCCAGGGATTGTATCGACAATCCGCCGTATTACAATCACACCTGTCGCAATCATCGATAAGGGTACATCAGCATGAATACAAGCAAGCTCAGTACAGGCCCCCTGTTCTTCTGTCTCCTCCTCCTGGTTTCCATGCGCCTTGCCGCCGCCGGTCCGGATGCGGCGACTGCGGCCTTCCTGAAGGACATGAACATCGAGGAGGATACGGTGGCCGTCCGGGACCGACCCGGCTGGCGGAAACCAGAACAAATCGTGATCTCGGTCCCCGCCGAAGACCTCAAGGCGCGCCCGGATCTGCTGGACTGGATCCGTGAAGTTACCGGGGATATCCCTCTGGTGACCCTGGACACGGGTTTCTTCCAACCACCGGATGAGTCCGTCATGCGTGACATGGAGGTCTATCTCGGCTACTGCACACCGGCGGTGGTCCGGGCGGCGCCCAAACTGCGCTGGTTGCAGCATTACGGCGTGGGTGTGGAAGGCTGCGCCATGCTGCCGGAGATCCGGGACAGTCATTTCATCCTGACCAACAACCGGCACTATTCCGCCCCGCCCATCGCGGAACATGTGATCGCCATGATGATGATGTTGACGCGGGGCCTGGTCGAGACACACAGCGCCCAACTGCAGGAGAATTGGAACCGGGCTGCATCCAGTACCACTCCGATGACAGAAGTCAAGGATCGGACCATGCTGGTGGCGGGGCTGGGGGGCATCGGCACGGAAGTGGCCTGGCGGGCCCATGGTCTCGGCATGCGCGTGATCGCCACACGCAACACGAGCCGAGAGGGACCTGAATTTGTGGAGTACGTGGGACTCGCCGATGAATTGCTTGAACTCGCCTCGCGGGCGGATGTGATCGTCAACGCCCTGCCGCTGACTGCGGAGACTACCGCGCTCTTTGATCGCGAGTTCTTTGATGTCCTCCAACCCGGAAGTTACTTCATCACGGTGGGAAGGGGGCGTTCCACGGTTACCGCGGACCTCATCGAAGCACTCAGCAACGGGCAACTCGCGGGCGCGGGTCTCGATGTCATCGATCCTGAACCCCTGCCGCAGGGTCATCCGTTGTGGAGCATGCCCAATGTAATCATCACCCCCCACAACAGCTCCACATCGGATCGCGCTCTGGACCGCCGCTGGGTGGTGATTCGGGAAAACCTCCGGCGTTATATCGCGGGGGAACGGTTGCTGAACGTGGTGGATATCGAAAAAGGCTATTAGTCTCGCCATCCCCAGTGTTTGATCCCGCGTGGGCACAGACAGCGTGCCAACCTGCGCTGCGGATGCCTTCTCTCGCGAAGCCGCCAAGCTCGCCAAGAAACACTTGAAGCAGGGATTATCTTCGCGAACTCTGCGCCTTGGCGAGATCCCCCGAATACCCACCCGGAATCGAGTTGTTCAGTCATCCCTGAGATTGCTTTCGCGTGGGCACAAACAACGTGTCCACCCTACGAGGCTCTCACCAAGCCGCCAAGAAACACTTGAAGCAGGGATTATCTTGGCGAGCTTGGCGGCTTTGCGAGAGCTCCGGCTACGAGGGGCTCTCCCACATCAGTCCATCGTCACGTCACGCGGCCGGTCAGACATACCGTCTTCCCAACTGCTCCAGCCGGCATTCATGCCGTAGGGTGAGCGTTCCAGGATCGCTTCGATACGGCGGAGCTTGCCTTTCTCGACCTTGAACAGTTCAGCGAGCTGCCAGGTCCAGGGTTG
>MGYR01000070.1:2635-6485 GCA_001801825.1 Gammaproteobacteria bacterium RIFCSPLOWO2_02_FULL_56_15 | reverse complement strand
TCCCTCATGTACGAAGGCGTACCGAATCATCCCGATCCGGGGCGCTGGTGGCAGGTGGTGGACAAATACAAGGTCAACATATTTTATACCGCGCCCACGGCGTTGCGCGCGTTGATGGCCCAGGGCAACGATCACGTACGCCGCCACAGCCGCGCCAGCTTGCGCCTGCTGGGCACGGTGGGCGAGCCCATCAACCCCGAGGCCTGGGAGTGGTATTACCATGTGGTGGGCGAGGGCCGCTCTCCCATCGTGGATACTTGGTGGCAGACGGAGACGGGCGGCATCCTGGTAACCCCGCTGCCGGGCGCCACGGATCTGAAACCAGGCTCCGCCACCTGGCCGTTCTTCGGTATTGAACCCTGCATTGTGGATGAGCAAGGGCGGGAACTGGAAGGCGAGGCGGCCGGTGCCTTCTGCATCAAGCGTTCCTGGCCCGCGCAGATGCGCACGGTCTATGGCGATCACCAGCGCTTCGTGGACACCTATTTTCGCACCTTCCCGGGCAAGTACTTCACCGGCGACGGCGCCCGCCGCGACGCGGATGGCTACTACTGGATCACCGGCCGGATGGATGATGTGATCAACGTTGCCGGGCACCGGCTGGGAACGGCGGAGGTGGAGAGCGCGCTGGTGCTGCATCCGGCGGTCGCGGAAGCCGCGGTGGTCGGTTATCCCCATCCCATCAAAGGCACCGGGATCTATGCCTACGTCACCCTGATGGCCGGAACCGAGCCGACCGAGGCGCTGCGCCAGGAACTGATCCAGCAGGTCCGGGATGAAATCGGCGCCATTGCCAGTCCCGATCTGATCCAGTGGGCGCCGGGCCTGCCCAAGACGCGTTCCGGCAAGATCATGCGCCGGATCCTGCGCAAGGTGGCCTCCAATGAGGTGGATCAACTGGGCGACATCAGCACGCTCGCGGAGCCCGCCGTGGTGGACGAACTGGTGCGCAACCGGGCGAATAAATAAGAGAGGGCCGCTCACCCCCACGATCTTCGACTTCATCTACCGGGCCATGTCCTTCGACCCGCCCGGTAACCTAACCCCGGAGGAGGTCTATAGCGTCACTATTAAGAGGCATAAGCAACGACGGGTTCCCGTCGGCAGAGGAGTAATGGATAATAACGGTAACGTATTCCACCAAACAGCAGGGGGCAGAATATGAAGATTGCGGTAACCGGAGCCACCGGGCAACTCGGCAAACTGGTAATCAACGGCCTTTTGGAAAAGGGCGATGGCGTTGAGATCATCGCAGTGGTAAGGGACCCAAAGAAGGCCCTCCTGCTCGCCGAGCGTGGCGCCGAAATCCGGGTCGCGGCCTATGGTGATCCGGCCGCCTTGCAGTCCGCGTTTGCCGGCGTCGACAAGGTACTGCTGATATCCTCCAGCGAGGTTGGGAAAAGGATCGAGCAGCATAAAAACGTGATCGACGCCGCCAAAGCGGCCGGGGTAAAACACATCGTGTACACCAGCGCACCCAGGGCGGCGACGACGGCGCTGATCCTCGCGCCCGAGCACAAGGCCACCGAGGAAAATATTCAGCGATCCGGCCTGCGCTACACCATCCTGCGCAACAACTGGTATACCGAGAATTACAAGAAGCAGCTCGAGTCGGCCAAGAGTACCGGAGTCATCGTAGCCGCCGCGGGGAAAGGACACGTCGCCAGCGCGACCCGTGCTGATTTCGCCGCCGGTGCGGTCGCGGTTCTCCTCGGCAGCGGTCACGACGGCAGGATCTATGAACTGGGTGGCGATCATGCCTGGGATTACAACGAGCTGGCGGCCACCATCGGGGAAATCATCGGCAAGGCGGTCAGCTACAAGCCCGTTACCGCGGATGCCCTCCGGGGCATTCTCAAGGAAACCGGGGTAAGCGAGGGAGCGGCGGGCTTTGTCGTCACGCTCGATACCAACATCGCGGATGGCGCGCTCGCGGAGGTAACCGGTGATCTCTCGAAACTTATCGGGAGACCGACGACTTCATTGAGGCAAGGCTTGATCGATGCCATCGCCTAGCAGGGGCTGGTACCACACCTCCAAGAAAATCCTTCAGGGACAGGATCTGAATTCCCTGGTAGGTACGCAAGCGCAACATCACCCTTTCTCCAGTTTTTCTACTATAGTTGCGGTGTTCATCAGTCGGTTACCTCCCGGAATCCTTTGGCCGCACTTTGCAGCAACGCCAGAACGCGAGTAGCGTCGATTGGCATATCGCCGGCGAGCAGGACGGCGCCATGCGGGTCGCCCTCCCTGTTTAGAATCTCTGCGACCCGCGGCCTCGCCGCCCGCGGCAGTATTTGCGCCATATCGTGACCGAGCAGCCACGCCCCGGCCAATTCATAATCGAAATCGGGTTCGTCCAGCAATCGGGTCGCATCTGTGTAAAGACGCTCGTGATTACCCGCATCAAGGTATTTGCGCAGGATAGCGGCCAGATCGTATGCGTCCTTGCCGGGCTCGGTAAGTCTTCGCTCCGTCCACGCCAGCAACTTGAGTACTGCCAACGCAGGGAGTGAGACAATACGAATCTTTTCACCGTCCGGTAACTGGACTGGGAGGGTTGTCTCGAAAACTTCGTGGAAGCCGAACACCGTCATCACGAACTCACCGTCGGGAGGCCAGGCGATCGAGCGGTCAGCCCGCTCGATGGCGCCGAAGGGAATGAGGTCCACTTCAAGAAATCCTTCAAACACCAGCTTGTGCAGTGCCGTGCCATTCGCAGAAAAACGACCACCAGCGAGTAAGCGCGAACGTATTGCTTCAAACGTCGCCCAGTCGGGCAACATAAGCGCAAGGTCCACGTCCCGCGTTTTGCGGCCAGAATTTATACCATGCGCATATTGCAGCAACAGATCCCTCGCCGTCGCGCCGACAAGGAAGAACGGACTATCTCCGGTAGCGGCGCGAAACGCGCCCGCCAACGCCGCCAGATAGTGCAGTTCAGGTCGGTTCGAAAAATCCAGCAAGATAGGTCTCGTAGACACGTTTTGCCGCCTCCATGCAGCGTGCGTCGCCGGTCGCCAGCAAATCCGCATAGATCAGCACTGGCGGCGTCAGGTCCGGATGGTCCCACGCCTGCTCGAACGGCCAGAACCGTTTGCGGATCTCGATATCCCCCGCCGGATCGGTGTGCAGGCGATAGTCAGCGAGCAGCCGGGCTGGAATCTTTTCGGCGTAGAATGTCGCAACGCCTGGGCGCAGGTAGTGGGTTAATCGCGCCGCTGCTGGCTCGGCGCCGAACTGCACCTTATAGGCATGAGCTTCAACCACCTCCCACCAGTCCCGGTCCGGCGCGCGATAGCGGCCAAGCAAGAGTCTCGGCCGCAGGGTGCGTGCGTAGGCCTCCACCCAGATATCCAGCAGACGGCGACAGTTGCGCAGGCGGCGGCCGGCTTGGTCGAGGTCAATGATGAACCCGCCCTGGACCAGATCCACGATGACCATGCCGACCGTGCCGTGGGCAACACCGGCAAACCGGGCAATCTCACGATATGGCCTCTCCACCAACTCAGGCCGGCACAGCAGTGCGAACACCACCCGCATGCCAGTCGGCTGAAAGGCTCGTCCGGTGGCTCGTACGGCAGCGGGCTTTTCCACCGGGCGCTGCCCCTTCACCCACACCAACATGGGGGGAGGCCGATTCAGGTAGGCGTTGCCCGCAACATCGAGGAAGGCCACACCGCGCTCCCGCAGTTTGTCGGCCAGCGGCGGAGTCACGTAGTCCGTTACCAGCAGGGCCTGTTCCCCGAGCCGCTCCAGTTGCAACAAGGCTGCGCCAAGCGTGGCTGGACGCAAACCCCGCTTCACTTCGGCCAGGTATTGCGCTTCTTGATCGCCAAGACGAATCCGC
>MGYR01000070.1:0-2609 GCA_001801825.1 Gammaproteobacteria bacterium RIFCSPLOWO2_02_FULL_56_15 | reverse complement strand
AATCTGCGGATCGATTTGCACGAGCTCAAGGTCGAGCCCCAGTGTCCGCGCAGCGGCGATGGCTCCGGTAATCAAATTATGTGCATCGGGATGGTTGTCCATATTTTTTAATTGTCCATGAATCATGGACATATGTCAATATTGGACATTCTTTGGTTTATTTGCCAGACTCAATCGAAACCCGCTCCCTTACATCTAACCTTCCCTAATGCAGAGACTTTCTCGGAAAGCATTTCTGTGATGCGGATCAGATCGGAAATCAGTATCTCTTCCACCTCCAGATGGCCTTGATACTCTGCAACATTGCGTCGCTCATGACAGAGCGCCAATACACGCCAGTGTTCCGGACCCAGACCAAGGGTTTCCTGCAAGCACTGAAACACTAAATATCGGTTCTCGGAACGAAAGCCGTGCCAACGCAGAGCTGCGAGGGCCAGCGCGTGCGAAGCGTTGTATGCAAGGTCGAAGCGACTCTCCATGGAGAGCGACGTCGTGTGCGTGTCTGCGAGCCGGGCACAACCGGACTTCACCAAGCCCTCGAACTCGGTCTGGCTGACTCGTTCTTTCTTCAACTTACCAATCTTTGCGAGGTTTTCAAGGTTTGAGGAGGTCATCGTCCGATCCAATCAGATAAATTCTTGGCTGCTCCATTACCCGCTGAAGAAATCCTCCCGCTTCCGACAACTTTCGAATCCATTCATCGTGCCCATATATAGACGGATTGATTGAACGTCCTGTTGCGCCTTCGGCTTTCGTCAGCGCCTGTATGGTATCCGGAAACGACAAGTCATCACTCACGATCATCACGTCGATATCGCTACTGGCTGTGTCTGTTCCCTTTGCCAACGAGCCATAGATGAAGGCCGCGTGAATGCGCTTCGACAGTGGCGCCAGTGCGCCCTGCAGTTGGTCTGCCACGCCAAATGTCTTCAGGGCAATACTGCGCAATTCCTCAAAGATTGGCGCCTGTCGGTTCGCCTGGTAATGCTTCTGGTTGCCGAGCTTCGTCACGGTAACGAGACGCGCAGCGGCGAGCCGTTCCAGTTCCCGCTGCACCGCTCCGATGCCGGCCCCGGCAAAACGGACAATCTCGTTCGTGTAATAGCTTCGATCCGGGTTCCCGAACAACAGCCCCAGTACCCGGCGCTGGGTTTTGGTAAACAGGGTGTCTGCAAGGCCGGTCTGTTTTTTAATTCCCATTTTGGGAATGATAGTTCCCTTATTGGGTATAGGCAACCCCAGGTGGTTTTAATGTCACTTGAAAGTTCTCCAAAGGTACTCATACAATCCAATGTCCCATGGTGGACACACATCGCAAACAATTCTGGCCCCGCCTCATTGCCCTGGTGGATATGAACGCCTTCTTCGCGTCCATCGAGCAATACGATAATCCGGACCTGCGGCGCCGCCCCATCGGCGTAACCAATGGCCTAACGGGCACGTGTATCATCACCAGTTCCTATGAGGCGCGTGCTTATGGGGTCCGTACCGGCATGCGGGTTAAGGAGGCCAGACGACTCTGTCCGGGTTTTATCCAGATCCCGGCCCGGCCGGAACGCTATGCCGAGGTGTCCATAAAGATCATGGAAGCCTTGCAGGACATCACCCCGGACGTAGAGGTTTTCTCGGTGGACGAAGCCTTTCTGGATATTACCCGTTGCCAGAGCTACTGGCATCTCCCGCCCCGGGCCATGGCCAAAGAGATTAAACAATGCGTTATGGAGGTGTCCGGAATAACGTGCTCCGTCGGACTGAGCGGTGACAAGACCACCGCCAAATATGCCGCCAAACTGGTAAAGCCGGATGGGTTGACCATTATTCCGCCGTGGGAGGCCAGGGACCGATTAAGAGATGTGCCGGTGATGGAACTGTGTGGCATTAACAAGGGCATAGGCGGGTTTCTGGCGCAACGCGGCGTCATTACCTGCGGCGATATGGCGAAGTTACCGATCAGCGTGCTGGGCAAACATTTTGGCAATCCCGGCCGGCGTATCTGGAAAATGTGCCAGGGGGAAGACCCCGCCAAAGTGGAAACGAATATCAAGGCCCCGCAGTCGCTGGGACACGGCAAGGTGATGCCGCCCAACACCACGGTTAAGGACGTGATATTCATGTACCTCATCCACATGGTCGAAAAAGTGGCGCAGCGGCTGCGGGCCCATTCGTTACAGGCACAGCGTTATTTCATCGGGCTGCGTACGGATGCAGGCTGGTTGGGCAGCAACAAGCTCCGAACCAAGTTCCCGACCAATGACAGCCGGCCGGTGGTCGAACTCTGCAAAGTCATGATCTACCGCCACTGGCATGGCGAAGGCGTGCACCAGGTTCAGGTCACCGCATTGGACCCCCGTTCTGATAAAGGCCAGTTCGATTTATTCAGTGAAGAGGATAATAATTTTTATCGCCTGAATAAAGTCATGGATAGGATCAATAAACGTTTCGGGGAATTTACCCTGGCCCCCGCCAACCTGCTGAATCGTTCGGACATGCCCAATGTCATTGCCCCGGCATGGAAACCTTACGGCCACCGGCAAACTATCGTCCCCACCGTGGAGCAGAAGCGGACGGCTAAACCGGCGCAATCAGTTCCGGACCCTGATTTTTCGGAC
>MGYR01000069.1:6668-6769 GCA_001801825.1 Gammaproteobacteria bacterium RIFCSPLOWO2_02_FULL_56_15 | reverse complement strand
ATCGCTGCCGGGATTCCCATCATCCCTGCCGGGAGGATGGAAGCCCCGGGTGATGACGACGGGTCCGGACAGGACAGAGCCGGATGGGTAAAGTATCTGGA
>MGYR01000069.1:5703-6520 GCA_001801825.1 Gammaproteobacteria bacterium RIFCSPLOWO2_02_FULL_56_15 | reverse complement strand
AGCGCTACGGATCACATCGATCTCGAATATTTGCAGGGTCGGGGGATCGGTTTCTGTCATGCGCCGGGATGCAATGCGCGGTCGGTGGCCGAGTACGTGATCTCAGCTCTGGTTGCGTTGCAGAGGGAGCGTGGTCTGCAACTGCAGGGGAAAAGGGCCGTTGTCGTGGGTTGTGGTCACGTGGGTTCCTTGCTGCGATCCATGCTGGAAGCGGCGGGGATCGCCTGCAGCGCGCATGATCCGCCGCTCTGGGAGCGCACCGGTGATCCCGGCTATCTCGATGCGGAGGCTATCCGGACGGCGGAGATCATCAGTCTGCATGTGCCGCTGATGAACTCGGGCCCTTACCCGACGCGGGGTATGGTGGATGCTGCTTTCCTGGCACAGCTACGACCGGATGCCGTACTGATCAACACCTCGCGTGGCGAGGTCGTTGATGAGCATGCCCTGCTGGAGTTTATCCAGGGACACCCGGAGGCGCATGTGGTGCTGGATGTATGGCGGGAGGAACCGCGGATCAACAGGCAGTTGCTCTCCCTGGTGAGCATCGGTACACCGCATATCGCCGGTTACAGTCAGGATGGCAGGATCAAGGCAGCGCGAAGGATCCATAAGGGCGTATGTGAGTATTTCGGTATGGAACCAGGAATAGACCAGAGCTTGCCGCCGGCAGGACCGGAGTTTGAACTCCCTATGGAAGGATTCGGAGATGGGTTTGCAGCTATGCAGGAAACCGTGCCGACGGTTTATGATATCCTGCATGACCACCGGAACTTAAAAAGAATACTGGATATGGATACACAGCAGGGCGCCGCCT
>MGYR01000069.1:0-5535 GCA_001801825.1 Gammaproteobacteria bacterium RIFCSPLOWO2_02_FULL_56_15 | reverse complement strand
CCTGGCTTCCTTCCGGGGAACGAATATGCAGGCGATAGTCGATGCCTGCAAGGCCGGCCGTCTGGCTGCCAATCCCGTGGTGGTAATTTCAAACAATGGCGAGGCCAAGGCCCTGGAGCGGGCAATGGCTGAGGGGATCCCCGGCTATCATATCGGCAGCGCCGCCTTTCCAGACCCGGATGAACTGGACCGGCTGATTACCAATACCCTGCTTGAGCATGAAGCGGAGCTGGTAATCCTGGCAGGTTACATGAAAAAAATCGGGCCCTATCTGTTGGAGACCTATCAGGGAAGGATCCTCAATGTTCATCCCTCTTTATTACCCCGCTTCGGTGGCCGGGGGATGTATGGCAGGCATGTACACGAGGCAGTGATCGCCGCCGGAGAGAAAGAAAGCGGCGCAACCATCCACCTGGTCGTCGGGGAATACGATACCGGTCCGATACTCGCCCAGCGCAAGCTTACGGTACAGGAGCAGGATACGCCGGAGATGCTCGCCGAGAGGATATTACCGGTTGAACATGAATTGTACGTGGATACTATCCGCAGGATAATAAGCGGTGATCTTAAGCTCGACAGTTATTCAATTGAACAATCGAGGGGGTGACACAATGCGGATTATGCATACGATGCTGCGCGTGGTGGACCTGGAACAAGCGAAATCCTTCTACCGTGATACCCTGGGCATGCAACTCCTGAATGAATGGGAATTTCCCGAAGGTCGCTTCACGCTTGCGTTCCTCGGCTACGGCGATGCACGGGAAAACAGTGTCCTGGAACTCACCTGGAACTGGGACACCAATAGCTATGACAAGGGTAATGCCTATGGTCACATCGCCATCGGGGTGCCCGATGTCTATGCCGCCTGTGAGCAGATCCGGCGGGCTGGTGGTACTATAGTACGTGAAGCGGGTCCCATGAAAGGCGGCGACAAGGTACTGGCCTTCGCACGGGATCCGGATGGTTACCTGATAGAATTACTGGAGGATGTTGCTGACTGATGCAGCCGCCACGTAGTTATGGAGGCCAGTGACTTCCACTGGTTTTTTTTATGTATGAAATCCCGATAATTTTTTAAAGAAACCTGAATATGACCAATCGAGTGGCAGCGCTATACAACGATCTGGTTCTCGGCAGACCGGTAATCCTACTGTTGCTGCTGTGCGGAATTTTTGTATATTTATCCTTTTATGTCAGGGATTTTGACCTGGATGCCTCGGCGGATTCGTTGCTGCTGGAGAATGACAAGGATCTCCGTAACTACCGGGAACTGACCGCCCGTTATGCGACCAGCGAATTCCTGTTCGTGGCCTATGTCCCGAACGGCGATCTGTTCGCCGATGAGTCACTGGCAACCATCCGGTCTTTACGGGATGAATTCCGGTCGCTGGACATGATCGCCTCGGTGATGTCGCTGATTGATGCCCCGTTGCTGAAGCAGGCTGAGGGTAAGCTTTCCGATGTGGCGAATAATTACCGGACGCTGATTGCCGCCGATGTCGATATCGAGAAAGCCAGGGAGGAATTGCTCGACAGCCCCCTTTTCAATGAACTGATTATCAGTAAGGACGGGACCACGACGGCGATGATGCTTACGCTGAGGGAGGATGCGCATCACCAGGAATTATCCCGGCGCCGCAACGAACTCACCCTGAAGAAATTTGAAACCGGCCTGGACAGCGCAGAGCGGCAGGAACTCTCAGAAGTAAACGCGGAATATTTTGCCGGCAAGGAAGTGGTCGATGCTGCAGTCCGCGGCGTGATCGGAGAGATCAGGGAGGTCATGGCCCGCCATGAAAATACCGGAACCCTGTATCTCGGCGGCGTGCCGATGATAGCCGATGACATGATCACCTTTATTGAGAATGACCTGGTCGTATTTGGCGGCGGTATTATGATTTTCATGATCGCCATGCTGTACATAATTTTCCGGCAACTCCGCTGGGTGGTATTGACGCTTGGCACCTGTTTTCTCGCGGTACTGGTGATGGTCGGTATGCTGGGATTGGTTGGCTGGAAGGTGACCGTCATCTCCTCGAATTTCATCTCCCTGGTACTGATCATAACCATGTCAATGATTATCCATCTGGTCGTGCGCTACCGGCAGTTATGCTGGGTTCATCCGGAGCTGGGACAGCGTGAACTGGTTCAGGAAACGACCCGCAAACTGTTCTGGCCCTGCCTCTACACCGCCCTCACCACCATGATTGGTTTTGGTTCCCTGGTGCTCAGCTCCATCAAACCGATCATCGATTTCGGCTGGATGATGACCATGGGTCTGGCGGTTACCGTGCTGTTATGTTTCCTGCTGTTTCCGGCCGTACTGGTCATGCTGGACCGGTCCCGGGGCGGAGCTGACGAGCAATCGGAGGTGCCCTTTACCGCCGGGCTCGCGAAACTTACCGAGCGGCACGGGAACAAGGTGCTGGTGGTAAGCCTGCTGCTGATGGTAATCAGTATTGTCGGGATCAGCCGGCTCGAGGTGGAAAATAGTTTTGTCAATTATTTCAGTGAGGACACGGAAATTCACCACGGACTGAAACTGATTGATGACAAGCTGGGTGGAACGACCACGCTGGATGTGGTGGTCAAGTTTATGGAAGAGCCACAGGAAGAGCCGCAGGAAGAGCCTGCGGAAGGGGAAGGCGATGAGTTCGATTCCTTGTTCGGCGAGATTGAGGTGGACAAGGCGGATTATTGGTTCACCCCGGAAAAGATCGATTTGATCAAGGGAATACATAAATACCTGGAAACTCTTCCAGGGGTAGGTAAGGTACGCTCACTGGCCTCTACTGTCTGGATCGCCGAGGATCTCGCCCGGGGCCAGGAGTTCGATACCTTCGAACTGGCGATCCTCAACAAGCGGATGCCGGAGGCCCTGCGCAGCGAGATGATTACGCCCTATGTATCCATTGCCGAAGATGAGGCGCGTATCAACGTGCGGGTCAAGGATTCCATGAAGGATTTACACCGCAAGGAATTACTGGAAAAGATCCGGACCGATCTGTTGAACAATTTCGATCTGGCTCCGGATAGTCTGCAGCTATCCGGTTTGATGGTGTTATACAACAACATGCTGCAAAGCCTGTACCGGTCACAAATCCAGACGCTGGGCATCGTCATTCTTGGGATTGCCCTGATGCTGCTGGTCCTGTTCCGATCCCCGACTCTTGCCGTCATCGGTATTGTTCCCAATATCCTCGCTGCCCTGATCATCCTCGGATTGATGGGGTTGGCGGGGATCCCGCTGGATATGATGACCATCACCATCTCATCCATCACCATCGGTATCGCCGTGGATAACAGCATCCACTACATCTACCGCTTCCGCGAGGAATTGGAAAAGCACGGAGGCGACTATCTGGAAACCATGCGTGTTTGCCATGCCAGTATCGGGCGCGCCGTATACTATGTTGCGATTACCATCATTGTAGGCTTTTCGATCCTGGTGATGTCCAACTTTATCCCCACCATCTACTTCGGACTATTAACGGCCCTGGCGATGATCCTGGCGTTATTCGCCGCCTTGACCCTGCTGCCCAAGCTGATCCTGATGTGGAGGCCTTTCTGAACCTGGGGGCGTGTCTCGATTCAGACCCGGCATTCAGCTGATTGACGGTACCTCTTCCGGAGGAACTTTCTCGAAAAAAGGCTTTCTCATGCCCCGGTAACTCATTTAAAATGCGACGGTGGGATATCATTTAAGGCCGTATCGGAGAAATTGTCAGGGTGCGGTGCGACCGGATCAATTACGGCATCTGCACGACGGCCGGGTCCTTCCCCCGGTATCGGCGTTGCTCTGCTGAACCATGCCGAGTATACATTTCAAACGGAGACTTATTACCATGAAGGCAGGCGTCGTCATAAGCGCCCTAACGCTGATGATCAATCTGGCAGCAGCGGTTTCCGCTGCAACGCCTGGTGCCGAGGATGTGGTTCGCAGCACCTCCGGTCAGGTAATCGAGCGGCTTGCGCAGGAAAAACAGAATCTCGATGCACATCCCGAGAGGCTCTACGAGCTGATCCAGGAGCTGGTGGTGCCGCATTTTGATTTTCCGATCATGTCCCGATGGGTGCTGGGAAAGGCTTGGAATACTATAGATGCCGGCAGCCAGGAGCAGTTCACCGTACAGTTCCGGACCTTGCTGGTCCGAACCTATGCCAAGGCACTGATGGAATACTCGGATGAAAAAGTGGAATTTTTACCGATGGAAAGCGATCCGAATTCCAACCTGGTGGTGATCAAAACACAGGTTACCGGCAAGGGTTCCGCAAACCCCACCCCCATCAATTACCGCATGCATGTCAGCGGGGGCGAATGGAAGGTGATTGATATCTCCGTGGATGGGGTCAGCCTGATTGGCACCTACCGTGGTTCTTTTGCGGCTGAGATCCGCAAGAGCGGTATTGACTCCTTGATCCAGAAGTTGACGGAGCGGAATGAAAGGCTGCTGGAGGTTTCCGGGCAGTCCCTCTAATCCCAGCGAGTGGGTGGTGTTCCCACCATCAGCACCTGACAGACAACCGAACTGAGGCTTCCCGGTCCTGCAATGCTTCCTTAATTAAAAATCCTGGATAATTTATAATGCCTGCATATCGAAGCGAGCGGAGTCAGGTTTCATCCATGCAAATCGAGCGTATCAGGCAACTCATTGAACAGGCATTACCTGAATCCGTGCAGGATATCAACGGGGATGGCAGCCATTTCGAGGCGATAATCGTCAGTGAACTGTTTGCAGGCAAAAGCGCTGTCCGGCGTCATCAACTGGTATACAGCGCGCTTGGCGACAGCATGGGTAAGGAGATCCATGCCCTTTCCATGCAGACCTTGACCCCGGGTGAATGGGAGCGACAGCGGGAACTGAGGGTGTTGGTTACCAAGGGTGGATCGACCGGTGGATAAACTGATTATCCAGGGAGGTTTTCCCTTGCACGGCGAGATCAACATCTCGGGCGCCAAAAATGCCGCCTTGCCGATCCTTGCAGCCACGTTATTAACGGATGAGACTGTTACGATCAGCAACGTACCACACCTGCACGATATCACAACGACCATGGGTCTCCTGGGCAGGATGGGATCGGAGTTGACTATAGATGAACGCATGAACATCGAGGTCAATAACTACAATCTACGGGACTATTTTGCGCCTTATGAACTCGTCAAGACCATGCGGGCGTCCATACTGGTCCTGGGTCCCCTGCTGGCGCATTACGGCAGGGCGGATGTGTCATTACCCGGAGGGTGCGCTATCGGTTCCAGACCGGTGAATCTGCATATCAATGGCCTTATGGCGATGGGTGCGGATATCCATGTGGATGGGGGCTATATCCGTGCTACCGCAAGCCGCCTGCGTGGGACAAAACTGACGATGGATATGATCACCGTGACGGGTACTGAAAATCTTATGATGGCGGCCACACTTGCCGAGGGGAGGACGATCATCGAAAACGCCGCGCGGGAGCCTGAGGTGGTCGATTTGGCCAGGTGCCTGATCCAGATGGGGGCAAAGATAGAAGGCGCCGGGACGGATACCA
>MGYR01000068.1 GCA_001801825.1 Gammaproteobacteria bacterium RIFCSPLOWO2_02_FULL_56_15 | reverse complement strand
TTGCCCGTGGAGCCCGAGGTATAGAGAATGAACAGCGGGTCCTCGGCATCCATCGGCTGGGCCGGGCAGACCGCGGAGGCAGCTTCCACGGCCTGGTGATACCAGACATCCCGGCCCTCCTGCCAGGCTATCTCGCCGCCGGTGCGACGGACGACGATTACGGTATGCACGTGGGGGCAGTGCTGCAGCGCCTTGTCGGTATTCGCCTTCAACGGCGTGGTGCGGCCGCCGCGCAGGGATTCATCGGCGGTGATCACCAGCTTGCAGTCGGAATCGAGGATGCGGTCCTTTAAGGCCTCCGCAGAGAAACCGCCGAAGACCACGGAATGGATCGCGCCGATGCGGGCGCAGGCCAGCATGGCGACCACCGTCTCGGGGATCATCGGCAGGTAGATCGAGACGCAATCCCCCTTGCCGATGCCGTGGGCCTTGAGGACATTCGCCAGGCGGCAGACCTGCTCGTGCAGTTCCCGGTAAGTGATCTTCCGGTCGGTCCCCGGTTCGTCTCCCTCCCAGAGTATGGCCGTCTGATCTCCCCGGCTTGCAAGGTGCCGATCCAGGCAGTTCCAGGCGACGTTCAGTTTTGCCCCTTCGAACCAGCGGATCCGTGCCTCGGTGAAGTCCCACTGTTGCACCCGCTTCCATTTGCTGAACCAGCTTACGAAGCGCTCCGCCTGCTCCGCCCAGAACCCGTCCGGATCTGCGAGGGATCGTCGGTACATCTCCAGGTACTGCTCGTTGGTGATCCAGGTTTTGGCCCGGACCTGGTCCGGTACCGGGTATACTTTCGTCTCGGTCATGGTCGCTCCTCTCCGATTTCCACCGGATTGTACCTGAAAAGCGTCACGGGCTTAATTTCGGAACCGGCGCCGGGGTATTATTGGAAGAAAATTATGGCCCGCTGCTTGAAAGTCTTTGTCCATTGCCATACATATACTGGACGCTCATCGTCAAAGTAGGCCCCATGAAAGAAGCAGAACAGCAAACGGAAATCACCACGGATACCACAACTGCCGGCGAAACGCTGCAACAGGTCCCGGCCCGGCAGGATGAAATCCTTCCGGACCAGATCCATCTGCTCCCGCTGGCCGAGCGTCCTTTCTTCCCGGCGCAGACCCTGCCCTTGATGGTCAGCGAAGATCATTGGCTGGAAACCATCGAGCGGGTTGGCCGTACACCCCAGCGCATGCTGGGTCTGTGCTGGTCGGAGCAGGGGGACCAGGAATTACCCGCCGCGAAGGATATCCATACCGTCGGCACCGTGGTCCGGATACATCAACCACAGCGCCAGGACGGGCGCGTGCAGTTTATCGCGGAAGGCATCCGCCGCTTTCGAATTGTCCGCTGGGTCTCGGAAAAACCGCCCTACCTGGTGCAGGTGGAATACCCGGTCCAGCCGGCAGAACCTCCGGATCAGATCAAGGCTTATGGGCATGCGATCATCAATACCATTAAAGAACTGTTGCCGCTGAACCCGATCTACAAGGAACAGTTGCGTTACTTCCTGGATCGCTTCAATCCGGAGGAGGCCTCGCCGCTGACTGACTTTTCTGCGTTGTTGACCAGCGCCAGCAACAGCCAATTGCAGGAGATCCTGGAAACGGTTCCCCTGTTGAAGCGCATGGAAAAAACCCTGTTATTGTTACGCAAGGAGATTGAACTCGCGGGCATGCAGGCGCAGATCCGGCAAAAAGTTGAAGAACAAATGAGCGCCCGCCAGAAGGAATTCTTCCTGCGCGAGCAGTTGAAAGCCATCCAGAAGGAACTGGGCATCTCCAAGGATGACAAGACGGTGGAGATGGAGCTTTTCCAGGAACGGATGAAAAGCCTCGTGATCCCCGCAGCGGTGCAGAAACGCATCGACGAAGAGATGCAGAAGTTCTCCTATCTCGAACAGGGTTCACCGGAATACGCGGTAACACGCAACTACCTTGACGCTATGAGCAGTCTGCCCTGGGGTAAGTATTCCGAGGACATCCTGGATCTGAAGCGTGCGCGGGAGATCCTGGACCGCGATCATGCCGGGCTCGATGACATCAAGACCCGGATTATCGAATTTCTCGCCATCGGCGTGCAAAAGCAGGAGATCTCGGGCGCCATCCTGCTGCTGGTCGGGCCCCCGGGCGTGGGCAAAACCTCCATCGGTCATTCCATAGCCGAGGCACTGGGGCGTGAATTCTACCGTTTCAGCCTGGGTGGCATGCGCGATGAGGCCGAGATCAAGGGACATCGCCGCACCTATATCGGGGCACTGCCGGGCAAATTCATCCAGGCAATCCGCGATGCCGGCACCTCCAATCCGGTTATCATGCTGGACGAGGTCGATAAGATCGGCGCATCCTACCAGGGAGATCCGGCTTCCGCGCTACTCGAAGTACTGGACCCCGAGCAGAATTCCGGTTTTCTGGATCACTATCTCGATGTCCGCTTCGATCTTTCCAGGGTGCTGTTCGTTTGCACGGCAAACCAGTTGGATACCATACCCGGTCCACTGCTGGATCGCATGGAGAACATACGCCTGCCGGGATACATCACCGAAGAGAAAGAACTCATCGCCCGCCGCCACCTGTGGCCGCGGCAACTGCAGAAATCAGGCCTCAAGCACGGCCAACTGCAGATCACCGATAGGGCCATCCGGCAGATCATCGAGGGTTATGCCCGGGAAGCCGGCGTGCGTCAACTGGAGCAGCAGTTCAACCGGATCATGCGCAAAGCCATCGTCAAACTGCTGGAAGGCAACCCTGGGAAGATTCGAATCGGTACCAGGAATATCAGTGAATACCTGGGTTTACCGTTGTTCCGACGGCAGAAGCCAATGGCCGGCATCGGTATCGTCACCGGTCTCGCCTGGACCAGCCTCGGCGGTGTCACGCTTTCCATCGAAGCCACCACGGTTCATGACAACAGCCGCGGTTTTCGCTTCACCGGGAAACTGGGCCAGGTCATGCAGGAATCCGCCGAGATTGCTTACAGTCACCTCTCCGCGAATCTGACGCGCCTGGGGGTTGAGCCGACCTTTTTCGACAAGAAGATGATCCACCTGCATGTTCCTGAAGGCGCGACCCCCAAGGATGGACCCAGTGCCGGCATTACCATGGCCACCGCCCTGTTGTCACTGGCGCTTGGACGGAAGATCAGCCGGCCCCTGGCCATGACCGGGGAATTGACTCTGACCGGCAGGATTTTTCCCGTAGGCGGGATCCGGGAAAAGATCGTGGCGGCAAAGCGGGAGGAAATCAGTGAATTGATCCTGCCGGAGGCCAACCGTCGGGATTTTGATGAACTGCCAGATTATCTTCGGAAGGGCCTGGAGGTGCATTTCGTGAAACGCTACAGCGAGGTTGCCGAGATCGTATTCGGTGGTTTCGGGGCAAAACGCTAATCATCCCCTCCATGGCCCGACAAAGTCGCGGCAACGAACTAAGCATTTATCGCTGTCGGTGAGGGCAGCGATGCCAACGCTCTTGCGGATTCAGGGTTTGGCGGAATAGCGCTCCTGCACGTACTGTTCGACTATCTGCTGGAATTCCTCCGCAATATTTTCTCCACGCAGAGTGGTTACCTTCTTACCATCGATGAATACCGGGGCGGAAGGCATCTCGCCCGTGCCCGGCAAGCTGATGCCGATGTCCGCATGCTTACTTTCTCCAGGCCCATTGACGATGCAACCCATAACGGCCAGCTGCATGGTCTCTACGCCGGTGTATTGTTCCCGCCATACCGGCATCTGTTTGCGTACATAGCTCTGGATGCTGTCTGCCAGTTCCTGGAATACCGTACTGGTGGTCCTGCCGCAGCCGGGGCACGCTGTCACCAAGGGGACAAAGGAGCGGAAGCCCATGGTCTGCAGGATTTCTTGAGCGACGATCACCTCCCGGCGGCGATCCCCGCCGGGTTCCGGCGTCAGGGAGATCCGGATGGTGTCACCGATGCCCTCCTGGAGCAGGACACTGAGGGCGGCGGTGGAGGCGACGATCCCTTTGGATCCCATGCCGGCCTCGGTAAGCCCGAGGTGCAGCGTATAATCGCAACGGGCGGCCAGTTCACGGTAGACGGCAATCAATTGCTGTACCCCGCTGACCTTGCACGAAAGGATGATCCGGTTACGGGCCAGACCAAGTTCCTCGGCCCTGGCGGCGCTGCCGATCGCCGAGACGATCAGGGCTTCCCGCATGACATCCTCAGCCGGACGGGGCGCGGGTAAGGCGGCATTCTCATCCATCAACCGCTGCAACAGTTCCTGATCCAGGCTGCCCCAGTTGACCCCGATCCGGACCGGTTTCCCGTATTCAATCGCCTTCTCGATCATGATCGAGAACTGGCTGTCCTTGTTCCGTCCGAACCCCACATTGCCGGGGTTGATGCGGTACTTGGCGAGCGCCCAGGCGCAATCGGGATACTTCTCCAGCAGCGTATGGCCGTTGTAATGGAAGTCGCCGATCAGGGGAACATGGCAACCGGCAGCATCCAGGATCTCCCTGATCCTGCCGACCTGACTTGCCGCCGCCTCGGTGTTGACGGTAATGCGAACCAGTTCGGAACCCGCCTCGGCGAGTTGCTGGACCTGTACCGCTGTCGCTTGTGCGTTGGCCGTGTCGGTATTGGTCATGGACTGTACAACCACCGGCGCGCCGCCACCGATACTTAGCCCGGCGACATCCACCGGTATACTTATCCTCGCCGAGCCGGGACGAAATGACTTTGACATCTCCGCTTACACCTTATCCAAAGCCTGCTCAATATCGGCGAGGATATCATCCACGTGTTCTATGCCGACGGACAGACGCACCAGATCCTCTGAAACACCCGCACGTTTCATTTCCTCCGCGGAGAGTTGCCGGTGCGTGGTCGTTGCCGGATGACATGCCAGCGACTTGGCATCACCGATATTGACCAGCCGTGTGATCAGTTGCAGGGCATCGATGAACCTGGCGCCGGCCTCCCGTCCGCCCTTGATGCCGAAACTGAGGATACCGGACGCCTGGCCACCACAGTATTTCTGCACGAGGCCGTGATCAGGATGATCCGGCAGCCCGGCGTAATTGATCCAGACTGCCTTTTTATGCTGCTTCAGATATCCGGCCACGGCCAGCGTGTTTTCACAATGCCGATCCATCCGGATCGGCAGGGTTTCCAGACCCTGCAGCACCAGGAAACTGTTGAAGGGCGAGATCGCCGAACCCATGTTGCGCAACGGCACTACCCGTGCTCTGCCGATATAGGCTGCGGCTCCCAGGGCTTCCGTATACACGACACCGTGATAGGAAACATCCGGTTCATTCAGGCGTCTGAAGCGGTTCTTATGCTCAACCCAGGGAAACTTGCCGGAATCCACCAGTACGCCGCCGATGGTCGTGCCGTGTCCGCCCATATATTTGGTCAGGGAATGCATGACGATGTCACCGCCATGTTCAAAAGGGCGGCACAGGTACGGGGTCGGCACGGTATTGTCGATAATCAGGGGTACCCCATGAGCATGTGCCATCTCAGCGACAGCGGCAATATCAATAATATTTCCTGCCGGATTGCCAATGGATTCACAAAACACCGCCTTGGTTCTGGCATCGATGAGCCTGGCCATGCCATCTATGTCCTTGGAATCCGCAAACCGCGTTTCAATACCAATCTGTGGAAAAGTATGGGCAAACAAATTATAGGTGCCGCCATACAGGGCGGTGGTGGATATAATGTTGTCGCCAGCCTCGGCGATGGTCAGTATGGAGTAATTGATTGCGGCCATCCCGGATGCCAGCCCCAGTGCGCCGATACCGCCTTCCATCGCCGCTACCCGCTGCTCCAGGACGGCCGTGGTGGGATTCATGATCCGGGTATAGATATTACCCTCGACCTTGAGGTCAAAAAGATCGGCGCCATGCTGGGTATTGTCAAAGGCGTACGATGTGGTCTGGTAGATAGGCACCGCTACCGCCTTGGTGGTAGGGTCCGGTGAATAACCACCGTGTATCGCTATAGTCTCAATCTTCATTGGGTAACCCCGGGTTTTATTCTTATTGGAAATTACCGTGTATTATCCACCAGAATCTCCATCCGTGCCAAGCCAAGTCACCGCAGGCTGTGATTTCCTGGCGACGTTATGATTCACGCAAAGCACTTGATAAATCGCAAGAAAAATTGATATCGGCATGAGATAATAATCGAACTATGATAAATAAGAAGAACAGTTTCACTCGAGAGGAATTAATCGATTGCGCTCGTGGCAAGCTGTTTGGCGAGGGTAATGCTCAGTTGCCACTGCCGAATATGCTGATGTTCGATCGCATCACGAAAATCAACTTGGATGGCGGCAGCGCCGGAAAGGGCCAGATCATCGCGGAGCTCGATATCAATGAAAAACTGTGGTTTTTCGCCTGCCATTTTCAGGGCGACCCCGTAATGCCCGGCTGCCTCGGACTGGATGCCATGTGGCAGCTGGTCGGTTTTTTCCTGGGCTGGACCGGCGCCCCCGGACGCGGTCGTGCGCTGGGCGCCGGACAGGTGAAGTTCACCGGTCAGGTCACACCGAAAAACAAGTTGGTCACCTACCATATTGATGTGAAAAGGATGATGCTCAGAAAACTGGTC
>MGYR01000067.1:3678-7766 GCA_001801825.1 Gammaproteobacteria bacterium RIFCSPLOWO2_02_FULL_56_15 | reverse complement strand
ATATCCCGACAGTATCATCGAAGGCCTGATGCACTGAGGGGCGATCCGTGACATCCACCACCTGGCCCCGGACATCCATGCCGGCGTCAGTCAGGCGTTTCACTTCCTGGTCGATATTGCCTGCGTTGATGTCCAGCAGGGTGACCCGGGCGCCGTTCTCCGCCAGCACCTCTGCATAGGCCAGACCGATGCCGCTGGCGCCGCCGGTGACGATGACGCCGTAGTCTTTGACACAAAACATCTTTTTGATTTTCATTGCGTTGACCCTCCCACTGGCCGCTACGGCCCGCAGTATTTTTGTCTGGATTAAGAACTTCCTGCCAAGGGAAGTATACTATACAAGTTCATTTTCATACCGGGGAAACCTCCATGAAACCAAGCAGCTTGCTGACAGACACGCAAACACCGGACCTGCAATAGCCAAGCCGGGATAGAACCAAGACCCGTTAGTGCCCCATGCAAGTTTATTTATCTTCTCGGACATGCATTGTGTCTGGCCTGAACTGCAAAACATGTGGTGTTTCTCGTTCGTAGCCTAAAGTTGGAAGGATTCTAAACTTCCAATCAAATTGACTTATATCAAGGATTCCAGGATGTATCACCCCCTAACATGAGCGGAAATTCCAGAAAAGGGGTGCCCCTGTATGTCTCTGAAGCGCAAAGCCGCAATTATCGACCTCACAACCCGTGCGTTTGAAATCAAGGAAATCCCCCTCGAATTACGAAAAAAATACCTGGGCGGCAGGGGCATTGATGCCTATTTCCTCTATAAGCTCATCAAACCGGGAATCGACCCACTCGGGCCGGATAATGTCTTACTGGTCAGTGCGGGATTACTCACCGGCACCACCGCGCCAGCATCGTCAAGAACCAATATCGGCGCCAAATCACCGCTGACCGGTCTCCTGGGTAGTGCCAACATGGGTGGTTTCTTCTCTGCCGAACTGAGATACGCAGGATTTGATCACCTCATCATCCAAGGTAAGGCCGAAAAACTGTCCTATCTCTGGATCACCAATGATTCAATCGAAATACGGGACGCGGCCCATCTCAAGGGGGCCGATGCCAACGAAACTCAGACCCTGATCCGGGAAGAACTGGATGATGAAGAAATCAAGTCCATGACTATCGGTATCGCCGGTGAAAACCTGGTGAGCTTTGCCTGCGTGCGCACTGGCCCGAAGAACTCCGGTGGACGGACCGGAATGGGCGCCGTGATGGGATCCAAGAATCTCAAGGCAATCGCAGTCCGCGGCACCAAGCCGATTGCAATCGCCGACCCCAAAGGTGCACTCCGCTACCACAAGGAACTCATTGAGTATATCCATACTTCCAAGTACACCGAGATCATGGGCAAGTGGGGAACCAATTTTATCTATGACGTCACCAATTCCACCGGTCTGATACGCACCAAGAACTTCCAGCAAAACCAGTTTCCGAACTCGGAAGAACTCGAGTGTGAAGAACTCGAAAAATATTCGTTGGGTGTCGCCGGTTGCTTCGGCTGCACCATGCACTGCCGGCACAAGATACGACTGAAAGAAGGCCCCATGAAGGGCCAGTATGATGAAGGCCCCGAATATACCACCCTGGGCGCATTCGGCACGGAAGTGGCCAACAACAAATTGCACAAGGCGCTCGAAGGCAACTACCTGGTTAATAAACATGGCCTGGACATTCTCGAAGTCGGCAGCATGATCGCCTGGGCCATCGAACTCAATGAAAAGGGATTGCTGCCGAAAGCACTGCTGGGGGACCTCGACCTCAGTTGGGGGAACATGGATGCCGTCCTCAAGCTGACGGAAGACATCGCCTACCGGCGTGGCGAACTGGCGGATATCCTCGCGGATGGTCCGAAACAGGCGGCAGCAAGGCTGGGCGAGGGCACCCTGAAATACAACATCCAGGTCAAGGGGATGAGCGCTCTGCAGTCCGATGAACGTGCCACACCGTCCCTGGCGCTCGGTCTCGCCACTTCCACCCGCGGGGCCGACCACCTGAGAAGCCGGCCCGCCATCGATCTATACCACTTGCCAGAGCAGGCCCTGAAGGCGATCTACGGCAAGGAAGGCCTTTCCAGCGATTACCGGGACTATGCCGGCAAACCCTGGATGGTGACCTGGCAGGAACGCATCTATGCCATAGTGGATGCACTGGGGATCTGTAAATTCCAGACCGTCTTCCTTTCGCCCAACATGCCCAAAGCGGAGGAATACAGCAAACTGATCAAGCTGATCACCGGTCTCGAATTCAGCCCGCAGGAACTGATGGAAATCGGTGAACGCATCTATGTCATGGAACGGCTTTTCAACAACCGCGAGGGCGCCACCCGCAAGGACGATTATCTGCCCGATCGTTACTACGATGAGCCGAATCCTGCCGGTCTCAAGGCGGTACGCGGCAAGTACATTGAACGTGACAAGTATGAGGAAATGCTGGATGAATACTACGATCTGCATGGCTGGGATTCACAAGGTAATCCGACTTCGGACACCCTCGAGCGTCTTGGCATTCAGACTGAAGCCGGCTCATTACTGTAAGGAGATAGCGCATGGCTAAAGTACTCATCGTCGATCATGAAAAGTGCACCGGCTGCCGCATTTGCGAACTGGTGTGCTCGGTTAATAAGGAAGGCGCGGCCAATCCTGCGCACGCCAGGATCCACACGGTCAAATGGGAAATGGAGGGATCCTATGTGCCCATGTTCTGCCGGCAGTGTGTCGATCCCACCTGTGCCGCGGTGTGCCCGATGAATGCCATCAGCCGTGATGATTACCTGGACCTGACCAAGGTCGACGACGCCCTGTGTATTGGCTGCCGTGCCTGTATCTCGGCCTGCGCCTTTGGTGGTGTCGGCTTCAATCAGGAGACCCAGAAGACCATGCGCTGCGATACCTGTGGTGGTCAACCCACCTGCGTGGATTTCTGCGAAACCGGCGCACTGATATTTATCGATGTCGAGGCTGTCAACCTGAGAAGGCAACGCATCGCTGCCGAAAAAATCCGGGCGGCAACCCGATAACGATTGCCGCTTGATGCCCTGTATCAAGGTCAAATTCTTCGGTCTGTCCGAACTGACCAGACAAATCGGCAGCGATGAATTTGACATCACTTTCGACGGCGAAACCTTTGGTGATGCGCTCGGTTATCTCGGGAACCGGTTCGGCGCCCCTTTCCGGCAGCTCATCATGAGTGACAATGGCGAAGTGAATCCAGTCATTCAAGTGCTGAAGAACGAGGAAGAATACCTGGCGCGAAATAAATTCGATTGCCGTCTGGCCGAAGGTGATGAGTTGTTATTCATGTTCATGATAGCGGGAGGCCGGGATTGACTGTCATAGCGATAATCGGTGGCGGTATCGCCGGCAACGAAGCGGCAGCAACCGCCAGAAAGACTGACCCGGAGGCCCGGATCCTGCTGATCAACGAGGAAGAGCATCCCCTCTACACGCCCTGTGCGCTTGCCGATTACGTGTGCGGGGATCTGCCGCGAGAGCGACTGTTCCTGACCCGCATGGAGGACTACGAAAGGAACAAGATTGAAACGCTTTTTTCCGCACCGGTGCACGGGTGGGCGCCTGACCGCCGAACCCTCAACCTCGATGACCGCCAGTTGAGCTATGACCGCCTGATACTTGCAACCGGCAGTCGGCCATTCATTCCACCCATACCCGGCACGAAACTTACGGGCGTGCATACCCTGAAAACCCTGCAGGATGCCGACCGGCTCCGGCAGCAAACCGGAAAACACGCGGTGGTGATCGGCAGCGGCCCGATCGGCATTGAAACCGCCATCGCACTCAAAGAAAAAGGGTTCAGGGTCACTATCGTCGAACAACTGGACGGGGTTCTGCGCCTGTTGTTTGACCGGGAGTTGTCCCAGTCACTCGGGCAACGGATGCTTGCGCGTGAAATCGATCTGTGCCTCGGTGAAAAGGCAGTCGAGATATGCGGCCATGAGCGGGTCGAGGGGGTAAAAACGAACCAGCGCGAGCTGGCCGCCGACACCGTAGTCTTTGCCATCGGCATGCGTCCCGAGACCGCGCTGGCAACATCGGCAGGCGTGGAACTGGGCGCTCACAAGGGTA
>MGYR01000067.1:0-3651 GCA_001801825.1 Gammaproteobacteria bacterium RIFCSPLOWO2_02_FULL_56_15 | reverse complement strand
GCCTGCCCGGAGTATATGCCTGCGGGGATTGCGTCGAATACTATAGCAGCACCTTGAAACAGACCGGACTGCATATGCTGTGGAACAATGCCCGTATCCAGGGCCGTATCGCCGGCGCCAATGCAGCCGGTGCGGCAAGGCGTTATTCCGGCAATATTGTCATCACCAATGTGAATGTCTTTGACGATGCGGCGGCCTCCATCGGTCTGACCTCGGCTCAGGTGCCGGAAGATGAGCGTAAAGTCCTGCACCGGATCGGTCCTTCCGGCGAGCTTTATCTGGTACTGCAGAAAAACCGGCTGTCAGGTGTCCAGGCAATCGGTTGTACCGGGCGCCTAGGCAGCCTGATGGGAGTTATGGTGCGGGGGGATGCGCTGGGCGATATGTCGATCCCCGATGACGTCAAACGGCAGCAGTGGGCCTTGAGAAGTCTGAACCGGGAACTGTCACAGCTGTTGTAGGCACGCCATTTGTTAATGAATCAACGATCTGCCAGAGGAATGACCAGCATGAATGAGATCAGTGATAAACGAAAGAGCCAGTTGCGCTGTCTGAACTGTTTCACCCGGTTTGAACCTGCCGAAAAGGCGACAGAGGTCAAGTGCCCGAAGTGTGAAATGGAGTGGCGTATTACCTGGCCGGCGAATGATTCCGTCAAGATCCGCGGCCCGGTATGGTCTACCGTCAAGTAGTCCGGTTTCACCATTGCCTCTGAGCGGGTAGCCCCGGACTTCCCCCCGGCCGTTCCAGTACTTCCGCCATAGATGGCGGTCGTGCGAATGACAGCAGGGCTCTCGCCAAGCCGCCAAGCACGCCAAGGGAGCGGCAGATCATGACCGAGGACGAGATGGGTAAACGGATCGTTCACAAATTCTGCCGAGGAGCCGATTAATTAACACGGAAACCCACCTGTTTTCAGCTTTATGAATGGCAATTCAGCACTAAGTGAATAATACTATCTATTACGAATCAATCCTTGAGGGGAATGCCATGAAGACCTTACGTGGTTTGGTAATACTGATGACGCTTAGCATCGCGTTGCTGGGTTGTGATAGGGACCAGCAACCAGCGCAGTCCGGCAATGAGACGCCGGTAAGGGCTGAAACCGAACAGGCACAAGAGCCAGTAGCGGCTGAAGCTGCGCAGGAAGCACAGCCAGGCGCCGTGCAGTGTGATCGTGCCTGTCTCATAGGCATGGTGGATTCCTATCTGGCGGCCTTGGTGGCCCATGACCCGGCCCAAGTTCCGATTGCTGCCGATGCCAAATTCGTGGAGAACGTCACCAAGATGGCGCCCGGCGAGGGATTATGGCTGACTGCCTCGGAAGTACCCGCTACCTTCAAGATCTATGTCCCTGATCCCGTCGCGGGACAGGTCGGATTCCTGGGTGTGATGAAGGAAACGGATCTACCGGTACTGCTGGCCCTGCGCTTGAAGCTTGCCGATGGAAAGCTTACTGGAATGGAACACCTGGTGGCCAGAAACCTGGGGGAGCCTAATCTGCCGAATCTGCAGGCACCGAGGCCGGGGCTGCTGACCTCCGTACCGGAGTCCGAGCGGATGACCCGTGAGGAATTGATAGCCATCGGAGCCACCTATTACGACGCTCTCGTCGACGACAACGGGAGCCTGGCGCCGTTTGCAGATGACTGTGTCCGCCGGGAGAATGGCATGCAAACCACGAGCAATCCGCCACCAAAGGAAGGTGATACCGGAATGGGATTATTCGGCGCCATGGGTTGCGCAGCGCAACTGGATACCAAAATCATGAGTTATATCGACTCGATAGACAATCGACGGGTGGAAATCGCGGATGTGGAGACCGGGCTAGTCTTCGGACTTTCACACTTTCGCCATGGTATGGTAAATAAAACAATCGAAATCGTTGGCGTCCCCGGCGTCGAGAAGCGGGAAATGAATTTCGATCCCTTTGACCTCCCCGCTGCCCACGTCTACAAGGTCACCGGCGGCAAGATGCACGAGATCGAGGCCATGGGTTTCCGGGCCGACTACAATTCACCCACCGGTTGGGAATGATCGGATAGCGAAAAACCGGGACCGTCTGGTCCCGGTTTTTTTAATCGTCCCGCGCCTGCTGCTTTTCCCTGGCCTGATCTGTGCAAGGTTTATGAGCGGCATCAATAAGGCGAGTGGGCAAAGCATGCGGATGCAACGCCCATGCGATGGTCTGATAGCCTTTCTACTCAGCCTCACCTTGGTTGTGCCCCATGCCAATTCCGTGGGCGCGCAGGAAACCGATGAACTCACCTCGATCCAGGCCAGGTTGCAGCGACTCGAAGACCTGGAATCCATACGCCAGTTGCTTATCGATTATGGCCGTCATCTGGATGCACGGGATTTCGTGGCCTATGCCGGATTGTTTACGGAAGACGGTGAATGGATCGGCGGCTTTGGCCGGGTGCAAGGGCCCGCCGCCATCCAGGCGGAGATGGAGAAACAGATCGGCAAGGAACCCCAGGTCCCCGGAAAATCCAACCACCATATCTTCATCAACGAAAGCATCGAGGTGGAGGGAGACACGGCCCACGCCCTGTCGAAATGGATCTTCATGGTCACGGGAGAAGGCAACCGCCCGGTGCCGGTCTACCTGGGCCATTATGATGACCAACTCGTCAGGATGGACGGGGTATGGAAATTCAAACGGCGCGTGGTTTATGCCGATATCCCGTTTGATGATCCTTTGAGTGATTAGGATTGGAGGTAGCAGGTCTTGCAATGCCACATCGCAGCAATCAATTCCTCGCTCCCATGACTACGGGGAGCGAGGAAATTAATTACCGAGGTGTTGTGAAATGCCGATGAAAAAACCACCCCATCCAGGCCGCTCCATTAAGGATGCCTGCTTTGCACCATGTTATGCTGCAGCTTGATAAAGAATTATGGGGACTAACTCATAGAAATATTCGTTTGTATAGTAAGGGGGGGAAAGTGGAAACGAACACCAAGCATCCGTCGATGGATAATAACAAAACGCCTCCGCAACGCCTGGAAGAACGCGCGAGGCGATTGCAGGATGCGCTGGAACTGCGGCAGCCGGACCGCGTCCCGATCATGATGCATATCAGCTACATGCTGGCCGAGATCGGCGGCATCACCAAGCAGGAATTGCACGAAATCCCGGGGAAGGAGCAGGAGCTTCTCGAACAAGCCGCACTGGAGTACCAGCCGGATACCATTTTCGGCACCATCCCCTCTAACCCGATACCACACCTCATCCTCGGTGATCGCATGACCGCCTGGCCGGGCCACGGCGTGGATCCCGATGTCCAGTTCCAGTTTGTTGAGAACGAGTACATGAAGGCGGAGGATTACGATGCTCTCCTGGAAGATCCCGCCGACTGGGCCATCCGGGTATACATGCCGCGAGTATTCCGATCCCTGGAAGGATTCTCCCTGCTGCCGCCGCTCGCCATGGGCCTGTTTGGTTGTTATAACCTGCTGAATCTGGGCGCGTATACGGCGCAGCCTGTGGTTGATTCATTCCGGGCCTTCGCGCGGGCCGCGGAGGCCGCCGCCGAAAATATTTCCTTGATGGCCAGGAATACCGAACGCATGGCCACACTGGGATTCCCACCGAGCATCCTGGTAGGAGCGATCATCGAGGCGCCGTTTGACCTCATGCCCGATACC
>MGYR01000066.1 GCA_001801825.1 Gammaproteobacteria bacterium RIFCSPLOWO2_02_FULL_56_15 | reverse complement strand
TGGCAACCAGTCGCATGATGAGATTGTCAGAGAGCCCGGCCTCTTGTCCAGCGAGAAACAATGAATCTTCGATTACCCCATGGACGTCTCGTATTGCAGTGGACAGCTCGGTCTTGATCAGCTGGCCTGAGTATCCATTCTCGTTCTGCTCAAAGAGCAAAGTAGTGCCCGGTTCCGGTTCAAAACGGAGGGAGATCAGTTGATCATGTTCGATCAAATAGTCAATTTCTTCGCCTGGCAACAGACGCTTGAGTTTTTCAGCATGTTCTCCAGCAGACATGATCGCATGCAGCACAACCGGGGATTGATTGATACGCTTGAAGATCAGTGACATGTTGTCGCCCTGTTGCACTACAATGGTTCGCCATGGAATAGTTTCAGTATCTTCATCCCCTGCGATGAATTCCTTTGGTGGAGGCGTTCTCTCCATTGATGCAGTCAAAATTCTATCTGTGAGAATGGGCAGTGAGTGCTCCGTGCCATTAACCTCTGTCTGACGAGGACCATCGGTACTCTCGATCACTGGGTAAACCCAGCCGAAGCTTATCCATGCTGTCAGCAGGATAAAACCTGATAACAGAGGCATAGTATGAATTGAGGCGGGGAACCCCTGCGTCTGTTCACGAGCGAGTAACAGGGAATCTACAGGCTTATAGTCTTTTTGTATGTTTTTTCTGTAACTCACAGTGAATGCTGGATTATTTTTCGGGAACGATAGCTTGAGACAGTAATGCAGTCAATCAAACTTGCTACTCCAGCGTAGATCTGGTCTGTGGTAAGCTATAAAGGATATCAACCATGGTTGCTTAAATGACACATAGTACAGAAACGTGGGATCTGATTAGGCGGGGTACCGATGAGATACTACTTGAAACTGATCTTGAGAAAAAATTAAATAAAAACATACCGTTAAGGGTCAAAGCAGGTTTTGACCCCACTGCCCCCGATCTGCATCTTGGCCACACAGTCTTGATCAATAAGTTACGTCACTTTCAGGATTTAGGTCACCATATCATGTTTCTCATCGGAGATTTCACCGGTCTCATCGGTGATCCCTCGGGTCGCAATATTACTCGGAAGCCCCTAAGCCGGGAGGAAATCGATGCCAATGCCAGGACTTACCAGGAACAGGTTTTCAAGATACTGGACCCGGACCGGACCGAGATCTGCTTCAACTCAAGTTGGGGTATGGAATTAGGCTCAGTCGGCATGATCAGACTGGCCTCCCGTTATACCGTTGCCAGGATGCTGGAACGTGATGATTTCAAGAAACGCTTTGCAGCCAATGAGCCAATCTCCATCCATGAATTTCTTTACCCCTTGATGCAGGGGTATGATTCTGTGGCGATGCGTGCGGACGTGGAATTGGGGGGTACGGATCAGAAATTTAACTTGTTGGTGGGGCGTGAATTGCAGAAGGAAGATGGACAGGAACCCCAGGTAATCATCACCATGCCCATCCTTGAGGGCTTGGATGGCGTGCAGAAGATGTCAAAGTCACTCGGTAATTACATAGCCATAAATGAAAAGCCAGGAGAGATGTTCGGCAAGCTTATGTCTGTTTCCGATGCTCTGATGTGGCGTTATTTTGAATTGCTGAGTTTTCTCTCCATGCACGAGATAGGAGGGCTCCGAAAATCAGTGGTGGAGGGAGCGAATCCACGGGATATCAAAATGATGCTGGCAACAGAGATAGTTACCAGGTTTCATGGCAAGAAAGCCGCAGGTACTGCCCAGGAGGACTTTATCAATCGTTTCCGGCTTGGGAATCTACCCGAAGATGTCCCAGAGTCGATGATTGTCTGCGATGGCACCTTATGGATTGCAAAAATCCTGAAGCAGGTGGGATTGACCGGTAGCACCAGCGAAGCAGTCAAGATGGTGGAATCCGGTGCGGTCCGTATTGATGGGATCAGAATCACAGACCGGGATACGCATCTGGAAACGGGTTCAAGTTATATCATTGCTGTGGGTAAACGACGGGTTGCCAGGGTCAGTCTGCAAAAACCACATTGAGCCGGTTGATTATCATAAATGGTTGACTAGATCCGGCAACCAATTGAAAACACTGTAAATAATAATTTTTGAGTTGTTTGGCAGGCATGCCAATTCGAGGCTGTGAGTATACAGAAAATTACAGAGCAGAACGTTTTCCATGACTGAGGTTGTTGTCGTATAAAACACACGTTATTAGGTCGCTTCTATATCACGAGAAGGTGTATTATTAAACGGTTGTCGGGGTATGGTGCTTGACCTGCTTGGTTAGTTAGACATAGCTTGGCAACTCCATCCTGAGACTGGGTAGTCATAAGGCTGTACTCTTATGCAATACGTTATTCACAACAAGGGGGAAGCATGAACTTAAAAAGACTAAATGCCAAACTGTTACAGGCTCTGTTCTGCTCGGTATTGGCAATCTTGTTACCGGCCAGTGCCATGGGTGCTGAAGAAAATATTACAGTGATGAATCCAGCGATCGCTGGCAAGCTCGCAAAGCGTGTACCCTTGTCACCCCGTCTGGATACTCTCCAAGGTAAAACCATCTATATGGTTGACAATCAATGGGGTGGGCCGGAAGGCGCCTACCAGTTGTTTGAGGAAATGCAGGTCTGGTTTGCTGAAAACATGCCCAGTGTAAAGACCATCTTGCGCCGTACAGAAGGTAATATGTTCACTGATGACCCGGCCCTGTGGAAGGAGATAAGTGAAAAAGGAGATGCTGCGATTATCGGCACGGGACAGTGAAACGGCTGTGTGTCGGCCGTGAGTCGACATGCCAGAAGCGTCGAAGAGCTTGGTGTCCCAACAGTAGCCACTGCTGGCATCAACATCGTCAATTATGCCCTGGATTATGACTTCAAGTATTCGAATGGGATGCCCATCCGTTATGTGGCCTTCCCCTTCCCGATTGCTGGTCAGCCAAGATCGGTACACAAGGAATATGTGGCAGGCAAAGATCAACTGACGGGTCAGCCCGTGATGACTGCTATTGTCGATGCCCTGACCACTCCGCTTACCGATAAGGAAAAAATGACGGACACGGCCTCATCCGCACAGGCTGAAACAGAACCTAGGTTCCTGGCACCGGATACTGAGGAAAACCTGCGCCACCTGTTCAAGGACAAGGAGTGGACAGACTACAATCCGATCATTCTGCCGACAGAAGAGCGTGTGAGTGAGATGCTTACCGGCACCAGCCACAAACCGGACGAAGTGATTAATACAATTCGCTTCATGCCTGGTAACCGTGAACTGACAGTGGAAAAAGTTGCCATAGCAGCAGTGATGGCCGGCGCCAAGCCAGAATATATGCCCCTGTTGCTGGCCATCGCTACACGGGCGCCCTTCGGGAACTCCACCACTTCGATGGCCAATACGATCATCGTCAACGGCCCGATCCGTAAGGAACTGGGTATGAATTCCGGCACCAATGCCATGGGGCCCTACAACGATGCCAATTCTGTCGCCGGCAGGTTTTTCACCCTGATCTCCAAGACCGCAGGTGATTACCGCAATAATGTTAATGCTTGGGAGTCCCTCGGAAGTAACCTGCAATACAACAGTGTCACCATAGCCGAGAACGAGGAAAAGCTGCCGGAAGGCTGGGAGCCCCTGCATGTACAGATGGGTTTCAAGCCGGAAGACAGTGTTGTCACCATCGGTACCGGTTGGAGTTACATCTCGAGTCTGGGAGAAACGCAGCCCGCTTACCCCGCACATATGCTGATCCGAGATTATTTGCGCTCCCTGTCCGCTTATGGTTCTGGCGCCACGATCTATGTCGATCCTACCACGGCCAGTCTGTTGAAAGACGTTAATGGATTCGAAACCAAGCTGAAATTAAGCGAGTGGTTGTCGGAGAACGTTGAGAAGACCGTTGCCTCCTATTGGGGTAACGGCGTGATCATGACGTCGAATATGGCTATGGCCTTCCAGGGATTGGAACCCTATGCGAGTTGGCAGAAGATGTCCCGTGATGCCTTGATCAAACCGTTCAACAACCCCAAAGCCATCAATGTGGTAGTAGTGGGGGGTTCTATCCAGACCACTTGGTTTGCGACGGACTTCAGGTTGAACCCGGGGGTACGGGTGGATGATTGGAGATAGCTGAAAAAATAGATAAGAATTAAAGGGCAGAGAGATGAATAATCTCCCTGCCTTTTTTTTAATTGGTCTGAAAGAGTTTATTCTGGACTAAAGGCCAGCAAGACATTACCGGGTTTTCCGGAGATAATCATGTATCCGGAGCCCACGAACATCATGCTATTGGCGAATACGGGCCCAGCCGAACTGATGGATCCACCTCTGGCTGGCACCTGATTTACTGTCTCGAATTCCCGATTAGTATTGTATTGCCAGATCAGCGAGCCATCAGCAGCGGATACTGCATTTAGATTACCATCCATTCCGCCCACGAAGACCGCTGAACCCAATATTGTGACCGGAGCATCGTGCCCGCTTTGAACTTCATTTTCGGTCAGCGGTGTATACCAGGACAGATTACCAGTCGCTAGACTGACTGCCACCAGACCGCCACTCATCAGGCCAAAGTAGGCATTTTCACCGTCGTTCGCCCCGCCCCAACGCATACCGCCATACCCGCTATCCTTTCTCGCGACATTGACGCGCCAGTTCAGTTCACCACCTTTATCCGGGTTTAGGGATAGGACGTCTCCTGGTTTCGTACTGACTATGATCATCTCCCGGCCATCAGCAAGCCTTGCCAGGATAGGAGGAGCAGGAATATCCCAATCCTTCCCTACTTCTTCAGGGCAATTTTCGGTCTTGGTGAACTGGCAGCCCACGAGGTAGGCGTCTCCTGGGTGTACCTGATATACCCAAAGATACTCTCCCGTGTACATATCAAGAGCAACTATGGCATCGGAAGTCGCAGCAGCGGGAAACGTATAGGAGTCACCTGTACCGAAGTAGATCGCCCGGCGTTTCGCATCTACGATTGGTGTGTTCCAGACTGCAACCCCTGCTGGCGCCCATAATTGTGTACCGAGTGAATTTTTCTTTACGGGTTGCGGTGGCCCTTCAACTAGATAAGTTTTCCAAACGGTTGCCCCGCTATTGGCATCCAGGGCCACAATACTGCCCCGGAAACTGCAGCAGGGGTAAACGAGTTCTTTCCCTGATGCTTCTTCCCAGGAGGAGAGTGGTACGTACAGCCTGCCTTCATGGAGCGCTGGAGAGGCGGTGACACGGGCAGTAAAATGATCATCGACGCGACGCTGCCACAACAATCTGCCGGTCCTGGCATCCAGTGCATATACGTTTGCCTTAAGGTCCCCGAAATAGGCGGCATACCTCGTTGTTTCCCCATAGCCTACCACTGGACCGATGCTGATGGCATTGCGGACATTGGACTCCGGACGGAAAGACCAATATACACAACCGCTGATAGCATCAATTGAATATACGTAACCAGTATCGGTCCCGACATAAACCCTTCCCGAGACTATACTAGGTTGGCCAAAAGCCGAAATTCCCCGATCAAAACCGAACGCCCATTGCAGTTTGAGTCTAGGGATATCTCCTTCTGTAAGTCCGGCATGTTCCGAACTTCTGAAGCGATTATTAGCAAGCGTGCCTCCCCAACCGTTCCAATCTGTATTGGCATCAGGGGTACCCAGCGGTTCATTTCCCTGACACTGATTTGGCATAGCTGTGGCCTCGCCTTTGTTGGTGGTCCCCATCATCCTGCCGCTCACGGATTCCGCTACCCGGAGGATCTCCTGCTCGGTCAACCCTTGTGTATGAACCTGCATGGCTCCCGATGTCAGCGCTTCGTAGATTCTCTCGGGTGGGACAGCCCGCAGGACATCCGGAGCTGGCGCCTTTTCAACCTCCGGGTTGCCATGACAACCGGTACATCTTTCCTGAAAGATTATAAAACCGTACTCGGTTCCAAGTACTCGCTCCGTCGAATCGGGGACAGCCATATCCTGGGCCACAACCGGCTGTGTGAGGGAAATAAATATGAGGTTTAGTAGAAAGATTAATCTGTTCAATTTGATACCCCTTATGTTGTTATGTTGAAAATTCGACCCAATTATGGCTTAGGTCCTTCAATCTCCCAAGTATAGGGTTTGCCACGAAGGCGCACGATATTTTATGGAAGGTCGATATGATTTTTTCCTTGGAGTAATTCATGAAATATAATCGAAATTATTATATTGACCCATATCTATCGAAGTGTATAATTCCGCGCTCTCGGTTGGGGACACCTAACCTGTTCTTTAAAAATCCAGATCAAGAAATTTGTGTGGGCGCTTATGTTAAGGGTTTGTTTCACCAAGTGAATTTCGGTGGAAGCAAGCTTTAATATAACGTCATTTTTTACGGTAATTTTAGCAAGCGACCATCGAGCAAAGATTTGCTGCCTTTCAAGCAGCAGAAGTGATTAAACTGAAGAGTTTGATCCTGGCTCAGATTGAACGCTGGCGGCATGCCTCATACATGCAAGTCGAACGGTAACAGGGGAGAGCTTGCTCTCTCGCTGACGAGTGGCGGACGGGTGAGTAATGCATAGGAATCTGCCCAGTAGCGGGGGATAACTTGGGGAAACTCAAGCTAATACCGCATACGCCCTACGGGGGAAAGCGGGGGACCTTCGGGCCTCGCACTATTGGATGAGCCTATGTCTGATTAG
>MGYR01000065.1:1552-8133 GCA_001801825.1 Gammaproteobacteria bacterium RIFCSPLOWO2_02_FULL_56_15 | reverse complement strand
TTTCGCGGGCGTCCATTTTCAGATCGAAGCGGGCTCTGGCGGTCATGGCGTACCTCTCGGCAGTTTGGCAGTTTAAACGCATACGGCATTTTACCGTATTCACATTCCAAGCGCGAGAATGAACCGAAGAGCCCGGATGTGGGCAATCACCGGGTGGCTGGCCACCGCTGCTCGAGTCGCCTTCGATCCAGCGGGCCGTGGCGTTGGTTCAGGGTGCCCTGCGGTGTACCAAGCCGTCAGTTTCCCCTATGAAATCGGTCCAGTCCATCATGGGGGCCGTGCAAAGACGGTGAGCGTTGTATTTGCTAGAGTTTTTAGAGATGTCCGCCACTTATGTCTGAGAAGGGTTGGTATGTTCCTCACCATTTTCCACCGTTTTCCCTGGTTTCTCACCGTTTCGGTATGCCTAGAAAAGCCGGAAAACTCTCCTTCACTTCGGACCCGTTTACGGGGAACCCCTCATCGCGTCCGATTGACCCACCTTACCGCCGAGTACAGCCCCAAGGGCTGCCGCGGTACCGGTTTGATCCTGCGTCAGATTCGCAGCGTCGGCGTGCATCAGCGCAAAATTAACATCCGGGCCAAAGCTCGCTGAAATTCGACATTCCGATCGATGAAGCTCTCAGACGCGCAACTCAAGAGATTGATCGAAGGGGCGGCCGTAGGACGCCTACAATGAGCCTGAGGAGCGCGTCGACTTTCTGACGGTGATCGATGAAAAGCTCGCGCTGCCTTTCGCCACGCAAATCCCGGGCATCGAGGTTTTGGTCGAGCGCGTCGACATGAGCGCGGCGGACGCAATTGTTGCCGTCTGCTGGCGCGGCCGAGCCGCCGTTCCTCGTGGTCAAGCGCCTGTGGGGTCACGCGAAGGTGCGTTACCGCGGGTTCGCGAAAAATCGGGCGCAGATGAACACCGTGTTCGCCCTGGCCAACCTGTACCGGGTTCGATACCACCAATTGTTGAGTCCGTAGGAGAGGTGCGTCCATGATCGACGGAAATAGCAGCAAGCGGCCCCAAAAAGAGGAGGAAACAGCACGCGAGTTGCCTTCGTCCCGTCGTTTCGACACCTTGATGTCGCAATGTGCAATTATGCTCGTCTCTAGACCCGGAAATTCAGAGCGACCCCAATTGCGGCCTATGTATCGACCTTAAATGCGTGCCAATCCTGCAATTCCGTGGATTTAATAAAGTAACCCGCATGGAGGCCAGCGGCGGTATATGAATTTTCAGCAGCACCGCTTAAGTACCAAACTGGCGTGGATTGCCGTGGTTTTGCTGCTGGTGGGGCTGACGGCGATCGGATTGACGCTGTTGGAGTCCTGGAAGTTCGAAGGCGGAGCGGCGGCGATCAACGACATGGGCAGTGAGCGTATGCGTACTTATCGCATCGCCTATCTGTTGTCGGAGAGCCTGCGCGAGCCGGCGCACGCCACGGCGGTGCGCCAGGAACTGGCGAGCGAAATGAAAACGTTTGAAAGTGTGCTGGTTGCGCTCAGGCGCGGTGATCCGGCGCGGCCGCTGCTTTTGCCGCGCGACCCCGATATCGCGGCCGAGGTTGATGCGGTGTTGGCGCATTGGCGTCGCCGGATCGGGCCCTCGATAGAAGCCGTGGTGGCCAGCCCCGATGTCGCAGCCCAACGCGATCAGGCCACCGCGCTGCGGCCCGACATTGAGCAGTTCGTGCAGCGCATCGACGGACTGGTGCGCGCGATCGAGCACAACAACGCGCGCCATATCGTGTATCTGCGCTATATGCAGTTCGGGCTGTTGGTTCTGGCGGTTGCGGGCCCCGTGACGCTGATTTATCTGATGTTCTTGCTGGTGGTGCACCCCATCGGCAGGCTGCAGGAAGGCATGCAGCGCATGGCGAGCGGCGAACTCGGGACCCGGCTTCGCGTAGAAACAAATGACGAGTTCAGTGAGCTGGCGCGGGGCTTCAACCGCATGGCGAACCATCTGCAGGACCTCTATAACTCCCTCGAGGAGCGCGTGGCGGAGAAGACGCGCAGCCTTGCGGACAAGAATCGCGATCTGGCAACGCTGTACGAGGTCACCACGCTGCTCAATGAGCCGGGCTCGACCGAGACACTATGCCGCGGTTTTCTGCGGAAACTGATCGGCCTGCTCGATGCGCAGGGCGGGGCGGTGCGCCTGATCGATCCCAAGACTCGCGGCATCCATCTTTATGTTCACGAGGGCTTGGCACCCGATTTCGCCAAACAAGAACAATGCCTCGACATGGGCGAGTGCCTGTGCGGCGAGGCGGCACAACGCGGTACCCCGGTCGTCCAGTTGTTGACGCCGGTGCCTGAGCCCGATTTCCTGTTCCAGTGCCAGAAGGCCGGCTACCAGACAGTAGCGGTATTCACCATCCGTTTCCAGGGCCAGATGCTGGGGATATTCAATCTTTATTATGGTACGGCGCGCGCCTTTCCCGCGCAGGAACGGCAAATGCTGGAGACCCTGGGGCAGAATCTTGGGGCCGCGATAGAGAACCAGCGGCTGGTCTCGCGCGACAAGGAACTGGCGGTCTCGGATGAACGCAATCTGCTGGCGCAGGATCTGCACGACAGCATCGCGCAATCGCTGGCTTTTCTTAACCTTCAGGCGCAACTGCTCGAGGACTCGCTTAGCCGCTCTGCCATGAGCGAGGCGCGCGACACCCTGGCGCAGATCCGCGACGGCATTCAGGAGAGTTATGACAACGTGCGCGAGCTGCTGGTGCATTTCCGGACCCGCATCAAGCATGAGGATATCGAGCTGACCATCCGCAGTTCGCTCGAACGCTTCGAAAGCCAGACCGGAATCGGAACGTCATGCAAGGTATCGGGTACCGGCGTGCCGCTGTCTGCCGAGCAGCAGCTCCAGGTGCTGCATATTCTCCAGGAGGCGCTGTCCAACGTGCGCAAGCATTCCGCCGCGACGCTGGTGGAACTGGAGATGCAGCGGGACCGCAGTCATGTGTTCCGTGTTCGTGACAACGGTCGCGGCTTCGACCCGGCTGTCCTGAGTGACACCACCGGCCGGCATGTCGGGTTGCGCATCATGAGAGAGCGTGCGCGCCGCATCGGCGGCCAAATCCGCATCGATTCCCAGCCCGGCCACGGCAGCGAGCTCACGCTGAGCCTGCCGATAACGCAGCAGGCGGCGGCGTGAACAGGCTGCGCATTTTCCTGATCGACGATCACAATCTTTTCCGCAGCGGCGTCAAGGCGCTGCTCGCCCGGCAGCGTGATTTCGAAGTGGTGGGCGAAGCCGCGGATGGGCTGGAAGGATTGAAGCGCGCCAGGGAAATGAAACCCGACGTGGTGCTGCTTGACCTCAACATGCCGGGCATTACCGGGCGCGAAGCCGTGCAGATGCTGGTCGAAGAGCTGCCGCAAACCCAGGTGCTGATGCTGACGGTGTCCGAGGACGCCGAAGACCTGATCGACACGCTCAAATCCGGTGCGCGTGGCTATCTGCTGAAAAACATCGATGCCGAGTTTCTGGTCGACGCCATCCGGCGCGCGGCGCGCGGCGAAGCGGTGATGTCGCCGCAGATGACCAGCAAGCTGGTGCAGGGGCTGCAGCATGGCGGACGCGAAATGACCGCGGAGGTCGCCGACAAGGACCGGATCAGTCCGCGTGAGCGCGAGATCCTGATGCAGCTGGTGCGCGGCGCGAGCAACAAGGAAATGGCGCGCGAGCTCAAGCTCGCCGAGAGCACCGTCAAGATCCATGTGCAGAACATCCTGCGCAAGCTCAACCTCACCAGCCGGGTGCAGGCAGCCGTATACGCTGTCGAGCACGGCATCGTAGAAAAATAGAAATAAGAACAACGGCTAGACGTGTGTTCCCTCGGCGGGCGCGGCGTCAGCCGTTGGTGCTACGGTCGCTGGGCAGGTCTTTTCCCGCCCGTTTCGTTTCCGGAAGAACTAGTCCGAATTAACTAGTCACGCCACTGGCGCCTGGCCATTTGCTGGCCCGTGGCCGACCGTCAGACGAATGGCGCGGGGAGCGCCCCACCTGTACCTTCGCTCGTAAGGACTGAAACGAGCGGACGGTGGCACCGCAGAAATGGCAGCAATGGTCGGTACTGGGAGCGAGCACCTTCGCATTCACGGTGTGCTTCGCGATCTGGATGATGTTCGCCGTGATCGGCATCCCGATCAAAAAAATGCTGGATCTCAACGAGACCCAGTTCGGGCTTCTGGCGGCAAGCCCGGTGCTGACGGGATCTCTGGTGCGCCTCCCGCTCGGCATGTGGACCGACAGGTACGGCGGACGGATGGTGTTCTTTGTCCTGATGCTGATCTGCGTGGTGCCAATCTGGTTCATCAGCGAGGCTACGCAATACTGGCATTTTCTGGTGTTGGGCCTGTTCGTGGGCTTGGCCGGGGGCTCGTTCTCGGTGGGCATTGCCTATGTCGCGCGCTGGTTCGAGAGGGACCGTCAGGGTTTGGCCATGGGCATATTCGGCGCGGGTAACTCGGGCGCGGCGCTCACCAAGTTCGTGGCACCGACACTGATGGTCGCGTTCGGCTGGGCCATGGTACCCAAGGTGTACGCGGTGGCGATGCTGGCCACCGCGCTGCTGTTCTGGGCGTTTTCCCACACTGACAGCAATCATCATGTGAGTTCCAGCGTAACGATCAGGGAGCAACTGTCCGCGCTCGCGGATCCCAGGGTCTGGAAGTACTGCCAGTACTACTCGATCGTGTTCGGCGGCTACGTCGCGCTGTCGCTGTGGATGACCAAGTACTACATCACGGAATACGGCTTCGACATCAGGATCGCGGCGCTGCTGGCGGCGTGCTTCTCGCTGCCGGGCGGCCTGCTGCGCGCGGTCGGCGGCTGGCTGACCGATCGGTTCGGCGCGCACCCGGTCACCTGGTGGGTGATGCTGATTTCCTGGGTATGCCTGCTTTTTCTGTCCTGGCCGCAGACCGATCTGGTGGTCAAGACCACGCATGGCAGTGTTGCGATTCACCTCGGCCTCAACGCCTGGGTGTTTACCGCGCTGATGTTCGCGATGGGCATCGCGTGGGCGGTGGGCAAGGCTTCGGTGTTCAAGTACATCTCGGATGAATATTCGCACAACATCGGCGTGATTGCCGGCATCGTCGGCCTGGCCGGGGGAATGGGCGGCTTTCTGCTGCCCATCATGTTCGGCGCGCTGCTCGATCTCACCGGCGTCAACAGTACGATCTTCATGCTGATGTGGGGCGTCACCACGGTGTCGCTGACGTGGATGTACTGGACCGAGATCGTGCCTGCGCGCAACGGCCGGGTTGGGTCTGCGCCCGCCATGGCATTACGGCGCGGCTGAGCGATATTGAAACTTGAAGAGCGATCATGAGTACTCAAGCCGCTTCGACCAGACCCAAACTCGGCAGCGTGCTGCACATCTGGACGCCGGAAGACAAGGCATTCTGGATGCGCGAAGGCAATGCGATCGCCAACCTCAACCTGTGGATTTCGATTCCGGCGCTGCTTCTGGCGTTCGCGGTATGGATGGTGTGGAGCGTGGTGGTGGTCAATCTGCCCAACATCGGCTTCCGGTTCACCACCAATCAGTTATTTTGGCTGGCGGCGTTGCCGGGGTTGTGCGGCGCGACGCTGCGTATCTTTTATTCCTTCATGGTGCCGATCTTCGGCGGGCGCAAGTGGACTGCGATTTCGACCGCGTCGCTGCTGCTGCCGGCGCTCGGCATCGGCTTCGCCGTCCAGGATCCGACCACCGGCTATCCGACGTTCGTGATTCTGGCGCTGCTGTGCGGATTCGGCGGCGGCAATTTCGCTTCCAGCATGGCCAACATCAGCTTCTTCTTCCCCAGGGAACGCAAAGGTTTGGCGTTGGGGCTGAACGCCGGGCTGGGCAACCTCGGTGTCTCGACGGTGCAGTTTGTGGTGCCGCTGGTGATCACCGCCGGGGTCTTCGGAGTGCTGGGTGGCGAACCGCAGACCTGGGTGAAAGGCGAAGAGACCAGGCAGATGTGGTTGCAGAATGCGGGGTTCATCTGGGTGCCGTTCATTCTGGTGTCGACCATTGTGGCGTGGTTCGGCATGAACGACATCGCCAGCGCGAAGGCGTCATTCTCGGAGCAGGCGGTGATTTTCAAGCGCAAGCACAACTGGCTGATGTGCTGGCTCTATCTCGGAACCTTCGGCTCGTTCATCGGTTACTCGGCCGGATTCCCGCTGCTCATCAACTCGCAGTTTCCGGAAGTGAACGCGCTGGCCTTCGCGTTTCTCGGCCCGCTGGTCGGCGCGTTGATCCGGCCCTTCGGCGGCTGGCTTTCCGACAAGCTGGGCGGCGCGCCGGTGACGTTCTGGAATTTCATCGCGATGGCGCTGGCGGTGGTGGGCGTACTCTATTTTCTGCCGAAGGGGGCGGCAGGAGCCCCGGCTCTGCCGTGGGGCCCCGCCGGCGGCAACTTCTACGGTTTTCTCGCCATGTTCATGCTGCTGTTCCTGACGGCCGGCATCGGCAACGGCTCGACTTTCCGCATGATCCCGGTCATCTTCCTGACGGAGCGCATGCGCGACGCCGAGGGCAGGGGCACGGAGGCGAAAGAGCAGGCGGTCAAGGACGCCA
>MGYR01000065.1:0-1531 GCA_001801825.1 Gammaproteobacteria bacterium RIFCSPLOWO2_02_FULL_56_15 | reverse complement strand
GCTACGGCACATCCATCGCCATGACCGGCGGACCTGAAGGCGCGCTCTATTTGTTCATCGTGTTCTATCTCACGTGCATTGCGATGACGTGGTGGTACTACGCCCGCGGGCAGGCGGAGATGCCATGCTGACGGCAAAAACTCCGGGAATGCGCGAGTAGCGACGGATCTGACATAAGTCAGGACAAACAGGCTGGTGGGGCTTGAAACGTAAATAATGAGCGCGTGCGAAAGGTCGTCAACATGATCAATCGGGGCTTTGCGATTCGTAACAACGTGGTCGGAATTATCGTCGTTGCGGGGTGGCTGATCGGCTCCCAGCCGGCATCCGCTCAGGAATCCGGCAGGGAGATTTTTCAAAAGTCGTGTGCGGCCTGCCATAGCGTCGGTGGAGGGCGGCTCGTCGGTCCTGATCTGGCGGGAGTGAACGACAAACGCCCCGAGGATTGGCTCCTCAAGTTCATCAAGTCCTCGCAAACGCTCGTGAAATCGGGTGACAAGACTGCCACGGCTCTTTTTGAAGAGTTCAACAAGCTCCCCATGCCGGATCAGGCCTTGTCGGACGACCAAATCAGGAAGGTGTTGGCTCACATCAAGGAGACCGGAGGCGGCCCCGCGGCGGGCAAGGAAACCGCCGCCCCGCCCGCGCCGGCGGCGAAGGAATCCGCGGCGGAGGGGACTCCGGCTGAAATCCTGCTGGGAGGGCATCTGTTCGAGGGCAAGGTTCGTTTCGCCAACGGGGGCCCGTCCTGCAAAGCATGCCATGACGTGAAGAATGAGGCCGTCATCAGCGGAGGAATCCTGGCCAGCGAACTGACCCTGGTGTTCTCGCGCATGGGCAAACCGGGAGTCAGCGCCATTCTGGGAAGCGCTCCTTTTCCGGTGATGCAGGCCGCCTATGAAGGAAAGGCGCTCTCCGAAAACGAAATCCGTGCGCTGATCGCGTTCCTGCAGCACGTCGACAAGGAACATGCCCGTCAGATGCCCAAGGAATGGGGATGGAGGATGTTCAGCGCGGGCGCCGGAGGCGTAGTCGTGCTGCTGGGAATCTTCTCGCTGGCCGGGCGGCGCCGGAAGAATCGGTGCGTGAACCAGGACATCTACGACCGGCAGGTCACGTCAGAGTAGTGGTTCGAATTGAAACCGCTGTAGCAGAGAAACCGCTGTAACCGAGAAACGACAGGGGCAATCACATGGGCTGGATTGAAGACATCATTTCGCCTCAGACGCGTAAATGGGAAGAGTTCTACCGGAATCGCTTCCAGCATGACCGGATCGTCCGAAGCACGCACGGGGTCAACTGCACGGGCGGTTGCTCCTGGCAGATACACGTCAAGGACGGCATTGTGGTCTGGGAGACTCAGCAGATCGATTATCCGTTGCTGGAGGATTCCCTTCCGCCGTACGAACCGCGCGGCTGTCAACGCGGGATTTCTTACTCCTGGTACTTGTACAGTCCGCTGCGGATCAAGTACCCGTTGATCCGGGGTGCGCTGATCGACGCCTACCGTGAGGAGAAGGAAAAAACCGGT
>MGYR01000064.1:17818-36390 GCA_001801825.1 Gammaproteobacteria bacterium RIFCSPLOWO2_02_FULL_56_15 | reverse complement strand
GTATTTGCAACTGTGATCAGTTTATTGCTGGTTGCTCTGGGCGTGCTTTCCTTCCAGGAGCTTTCCGTGAGGGAATATCCCGATATCTCTTCGCCCGTAATCTCCGTATCCACCGATTACCCGGGGGCATCCGCGGATATCGTCGAATCCCGTGTCACTCAACAGCTTGAAGGGGATCTGAGTGGTATTGCAGGTGTAAAGACCATCAGTTCCTCCAGCAGCGATGGAAGATCGAATATCCAGATCGAATTTGAATTAGGTATGGAGATGGATGACGCCGCCAATGATGTACGGGACCGCGTTAATCGGATCCTTAACCGATTGCCCGAAGATATTGAGACTCCCAGAGTCACCAAGGAAGAGTCGGACGCAAGCCCCATCATGTACATGAGTTTTATCAGCGAGACCATGAGTTTGATGGAGCTGACTGATTATGCCGAGAGGCACATAGTGGACAGGTTCTCCGTAATTCCGGGTATCTCCAATATCAACGTGAGTGGTTCCGGACGTCCGTCCATGAGGGTATGGCTGGATCGAATCGAAATGGCGGCACGTGGCCTTACGGTAACGGATATCACCAATGCCCTGCGCCGGGAGAATATTGAATTGCCGGCAGGCAGACTGGATTCCGTTGAGCGCGAGTTTACTGTGCGTATCGCCCGTAACTATGTAACCGCGGATGATTTCAGAAATCTTGTCATACAAAGGGGCACGGACGGTCATTTGATACGGCTGGGTGAGATTTCCCGGATCGAGGTTGCGCCGCGGAGTATCCGTAATCTATTTCGCACCAATGCATCCAATATGATCGGCATGGGAATCGTGAAACAATCTACAGCCAATACAGTAGAAGTTCTGGAGGGTGTCAAGGAGGTTATGACACAAATCAACCGGGAGCTGCCTTCAGGCATGAGTCTGGTCTCCAGTTCCGATGATTCCCTCTATATACGGGCGGCCATCAACTCGGTCTATGAAACCATTATTGTCACCACCATCCTCGTTAGTTTTGTGATCCTGCTGTTTCTAGGCAGTTTCCGCGCGATGTGGATCCCTGTCGTGACCATCCCCATATGCCTCATCTCGGTTTTTATTGCCCTGGCCGCGTTCGGTTATTCCATTAACCTGATCACTCTGCTGGCTCTGGTATTATCGATTGGCCTGGTGGTGGATGACTCCATCGTGGTGCTGGAAAACATACACCGGCGCATCGAGGAAGGAGAGGCGCCCTTGCTGGCTGCTTTCAACGGATCCAGGCAAGTGGTTTTTGCCGTGATCGCCACTACTGTCGTACTGGTCGCGGTCTTTGCCCCCATCATCTTCCTCAAGGACAACATGGGAGAACTTTTCTCCGAGCTGGCGGTTACTATTTGCGCAGCGGTGATAGTTTCCGCCCTGCTTGCCTTAACACTTACACCGATGATGTCTTCGAAACTTCTCACGCCGAATTACGGCAAGCGTGCGATAGAGATTTTTGTAGATCGGATCTTTCATCGGATTGACAGTTTATATGGCAGGTTGTTGGGAAAGGCACTGCATTACCCATGGTCCTCTGTCTTTCTGCTTGCCGCGATCGGAGTATGTGGCTACGTGCTGGCCGGAAAACTACGGCAGGAATACGCGCCTGAAGAGGATCAGGGTACTTTCATGGGGATGATCTCCGCCGCTGAAGGCACCAGTTTTAACAGGATGGCGGAATACGTTGAGCAGATCGAGGCGCCGATCAAGCCGTTCATCGAATCCGGTGACGTGGTCCGGGCGATTGTTCGCATCCCCGGTTTTGGCGGAAACAACTCGGCCAACTCCGGAGTAACCTTCATCAATCTGGCGCCCTGGGATGAACGCAAGCGCAGCACCGCGGAGATACAGCAGACACTCACCCGTGCCTGGAGCGAGATCCCCGGGGTTCGTATATTTACCCGGGTTAACTCCGGCCTATCGCGTGGGGGGGGCGGTCAGCCGGTGCAGTTTGTCGTCGATGGACCCGATTATGAGACCCTTGCCCGCTGGCGGGATGTCATACTGGATCGGGCTGAGAAAAATCCCGGTTTGATACGGGTGGACCATGACCTCAAGGAAACCCAGCCACAGGTCATTGTACGCATAGACAAGGATCGGGCTGCTGCTCTCGGTATATCGGTACAAACCATCGGCCGGACGCTCCAGACGATGATGAGTGAACAACAGGTCACTACCTATGTAGTGGATGGAGAGGAATATGATGTCGTCTTGCAGGCTAAGGATGAACAGCGTGCGACTTCAGCGGATTTACAGAATATCTATGTGCGCTCTGAAAACAGCGGTGAACTTATCCCACTGACCAATCTCACCCGGGTTGAGAATATCGCAGGGGCGGCCTCACTCCACCGTTATAACCGGGCCAGGGCCGTCACTATCAGTGCCAACCTCGCTCCCGGCTATACCCTGGGAGAGGCCCTGAAGTTTCTTGAAGCTGTTGTGCATGAGGAACTACCTGAAGGAACCGGGATTGATTACCAGGGTGAATCCCTGGAGTACAAGGAATCCTCCGGAGGGATTTATTTCACTTTCGGTATTGCACTGCTGGTGGTGTTCCTTATATTGGCCGCCCAGTTCGAGAGTTTTATCCAGCCAGGCGTCATCATGATCACTGTTCCCCTGGCGCTGATTGGCGGAATTGCCGGGCTTGTAATCAGCGGCAGCTCGCTCAATATCTTCAGTCAAATCGGATTGGTTATCCTCATCGGGATTGCATCCAAGAATGGGGTGTTGATTGTGGATTTTATCAACCAGATGCGGGATCGTGGCTTGGAATTCAGCAAGGCCGTCATTGAAGGTGCACGGCTGCGATTCAGGCCGGTAGTGATGACCACCATCGCGACGGTCATGGGATCACTACCCCTGATGCTGACGGAGGGACCCGGATCCGAAAGCCAGGAGGTTCTCGGCATCGTCCTCTGTTCCGGTGTGAGTTTCTCCACGGTATTTACATTGTTTGTAGTCCCCGTTGCTTATCATCTGCTGGCGCGCACCACCACTTCACCGAATGCCATCGCCAGAAAGCTGGATGATTTAAGAACCCAGGCGATCCCCTGAAAGCAAGTTCCGGCCGGACTGAATGCACAAGCTAACAGCCGGAGGCCATGATTATTTCCTGGTCGACTCAGACGTTGATCTTGCGGCTGTCTGTTACGAACAGGCAAAAAATGATTGGGTGGCTGTCGATACTGAATTCGAGCGGAGCAGTACATATTATCCCGAACTCTGTCTGGTCCAACTCACCACGATCGGACAGGTTGCAGTGATCGATCCTTTGGCCATTCAGGATATGGGCCCATTGGTAGAGCTTATTTTTAACTCGCGTATTACGAAGGTATTCCATGCTGGACGCCAGGATTTGGAGATATTCCACCATCTGTATGACAGAGTCCCCACTCCTATTTTTGATACGCAGATCGCGGCGCAATTGCTGGGTTTGGAAGAACAGTCCTCTTATGCCACGCTTGTTAAGCACTTGCTCGGGGTGGAACTTGATAAGTCCCATACCAGAACGAATTGGAAAATACGTCCCCTTTCCGGCGGACAGCTGAAATATGCTGCAGAGGATGTCATTTATCTCGCACAGGTATATGAGCTAATCCGGCAGCGCCTGAGCGATGCCGGGATACTGGAATGGCTCAAGGATGATTTTGCAGCCCTACAGTCTCCAGCACTGTATGACGTGGATCCATATGATTGCTGGAGACGGATTCGCCAGGCCAGGAGATTATCAGAAAGCGAGGTGGCGGTGCTTCAACAGCTGGCGGCATGGCGGGAGATGACGGCAAGACGCGAAAACATTCCCAGAAATTGGCTGCTGAGTGATACCTTGCTTGTTGATCTATCCAGATTACAGCCGCAGTCATCTCTCGATCTGACACGGATGCAGGGACTGAATAAGCGATTTCTGGCAAAGCACGGGTCTGCCTTGCTGCATCTCATCGCCACAGCGGATCGGACAGGAAAAAAAGATCTGGTTCAAGCGGAAAACCGACAGCCGCTCGGTATGGAGCAAAAACGACTGGTGGAGAAGATGTTCGAGGTGGTGCAGCAGAAACAAAGACAGTATAACTTGAGGGAGAATTCGATTGTCACTCAAAAAGGACTGGAGGCACTGGTGCGTAATGGGGCGAACGCGCAACTTCAACAAGGTTGGCGTTATCAGCTTGTGGGAAAGGAATTGTTTGCATTGCTGGAACACTCAGACGGATGCTGACTTTAATCGAGTAACTTCTGCCGGGATTGGCCGATGATGACTTTATTTCCATTGCCGGATCTGCAACCACAGTCTATTATTCCTGGGTGATGTGCGTACATTAGCGGAGACAACCATGAGCCGGAAAGATAAAGACGAAGAAAAGACCAAAAAGCATAAATCCGAGGAGGATGTAGGAAACCAGTCGGAACCTGAAAATGATGATCTGTCATCGGAGAAAAAGGCAAAGAAGAAGATAAAAAATGAGGTCTATGAAAAGGAACTTGCCAAGTTACATATTGAACTGGTGAAACTCCAGGAATGGATCCGCCATAACAATCTTAAGATCGTGGTAATCTTTGAAGGCCGGGATGCTGCCGGCAAGGGTGGTTGCATCAAGCGGATCACGGAATGCCTCAATCCAAGGGTATGCAGGGTCGTGGCATTGCCTGCCCCTACCGAGAGGGAAAAGACCCAGTGGTATTTCCAACGCTATGTCCAGCATCTTCCCGCCGGAGGCGAAATGGTGATCTTCGACCGATCCTGGTATAACCGTGCCGGTGTTGAAATGGTCATGGGATTCTGCACGGAACCGGAACACAGGGAATTCCTGCGTTCCTGTCCAGAATTTGAACGAATGCTGGTGCGATCCGGGATTCTGGTGATCAAGTACTGGTTTTCCGTGAGTGATGAGCAACAGGAAAAACGTTTTATAGAAAGGAATAGCAGGCCGACCAAACGCTGGAAGTTAAGCCCCATGGATCTCGAATCGTTGACGAAATGGGTTGAATACTCCAAGGCGAAGGATGAAATGTTCTCCCATACTGATATCAAGCAGGCTCAATGGTATGTGGTTAATGGTGAAGACAAGAAACGGGCACGGTTGAATGTCATATCCCATCTACTGTCGCTGGTGAATTACGGGGACCTTACACCCGGACCCGTGGAATTGCCGGCTAGGGAAAAACGCAGTAAGGGGTATGTCCGGCCACCCATGACGGATCAGACCTTCATTCCCGAGGTGTTTTGATCGCGGTACTGGAGTTCCAAAAGGCAAGCGCTCGAATCATTATGGTAGGGTAGTTTTACCTGAATAGTGAGCGCGGTTTCCAAGCAAGATATCTTTATCGTGAGGGTTCGCTCCTACGCCAGCTTATCCGTAGTGAGTAGCTTTAAGAGCGCGTTTATTGATCTTGTTTGCACCCGTACGCGGTAGGGCATCCAGGAAGGTCACTTCCACAGGCCGCTTGTATTTGACGAGCTTTCCATTGCAGTAACTGAAAAACTCTTCTTCAGTCATGGATGCGCCCGGTTTAAGCACTACGAAGGCTACGATCACTTCCCCAAGACGTTTATCGGGTTTACCGAGTGCTGCTGCCTCTGCAATCTTGGGATGGTTGAACAGCACTTCGTCTACCTCCCTGGGATAGACATTATACCCGCCAACGATCACCATATCCTTTTTTCGATCCACCAGGAACAGATAGCCTTCCTCATCGATATACCCCACATCACCCGTATTCAGCCAGCCGTCCGTGTACAGCATTGCTGTCTCTTCCGGGTTATTGCGGTAGCCAATCGTCAACTGTGGGCCGCGTACCTGTATTTCCCCCACTTCTCCGACCGCTAACACGGATCTCGTGTCAACATGGACGGCGCGAATCTCCGTTTCCGGTACTGGAATGCCGACGGATCCCGTTTTTCGCTTAGCTTCCGCGGGGTTCAGGCAGAGCGGTGCGCCTTCCGACATGCCCCAGCCTTCAAACAGGCTGCAACCTGTTATTTCTTTCCAGCGGATATGCAGATCCTCCGGACACGGTGCGCCACCGGAAAGAGAATATTTAAGATGACTGAAATCCACATGCCGAATCAGGGGATTATCGAGCAAGCCCATATATATCGGTGCGGGTCCGCCGGCGAAAATTGTGATGTGATGGTGGTGGAGGGACTTCAAGACCTCATCAGGGTTGTATTTAGGAATAATGACGAGGGTACTTCTGGCATAGGTAGGAACCATTACAGCATAACCAAAACCCCAGATATGGAACATTGGAGCGACTGATAAAAATCGTTCCTGTTCAAAATCCACGGGCCACATGTGCACATGCTGGCGCACAGTAGTGACGAGCGCACCATGTAAATGATTAACGCATTTTGGTATTCCCGTCGTCCCACCACTCAGGAACATTAATCCCGGTTTATGCGGTTCCGGCATCAAAGCAGTGTGGAAATTGCCTTCCCCGGAATCCAGCCAATGGGATAATGTGCTGCCGTCAAGATTCACCGCCAGCAAGTGTTTCAGTCCGGCCTCGCGCAGCAGTGGAAGGAGTTTTTCCCCTTGTCTTATGTCATAAATTACCATATCAGCTTCAGCCGCCTTGAGGACCGGACGCAATTCACTCTCAGTCAGGAAGGGGTTTGCCGGGATTGCCTGGGCCTGCGCCGCCATCGAGGCAAAGATGGCGATTTCCATTTCAAGGGAGTTACTCAGCATGACCATGATCCTGCTATCGGCTGCAAGTTCTTCGCGGATCTGTGCTGCCAGCCCGGTGACCGCCTGACCCAACTGCAAGTAACTGAGGGTCTTTCCAGAGCAGATCAGGGCGTCATGCTCCGGTACCCGGTGAATGGCCTCGGCCAGCACATGGATAAGCGTGGGATAACGGGGCAGATCCGGGTTAATACTCCTCATCGTGCTGGCACCTGTTTGGACATGGTTATAGGGTATGAAAACCCTATAGTATCATGTAACATAAGGTATAAAATACATGCAATATTTAATACAAACAATCACTTGGAGTTTATAGCTAATGGCAACTGAAAACACGCCCTGGGGCCGTAATGTACTTGTTGAATTTGAAGATCGAATCGCCTGGGTGATGTTCAATCGGCCAGAGAAAAGGAACTGCATGAGTCCCGCTCTCAACCAGGAGATGCTGGCTACACTGGAGGCACTTGAAACCGATGATCGTTGCGGAGTGCTGGTATTAACCGGGGTAGGTGAGGCCTGGTCAGCCGGCATGGACCTGAGGGAATATTTTGCGGAAATGGAAAATGCATCTGACATCGTCAAGTACAAAACTCAGCGGGCTGCAGGTGATTGGCAATGGCGCAAACTCAGGGATTATTACAAACCGACCATAGCCATGGTGAATGGCTGGTGTTTTGGTGGTGCCTTTACCCCTCTGGTGGCCTGTGATCTGGCAATCGCCTCGGAAGATGCGGTATTCGGACTCTCTGAGATCAACTGGGGGATTCTTCCCGCCGGAAATGTTTCCAAGATGGTTGCGGATACCATGGGTTTGCGTGATGGATTGTATTACATCATGACCGGGGAGACCTTCGATGGCCGTAAGGCAGCGGAGATGAAACTGATCAATGAAGCGGTCCCTGCAGAGAAACTCAAAGAACGGGTAACCGAACTGGCGAGAATCCTGCTGGCAAAGAACCAGACTACACTGAGATGTGCCAAAGAAGTCTACAAGCGGATATCGAGTATGGACTGGGATACTGCAAGTGATTATATCTATGCCAAAGTCGCCGAGGCGATGTTCAAGGGTGGCAACAAATTCAAGCAGAAGGCAATGAAAGCTTTCCTGGAAGAAAAGACTTTCCGACCGGGACTGGAAACCTTTCGCGAGAAAGAGGATTGATACCGGGTAAACGCCTGGGCTAACCAGGGATCGGTATCCTTTGTTCCACGGAGACGCTATAAACCCCTCAAGACCGTTGGGTCAGGATCTGTTCCAGTGATATGTCGGGTGTTGTCCAGGCAACCAGGTTGGCAAGCAGAGTTGCTGACAGCATGGTGCCGACCATCGAAGTCAGAGTCCCGTCGTAAAAAAGACCCGAAATCATGCCGAATCCAGCGCCGAACAGAAACATGCCTGTGGTTACGATTGAAGTTGCACTTCCGCTCAGTTCCCTGAAATTACTCATGTACATGGTTGAACCACAGGGATGAATTAATCCACCCATGGAAACACCACAGACAAGAAGGGGTACAACGGTGATGAGTGAATCCATCCGCGTGACAACCACCAGCAGCAACAATAACATCAGCAGCAGTTGCGCAGCGTTTGCCAGCTTAAAGATGCGCTGGGGATCATGTTTTCTGATCAGGCGCATACTCAGGTAATTCGTATATATCATGGCAATGGGCGAGATGCCGAAGAGTACCGGGAACATGGATTCGCTGATGCCGAAATACTGGATATAGGTCAAGGATGCATTGGTTAGAAAGGTCATCAGGACACCGCCAGTCAATGCCATGGAGAGGGCATATCGTATTGCCACCCGTTTGTCATTATTGCGGTGGTTGAAGACTGCCATGTACTGGATCATGATCTTGGCTGGTGAGAGACCCTGGGTTTTTCCGGAGCGTGTTTCGTGGATACCTACTGCATACCAGGCTGTTAGCAGTGCAGCATAGATCCCGAGCGCGATGAAGATTGCCTGCCAGTTGATTTTCAGCAAAATCGCCCCGAATACCGGGGCCAGGAGCGGCGCCAGACCCATGATCATCATGACCACGGCAAACTTACTTCCCGTTTCCCTGGCATTGTAGACATCTCGTATGGAGGGCAGGCAGATGACGGTACACATGCCTGTACCAATGGCCTGTATGACCCTGAGCAACTGGATCTGCAACGCATTGGCAGCGAAAACAATGGCAAATGACGACACGAGAAACAGGACCAAGCCGCTGATTCCCACGGGTTTGCGCCCCCTGCAGTCGGATACAGGACCGGCGATGATGACACCCAGGGCATTACCCATGAGGAATGTGCTGATGGTATTGTTCATGGCGACAATATTCACATCGAAATAGTTGGCCATTGCCGGCAGCGCAGGGAGGTAGGCATCCAGCGCAAGCGGTGTTGCCGCTATCATGAATGCAAGGAATAATAGGAAATAAGGTGGAACAGATTGACCTTGTACGGGTTCTAAAATATTCTCAGCGCTGGTCAATCGAGTCTCCCGTACAGAACTGTAGTCTATTGTAAAATGGCCGCTACCATAATGAGTTATTCACGGTATTACAAGGGGCTGGATGAAGATTCGGGAGCTGTATTGATCATGAGTTGGAATTGAACATAAAGAGCGGGGCCGGCCCCGGGGATATTACTATCAATAACTGAAAGGGGATTATTATGGTTAAGGTCAAAATCAGCTTATTAACGTTTGCAATCCTGCTGTTCTCGGTAGTTACAGTACATGCACAACAGTCCACGGCACCTGCGCCGGTACTGCCGTCCGGTACCTACAAGATGGATAAAAACCATGGTTACCTGGTATTTTCCTACCTGCACATGGGCTTTTCACACCCGATGCTCCGGTTTACCAACTTCGATACCGAGATACAGTATGACAGCGCGAATATTGATAACAGCAGCACGAAGGTCAATATCGCGGTAAACAGCATAGATGCCGGGATTGCCACCTTTAATGCTGAACTCGCGAGCGAGAAGTTCCTCGATGCTGCCAAGTTTCCGGAAATTACTTTCACCTCGACTTCATATAAAAGCACCGGAACGGATACTGCCGTACTTACCGGCGATTTGACCATCAAGGGTGTAACCAAACCTGTCAGTCTGGATGTCCACTTGAACCGGGCTGGAGAGCATCCCATGAGCAAAAATCCTATGCTCGGATTCTCCGCTACCGGCAAGTTCAATCGGTCTGAATTTGGTATGGGTATGTTTACACCCATGGTCAGTGATGAGCTTGGTCTCCAGTTTGAAGGGGAATTCGGACTGGCTAAATAACTGGTTTTCAGGCTGGTAAAATACTCGCCACTCGCCGGCGCGAGTGGCGGTATACGGACTTCAGGCGGTCTCGGTGTCCCGTGAATCATTTTTTCGTAGCGGCGTAATCCGGACAGTCTTTACCGCGTTATCAGCAGCCTGAGTAACTTCCATTGCGAAATTCCCTATCCTGAGGCTCGTGCCGGGATCCGGGATCCGTTCCATGTACTCAAGAATAAGACCATTCAATGTCTTGGCACCATCCGTGGGAAGTTCCCATTTCAGTTGCTTGTTGATGTCCCGCAGAGTCGCCGCACCGTCGATGATGAAACTGCCGTCCTCCTGGGGGTGAATATCCTGGTCATAGGTCTGCAAGTCCGTGGTGAATTCACCGACGATCTCTTCCAGAATATCTTCCATGGTGACGAGTCCCTGTACCGATCCGTACTCGTCGACCACCAGTCCAACGCGTATCTTTTGTTTCTGGAAGTTCCTCAGTTGTATGTGTAACTGAGTATTCAAAGGTACAAAATACGGTTCCACGGTGACCCGCTTCAGGTCTTCGATCGTAAAAATGTCCTTGTCGGACAGGACACGGAGTATATGCCTGACGTGCAGCATACCGATGATGTTGTCGATGTTTTCCTGATACACGGGAAGGCGGGTATGCTGGGAGTCTCGTAACAAGCCGATGATTTCCGCCGGCGGATCGTCGATATCTATGCCAACGATTTCACTGCGGTGAACCATGATATCCTCCACGGTGACATTCTCCAGGTCGAGAATGCTGATGAGCATCCTGCGGTGTCGCATGGGTATCATATTACCGGCCTCTCGCACCACGGTTCGGAGTTCATCGATGGTCAGAGAACCATCCCCGGAAGGCGCGCCTGTATTAATTCCGAACAGGCGCAGAAGACCGTTAGCCAGTTTGTTGATCACCCAGACAAAGGGATATAACAGATAGCTGAGCGGCTGAAGAATATAGGCAAAGGGGAATGCGATACGCTCCGGATGGAGCGCCGCTACAGTCTTTGGCGCCACCTCGCCAAATACAAGGATGACTCCGGTCAGCACCAGGGAAGCCGGTAGTATGCCTTCTTCCCCCACCAGCTTGAGGGTGATTACGGTTGCCACGGAGGCTGCGCTGATGTTAACCAGATTATTGCCGAACAGAATAAGACCTAGTAAACGATCCGGCTGGGATAGCAGGCGGCTGACCAGTATTGCTCCCCGGTGCTTGTCTTTCGCCATATGCAACAAACGATAGCGGTTGATTGTCATCATGCTGGTCTCAGCGCTGGAGAAGAATGCAGAGAGTACAATCATTAGAAACAGGATCCCGAATAACAGGGATAAATGGATGTCATCCAATCAGTCTGCTACCTCCTTGGTTAAGGAAACATGGTATCGTCGGTCAAATCAACCGACTGTCAAGTGCGCGGTATTCCCATACAGGCTCAGTGCAAGACCCATCATACCCGTTGGAGTATAAGCTCCAGTACCAACTTGGAGCCGAAATAGGCCAGTAACAATGAAATGAATCCCCCCAGTGTCCAGACTACCAGTTTCCTGCCGCGCCAGCCCCAGGACCAGCGGCCCCACAGGACTACAGCGAATACTAACCAGCCGGATATGGACAGGACGGTTTTGTGTGCGAGGTGTTGGGCGAATACATCATGGACGAACATCAGTCCCGTAGCGAGGCTGAGGCTGAGCAGGAAGAAACCGATAGCCAATAGTTGTACCAGTAATTCTTCCATGATCTGCAAGGGGGGTAGTATATGCATCATCCGGACCGGGTGTTTATTCTTAAGTTGATGCACCTGAATGGACAGGATGATTGCCTGCAATGCCGCCATGACAAACAGACTGAATGCAGTAATCGAAAGCAGGATATGGAATTGGAGACCGAGCGTGTAAGAATCAGAGATGATCCTCTCTACCGGGAACATAACTGTGAGACCCAGTGACAAGGCGGCGACCGGGAGAAAGAACAGCGCCAGGTTTTCCACCGGCTTGAAGATTACGGTGACACAGACCAGCATGACTACCGCCCAGGACATCAATGAGAAGGCATGGTAAAACCCCAGGTTGATTCCTTCCGGGACCATGATATTTTGATACAGGACGATGGCATGCAGGATCAGAGCGAGACTGCAAGCTGGAAGCAGTTGCCATTTGTGTTCCCCGCCTGCGAGTTTTAGCAAGAAGAACCGGTAACCGAGTATTGCGGTCGTGACAAGGTATAACACTATGGTGAGGGCGATCAGAAAAATGTTCATGTGAATCAGCTACTCGTCAGGACGGTGTATATGAAGTAATTTCTCGCCAGTATAGTCTTGTATTGGTTCCTGTTAATATTCCTCAACCATCCATTATATGGCTACCAAGCAGGGAATGAATCAGGATGGTATCGGCTAACAGTAAAAAGCTCAAGAAATGGTGTATCTATGTTTGATAATTTGACGGGAAGATTATCCTCTGTAATCAGGAAATTACGCGGTCAGGCTCGCCTTACCGAGGAAAATATCGCCGAAACACTGAGGGAAGTCAGGATGGCGCTCCTGGAAGCTGATGTAGCGCTCCCGGTAGTGAAGGACTTTATAGAGCATGTGCGTGTGCGAGCCTTGGGACAGGAACTCAACATCAGTCTGTCCCCGGGGCAGTTCATCATTAAAGCTGTTCATGCGGAACTGATCCGCTTGATGGGCACGGGAGAGGCTTCCCTCAATCTGCAAGTACCTGCACCGGCGGTGATCCTGCTTGCCGGCTTGCAGGGAGCAGGAAAGACGACTACGGCAGCTAAGCTGGCCTGCTGGTTGCAGAAGCAACATAACAAGAAAGTCATGGCAGTCAGCTGTGACGTTTACCGGCCTGCGGCTATCGAACAGTTAGCAATACTGGCTCAGCAGAACAGCTTTGCATTCTTTGAAAGCAACCGTAATGAATCACCCCTGGCCATTGCAAGTTCTGCCTTGAACAAGGCCCGGGTGAGATTCATGGATGTCTTGCTTATTGATACGGCAGGTCGATTGCACGTGGATCAGGAGATGATGCAGGAGATCATCCAACTACACTCGGCAGTGGCGCCCTCGGATACGCTGTTCGTTGTGGACAGCATGCTGGGTCAGGATGCCGTCAATTCCGCCAGCGCCTTTAACCAGGCCCTGCCATTGACCGGGGTGATCCTGACCAAGACGGATGGAGATGCGCGAGGTGGAGCCGCCTTGTCTGTACGTCAAGTGACCGGTAAACCGATCCTGTTTATGGGTACGGGCGAGAAGATCGATGAACTGACACCTTTTCATCCTGACAGGGTTGCATCGAGAATACTCGGTATGGGTGATGTGCTCAGCCTGATTGAGGAGGTAGAGCAGAAGACTGACCGGGACAAGGCGGAAAAACTTGCCAAAAAACTCAATAAAGGAGGGTCCTTTTCCCTCGTGGATTTCAGGGAGCAGCTGGATCAGATGCAGAAGATGGGGGGAATTGCATCCCTGATGGATAAATTACCCGGAATCCCTCAATTGCCCGCTGGCGGGATGCCACAGGCAAATGACCGGGAGCTGATCAAACTGGGTGCGATAATCGATTCGATGACATCCTCGGAACGACGTTTCCCGGCTACCATCAATGGTTCCAGAAAGAAACGGATCGCCGGCGGTTCGGGAACCCGGATTCAGGATGTCAACCGCCTGCTCAAACAATTTCATCAGATGCAGAAGATGATGAAACGGATTAACAAAAAGGGGGGTATGAAAAACCTCATGCGCGGGTTCGGTGCTAACATGCCCCGCGGCTTTCCACAATGATTACAGGTCTGGGGAGAGCTTCAGAATGGGCCGTATAATTTTTTGTGGAACCCATGCCAGGCAGCGGCAACCGCGAGGAGACTGAACCAGAGGAGACTCCATTCCGGTATGCTGAATCCAAGGAAGGTCCAGCTTACTTCCGCGCACTCGCCCGAGCCGGTAAATGCCATCCGGATGGTGTCTGTCAAAGGAAACACATCCAGCATGTAATCCAGTCCCGGACCGCATTCAGGCACCTCGTCCGGCGGGAGATGCTGGAGACGTACATGCCATCCGGCTATGCTACCCCCGATGAGCGCGGCAATACTGATGAGGCCGCTGTAAATCCGCAGCATGATATTCACCGGACCATGTAGCAACCCCACCAGGGCAATAGCGATAACGGTAATATAGGCAAGTCTCTGAAAGATACACAATGGACAGGGTTCTATTCCCTGGAAGAATTGCAGATAGTAACCAAAGCTAAGCAAGCCAGAACATAAGAAGGCAACAGCCAGGTAAAAGCTTCTCGGTGGTTTCATGATCATCTGTAATTATCCGGGCCAGCCGGGTAGGGCAGGGGGATAAATTCAAGCAAACGTCTGTCATTCATTGTGCATACCGGTTTGTTCATGACCAGCTCGCAATCAACGACAGCGAGTACAGCATACCCGTTCCCTGGGATCGATGCTGCCTCAATTATGCAGCCGACCTTACGAGGGTCTCCATCAACCGTTACATTTTCCCCTGCCTGCGGGAGTGTACCGCTCTTCAGATATGCGATGTAAAGTCTTTTTTTCACCCTGCCGCGGTAGCGTATACGGGCAACTATCTCCTGACCAGGATAACACCCCTTGCTATAACTTACGCCTCCCAGGTAGTCCAGATTGAATTCCACCGGCAGGAATTGCCCGGTAGTGATCGTGTCCACCCAGCCCAGGCCATTTAGAATATCCTGAAGTTTCCAGTATTCTTTCGTCACCGGTGGGAGTTTCTCCGTGCATCGGGTCCAGAAGGATTTCAATTGATTGACGGTACCGAGGATCAGGTACCGATGGCCTGCGTCACGCACTCTGGATACCAGCAGTCCATCATGGATGATCAAACTGTGCATGGCCGGTAGTGGAGCGCCTATGATAGGTTCCATCAGCTCCGATCCCGTGCCACTGGCTATCCCCACCAGGGCCAGATCAGGATCCATATCTTCAATCAAGACGCTGGAGCGAAGAATATACATGGTCAGTCGCTTCATGACCTTGTCTTTCAGTCCAGACCTCAGGATCAGGAAGAAGTGGTCCTCTTTCCGGAGGAGGTAGAAATTCATCAGCATCCGCCCCTGGGGATTGCACCAGGAGCCCGTTCCGATACTTCCCGGCTCCAGTCGCCGGACCTCGCAGCTCAGTTGCGAGTGAAGGAATTCCCCAGAGTCCTTACCGCTGATCTTTACTATGGAATAGTCACTGGGAGCCGTCATGAAACTGCAGCCGGGCGAGTACGTTTCATTCCCTCTAGCAGCAGGATAGAAATCGGGTATTCCATCACCATCCAACTGGGCCCCGGCCTTGAGCAGGAAGGAGATCCACTCAGCCTGCATGCTTGTTATTCCCGGTGTCTAATGCAGTGTTTCCTAACCGCATGTGTTGAATAATCTTTCGATATTCCGCCCTTTCCGGTTCTGCCTTGCCGGTGACCCAGTTCAAAATAACCGGATCAGGCACATCCAGGAAATTTTCAAAAACAGCTTGTTCCTCCGAGGAGAGCAGAAAGTAGGCATGCTTGAGAAACCGTTCGAACAACAGATCCATCTCCCTGGTGCCGCGCCGACAACGCCAGCGCAGGCGGGATAATTCAGTGTTGGATTTTGTCATCGTTTGCCACCGAGTTGTCATCAAAACTATCATAGCGGCATCGGAACATGGGAGTAAAGCTGCCTCATGTATAATGGAAATACAAGGAGTATTGGATAATACGTCATGGAAAGCGCGTTTCTGCAACCACTGGTCATCGATTACAGGGTGTCCCGCAGAGTCCTGATCTACCTTATTCTGTTACACACACTGGCGCAACTTGCCCTTTTGTGCAGTTATCCCGGGTGGCCAGCCGTAGTTCCTGCAAGCTGGTTGTTGATTTTGTGTCTTTACCGGCAATTTTTGCAGTGTTTGGACCACACTGGAAACCTCACGGGTTATCGCTTTATTCTCGACCAGGACAACCGGTGGTGGGTACGTGACAGGACTGGTAAAGAAACGGATATCAGGCTGTTGCCGGGCGCCTTCGTGCATCCTTGTATTGTGGTGATCCGTTTTGAAGATCACGCTTCCCAAACGCATGTCCTGATCCTGAGCGATGATAATCTTGATGCGCTAAGCTTGCGGCGTCTCCGAGTCAGATTACGTTATCCGCCCACTGGAGATCCGGCATAATTTGATCAACTTGAGAGATTATTTTGGGCTTTTCCATAGCTGGTTCCGGGTTCTCCGGTGTGGAGTGGTCTACTGTGTCGCCGCCGCAGTCGTTCTCACCGGTATAATCAGATCCACCAGGATATGAGCGGCTTCGTCCAGAAATACATCGGTATCCTCGAATTCGTCTGCTTCATCCGCATCGTCGTTTGCTATTGAATCCTCCTCCTCCGCGAGAAGTTTGTTTCCGGAATCCTGGTCCTCTGTCAAGGGTTCGAGGCCGTGGGCAATCCGTATCTCGTTTTTGAGATCACGATTGGCCTTTTCTAGCAGTTCCCGTTCATTCTTGCGCTCGCTCTCCAAGAGTGACACGGATTTCCGGTTACTGTTCTGGTAGGAAAGATTGATCTGTTCCATGGTTAACTGGAACAGTTTGTCTTCCTTGATGCGCTGTTCGTGCCTCTGCTGTAGGCCTGCATAGCTATCCACTGGCGCATATACGGCACGAAATCGCGCGGGTTCCACCTGGTCCCAAGGCAGGGCATTGTCAACGGAGCGTTCACCATGTTCGTCTGAAAATTTTGCTGTGGGGAAGATAATATCAGGGACCACACCCTTGAGCTGGTTGCTACCGCCGCTGATCCTGAAGAACTGGGCTATGGTAGTTTTCAGTTTGCCGTGGTCTTCTTGGTTGTTACGTACGAAACGGTTGAGGTCTACAATATTTTGTACTGTGCCCTTTCCATAGGTCGGTTCACCGATGATGATTCCACGCCGGTAATCCTGAATCGCTCCCGCGAAGATCTCCGAGGCAGAAGCGCTGTTACGGTCTACCAGTATGGCCAAGGGACCGCTGTACGTGATCCCGGGGTCCGGATCATTATTGACCTCAATGCGGCCGTAGGAATCCTTGGTCTGGACAATGGGACCCGATTCGATGAACAAACCGGTGAGTTCCAAGGCTTCGGTGAGCGAACCTCCGCCATTACTGCGTAAATCTATGATGACGCCATTGACCAGTTCCTGTTGGAGTTCTCCAAGGATCCTGCGCACATCCCTGGTGGTACTTTTATATTCTTTATCCCCACGGGACTGGGCGGCGAAATCGCTGTAAAAGGTGGGTATGTCGATAACGCCAATGCGGCTGTCCCCACTTACTATTATTGAGGATTTCGCCGCCTGCTCCTCCAGTTTGATCCTGTCACGCGTGATGGCAATCACCTTGCTGGGGCCTTCCGGCCCGACGCCTTCGGGCAGTACATCGATCCGGACAGTTGTGCCCTTCGGTCCCCGGATCAGATCCACCACGTCATCCAGCCTCCAGCCGATGACATCGACGATCTCTCCATCTTCATCTTGTCCGACTCCGATGATCCGGTCCTCCGATTTCAGTTGTCCGCTGAGATCCGCCGGTCCGCCGGGAACAACCCGGTCCACAGTAGTGAAGTCGTTATCCGGTCGCAGTACAGCGCCAATGCCCTCCAGGCTGAGGCTCATGTTGATATCGAAATTTTCCGATGTGCGCGGTGAAAAATAGCTGGTATGGGGTTCAATCGCCATGGTATAGGCATTGATGAAGGTCTGGAATACATCATTGGCATCCAACTGGTAGGTGGTGGTTCTGATTCTTTCGTAACGCTTTTTCAAGGTATCGCGGATTTCATCCGTTTCCTTGTCAGAGATCTTCAGGTTGAGAAAGTCATTTTTTACCCGTTGGCGCCAGATTTGGTCGAGTTCATCCGCGTCTGCGGCCCAGGCTGCTTCACGACGATCAAACTGGAATTCTTCAGCTAGGTTGAAATTGAAATCATCTGACATGATCTTTATGGCATAGTCGGAGCGTTCATTGACCCGCGCTCTGTAGACCCGGAAGATTTCGAAGGCGGGGTTGAGATCCGGTTTGCGCAGGTCATCATCCAGTTCGAAGCGATATTGCTCGAATTGCTCGATATCCCCCTGAGTAAAATAACTGCGATTGACATCCAGACTTTCGAGATACTTATCCAGTATATTGGCCGAGAGTTCGTCATTCAGGGACTTTTTTTTGTAGTGGTAGGTGTTGATGACCTGGATGATAATTCCCGTTGCTCTTTCATGCCTCAAGGCAGGGACCAGTTCGCCATCATCCACCAGGGGAACCTTTGCCCAGCAAACCGTTGCCAGGAGGATGGTTGTCGGCAATGTCAGAATAAATTTATTCATAAATTATATGTAGTATTCATGGTAATTTTGATGAACGCGTTGTGAGGGGCTGTTCCTGAGAATAATCGCTCGCCTGTTCGGCCCTTCATTAAGACCAATAATTTCCCTCGAATATCCGCCTAGCCCGGACTATCTTCGCCGGACAGGGTATTGAGGTGGCGCTCGATTTCTTCTGCCCTGACGGTACTTCCCCCGAGAAATTTAGGCGCTTGCCGGT
>MGYR01000064.1:0-17771 GCA_001801825.1 Gammaproteobacteria bacterium RIFCSPLOWO2_02_FULL_56_15 | reverse complement strand
TCCACTGCCTTTTGAAATTCCCCCCTGGTTTTCGTGGCAAACTTGATGGCTTTTATCCAGGTTGCCTGCTCGGCAATGCGTCCGTAGCACTTTCCCAGCAGATGATGATATACAGAATCTTCCGGGCTAAGTTGAACAGCCTCCTGAATGAGGGGCAGGGCGGCATCGTATTTCCCTGCTTCAAATTGCACCAAAGCCGCATTATAGAGGACCACGGCGTCGTTTCCCGCAACGATATGCACGGGCGACAGAACGATACTCGTAAACAGGAGGAATCGCCAGAGAGCCGTTTCCTGTCTAACCATTGATATCGATAAGCTCAATTTCAAAGATCAGTGTTGAATTCGGGGTGATATCGGATCCAGCGCTACGGTTGCCGTAACCCAGTTCAGAAGGCACAAAGATCTGCCATTTGGAACCCACAGTCATCATGGGTACAGCCTCTTGCCAGCCCGGGATAACATTTTGCAGAGAGATGGATAGCGGCTCACTGCGAGTGTAGGAGCTATCAAATTCCTTACCGTTGATCAAGGTGCCCCGATAATGGACTGTCACGGTTGCATTTGCAGCCGGTTTTTCACCGACGCCCTTAGTGAGGACTTTGTATTGCAATCCACTTTCGGTCTGTACCACGCCTTCTTGCTTACGGTTTTCCTCGAGGAACTTCTGACCCTCCGCCTGATTTTGCTCTCCCTGGGCCATCTGTATGCGCGCTTGCTCCTCCTGGTAGTGGTTCATGACCAGCTGCATTTCTTCCCTGCTGAGTTTGGGATCCTGTTGTGTCAGGATGTCCTGAATCGCCTGGAGTAAGCTTTCCGTATCCAGTTTCAGGTTCTGGCTGCTAAGGTTTTGGGCTATGTTCTGTGCTATCTGAATACCGATAGCATAGCTCAGCTTTTCCTGATCGGTTTCGGGTTGTTTGGCTGAGACCGTCTGCATTGCCAGCAATGCGGAACAGCTAATCAGGGACCAGCGTCTAATCTTTAACATTGGGGTTCCTTCGTAATGGATTTACTGCCTCATATCATCACACAGCTGTATGACTTATCCAAGTGCCGAGGTTCCAAAAAAGGCTCGTCAGCAGAATCTGTGGGTAAAATAGCGCTAGTTCGTCAGATCCCTCGCCAAGACGCCAAGCACGTCAAGGGAGTGGTGGGTCATGACAGCAGAATCGAGAGCGGTTTCCGGGATATAGTTTGTCCGGGCTCTCGCCAAGCCGCCAAGCACGCCAAGGGAATGGTAGTTCATGACAGCGGACGAGATTGGTAAACAGATTGTTGATGCTGCGGTGCAGATCCATCCAATCGACTGGTCGAATGAATCGCAAAAACGGCTCACTATCAAAGACGCGAAGCGCGCCGGGGTGTCATGTCTGTTGGTTTCTTGGCGTGCTTGGCGGCTTGGCGAGAACAACAGTAGTCCTCCATATACCCACAAATTCTGCCGAGGAGCCCCAAAAAAAGACCTAAATCCAAAAACGGCGAACAATTCCCGCCGCTTCGGCTTCCGTGTGATGCTCCAGTGGTTTGACCCGGATTGCTTTAATTGGTTAATTGCGGCCCGCTGGTATATGTCCGGGTTATACGCTATTTTTCAGGGTAATCAGGCAGGGACAGTCGAACTGGCTTAACACATCCCGGCCCGGTGGGATGCTGCCGAATATACCGGGCAAACAAAACACAGAGTACAACCCAAATCAGGCCTGGATCAGGTCAAGCGCCTTCCGTAGATGCTTTGCATCCACTTTCTCGCAATGCATGCTTTCACCCAGATAACGTCGGAATTTGCGGGCGCCGGACTGACCCTGAAACAAACCGGTGATATTGCGTAACATCCGGCTAAGAGATACGCCCTGTTCCACACCCTGTTCCACGTAATCGAGGTACTGCCTGAATACCTCTTTCCGGTCCGGCACAGGGTGGTTTTCACCGAATACAAGGCGATCCGCGCAGGCCAGCATGTAGGGGTTTTGGCAGGCTGCGCGTCCGATCATTACGCCATCAACATGATGGTAGTGTTTCTCAAGGTCTTTCATATGGGCGACCCCACCGTTCAGGATAATCTCCAGGGAGGGAAAATCCTGTTTGATACGGTAGACCATGTCGTAGTTCAGGGCAGGCACCTCCCGATTCTGGCGCGGGCTCAGGCCCATTAACCACGCCTTGCGGGCGTGGATCATGAAGCAAGTACACCCGGCTTCACTTACCGTAGAGACGAAACGGCTGAGAAATGGGTGATCGTCGCTTTCATCGACACCGATCCGGCATTTTACGGTTAGCGGGAGTCGAACCCGCGCCCGAATGGCGCGTACGCATTCCGCCACGGTCTCTGGTTCCAGCATCAGGCAGGCGCCGAAGCGCCCGGCCTGTACCCGACCACTGGGACATCCTGCATTCAGGTTGATTTCGTCATAACCGGAGGATTCCGCCAGGACCGCGCATTCGACCAGCTCCGACGGGTCACTGCCGCCGAGCTGGATCCCTATGGGATGTTCCACAGGATCAAAGGCCAGCATTTGCCGACAGTTCCCATGGAGGAGGGCCCCTGTGGATATCATCTCGGTATACAGCCGGATCCGGCGTGACATCAAGCGCAGAAAATACCGGAAATGTCGATCCGTATGGGTCATCATGGGTGCGACGCATAATCGATGCGGAGACACTGTTTCCCTATCCTGCGTATTCAACGGCGTTCCCCGGAACATTGATGCTTGCCGATCCTGCAAAATGCCGGGACCGCAATTAGCTGGCGGGGATAAGGCAGGCAATCCTTGTACATCCTTAACATCCACTGTGTCTCTGGAGTATACGGTAGGTAAAGGTCGGACGGAGATAAAAACCCCTGGGTACAGTAGTCCCCCATTCGCCTTCATCGGTGCAGGCCCGGGTCCTGGCGCGGGCATTGGCCGCCTTCGGCCGAATCTGCAGCACCTCGCCAAAACGGGCATTGATATAGTCCAGTTCGCCCAGGCAGATCATCTCGGTCAATTCTTCCCAATCCGCCCTCAATTGTTGCTCCTCGTCAGGATCCGGGGACCAAATAAAAGCATTGCCTACGCGGCGCCGGGGCAGGGGGATGGACGGATCGGCCTCCACGGGTATCCAGAGGACACGGGTGAGTTTAAGCCTGACCACGGAATGGTCCCAGGACGTGATAGCCTCGCGGGTCAACGGCACCGTGCATACGTAGGTGGATTCACGGGGTTTGCCCAGATGATTGATGGGGAGTGTCTTCAACTCGACCTGGATTTCCCGGAAGTCCGGCACCGGGAGGGACGATCCCGTGGCCCCAAGACAGTTTTCCATCAGTGCGCCGATCCAGCCCTTGGCCTGTTTCTGTCTTGCAGGCACAGGAACTTGCCTGGTTTCAGCGAGTTGCCAGAGCGATTTCCCGGCAAGGGCGGCAGCCCTGTTGAGCAGTTCCGCCTCGGTTCTGGGCGCGGGTATCTGCATGTAAGAACCTGATTGATTGATCAGAATTGCTCCAAGGACTCAATAATAGAGTCTTGCAGGGCCTGGATTCGCTTCTCATCGGTGATCATGTTGTTATTGTGGTCGGTGATGAAAAAGATATCCTCGACACGTTCTCCGAAGGTGGCGACCTTGGCGGTCTTCAGGCTGATTTCGCGGTCCTCAAAGGCTAAACCAATCCGGGAGAGGAATCCTGGTCTATCCGTGGCGATGACTTCCATTATTGTATGGTTATTGGCCTGATCCTGGGAGAAGTTGACTTGGGAAGGGATGGGAAAGTTACGTATTTTGCGCGATTTGATACGGTTGATTAGCTTGACTGGTTTATCCAGTGCACCCAGGGCCTGTTTGATTACGTCACGGATCTCTTTCAGGCGTTCTCTTCCATGCACGTTTTCTCCGGATTCCTCAAGCACGATATAGGTGTCGAGGGTATACCCATGAGCCGATATAATAATCCTGGCATCGACGATATTCAGGCCGAGATGCCCCATGGCGCTGGTGGCGCGGGAAAAGATGCCTTTGTGATTATGCATATAGATGAATATCCCCGTGCCGCCGCGGATGGTTGCTTCCTGGATTGAGATAATAGGTAACTTGTTTTCTTTGGCGCGGACGATTGCCTGCGTTTGCCAGGCGATCTCCTCTGCCGAGTAACGGATAAAGTAATCATCACCCAGGGAGGACCAGAAGTCCTCCAGTTCCATTCCCCGGTACCTGGAATCACCGATCAGTTCGAGCGCCTGGTTTTTTACTTCTCGGATGCGTTCATTCTTGTCGATGGGGTTTTCCAGTCCGCGCCGCAGAGCCCGCAAGGTCTTGAGGAATAATTCCGCGATTAAAGAGGCCTTCCAGTTGTTCCAAATCTTGGGATTGGTCCCAGTGATATCGGCTAAGGTGAGCAAATACAGGTATTGCAGGTGCATGACATCACCCATCTGTGCAGCGAAGGTGTTGATCACATCCGGGGCGTTGATATCCTTTCGTTGCGCCGTTCGGGACATGATCAGGTGATTTCTCACCAGCCATGCCACCAGTTTGCAGTCAAATTCCGGCATGCGGTGTTTGCGGCAGAACTCAAGGGCATCTTCCGCCCCCAGTTCTGAGTGACTCCCTTCGTCTCTTCCCTTGGCGATGTCATGGAAGATCCCCGCCAGGTAGAGCAGTTCCTGTTTGGGTATGGAGCGCAGCAGCTTGCGGCAATGGGGAAATTTTTCCAAGTATTCCTCCTGGCCAAGCAGACGCATATTCTGAATGACGAAGAGGATGTGTTCGTCCACCGTGTAGATATGGAACAGATCGAACTGCATCAATCCCTCAATCCGCGCGAATACAGGTAGATAGGCGCCCAGAACCCCGTAGCGGTGCATCCGGCGTAATTCATGGCCGACCCGTTTCGGTTGCCGGGTGATCTCAAGAAAAAGGGTTTGGTTACTCAGGTCGTTGCGGAATTTGGTATCGATCAGCCGCAGATTCTCGCGGATTAGACGGATGGTGCTGGCGCGTACACCCTTGATTTGAGGATGCTGTTGCATGATCAGAAACAATTCCAGCAGGGCCATCGGGTATAGTTTGAAGATTCGGTCATTGCAGACTTCGAGAAAATCATTGCGGATCTGGAAGCGCTTGTTGACGGGTATGATCCTTTCCTTCCGCCGGGCATACAGAATCGCTTCCTGGAAATGTTGCAGCAGCATTTCATTGAGCCGGTTCAGTTCCCGGACCGTCTTGTAATAATTCTTCATGAATTGCTCGACGGCGCTGTTATCTTCGGATTCGTAGCCGAAAACCTTGGCAACGCTGCGCTGGTGGTCGAAGAGCAGCCTGTCTTCCCTCCGCCCGGTCATGACGTGCAGGGCAAAGCGTACATGCCACAGGAAGGCACGGCCGGCAGCGAGCGTATTGTATTCACTGGTGGTCAGGAAGCCGTGATCGACGAGTTGGCTCAGCCGCGTGGCGCCGAATTGGCGCTTGGCCACCCAGTCAATGGTCTGGATATCCCGTAATCCCCCCGGACCTTCCTTGATATTGGGTTCCAGCTTGTAATCCGTGTCATCGTATTTCCTGTGACGTGCCATCTGTTCGGCAAGTTTGGCCTGGAAAAACTTCCTGGGAGACCAGATGCTTCCAGGTCCGGTCACCTTAATCATGTCATTGAACAAATTTCGTTCCCCGGTAATCAGTCGGGATTCCATCAGGTTGGTCGTGATGGTGACATCGGCACGGGCCTCTTTGTAGCAGTCCTTGATGCTCCGGACACTGTGACCCACATTGAAACCCACATCCCACAGAAAAGTGATGTAGGATTCTATCTGCTTCTGGGTGGCTGCCTTGATCCGTGACTTGGTCAGAATCATGATGTCGATGTCGGAAGAAGGGTGCAATTCCCCCCGGCCGTAACCACCCACCGCTACCAGTGCGAGATTGCCTTCATCGAGGAAGGATTGCCAGGCATGGGTCAGCAACTGGTCGATGAACCAGGCACGCTTGTACAACAATTGCTTGATCGGATGACCCTTGTCGAATTCCTCTATCAGGTACTGGTTGCAGTTCAGTATCCGGTCCCGGAATACTTCGATCCGGTTGTCGCTCGACTGCAATGCCTGCAGAAACTCTTCCCGGTTGAATAGAGCTGGATCGCCTATATTGTCATACCACATGCTCACGGTGCTTCATCCTCGCGCAGGGTCAGGACCTCATAGCCACAGTCTGTGACGAGTACCGTATGTTCCCACTGAGCCGAGAGGGAATGATCCCGGGTGACCACCGTCCAGTTATCCTGGAGCAGCCTGACGTGTCTTTTCCCCGCATTGATCATGGGTTCTATGGTAAAGGTCAGGCCGGCTTCCAACACCAGTCCGGTTCCAGGGTCGCCATAATGCAGTACCTGGGGATCTTCATGGAATTCCATGCCGATTCCGTGACCGCAATATTCTCTGACTACGGAGCAGTTGTGGGATTCGGCATAATGCTGGATGGTGTGACCGATATCTCCCAGCCGGATGCCCGGCCGGACCATACGAATAGCCTGCCAGAGGCATTCATGAGTAATCTCCACCAGGCGTTTTGCGCGGACGGGAGGTTCTCCCACCAGAAACATCTTGCTGGTATCCCCATGAAATCCATCCTTGATTACGGTGATGTCAATGTTGATGATGTCTCCGTCTTTCAATTTTTTTGGACCAGGGATCCCGTGACAGACAACGTGATTGATCGAGGTACAGATGGATTTGGGAAAGCCACGATAGTTGAGTGGAGCCGGGATGGCCTGTAGATCTTCCGTGATGAAGCGGTGGCAAATTTCATTCAGGCTTTCTGTGCTTATACCGGGCCGCACATGGGGCTCAATGTATTCCAGCACCCTGGCAGCCAGACGTCCCGCGACTCTCATGCTATTTATTTCGGCGCTATTTTTAATATTCACTGCCATGCCCGTTGGTGATAACTATTTGAATTTTCAGTAAATGTATAGGTGCTTGATAAATACTCCTCCTTGGCCGATTCACGAAGGCAGAACCGACATTGTCTGAAGAAGCGGCGAAGTGGCGATATTATATTAGCCGATGGTGGTAAGGAAATGTGGGCGAATACATACATCAGCCTGCTGGTCCGGTAACGGTTCCGATTTGTTGGGACAGGCCAACTATGGTATAAAGCGCCCGCGAATTACGCAAACACTAAACTCACACGCACAGATGAGCCGTGCAGGGGGTGCCTGGGACTTCCGGTTCCGGGTTACTGCATGCGCCGTGCGGAGGCTTAACCCTAAAGGAGATCCACATGTCAACTGTCACCATGCGTGAAATGTTGGAGGCCGGTGTTCATTTTGGCCACCAGACCCGGTACTGGAACCCGCAAATGGCACCGTACCTGTTCGGGCAGCGCAACAAAATTCATATCATCAACCTTGAAACCACTCTCCCACTGTTCAATGATGCAATCAATTTCGCAGGCAAATTGGCTGCGAAGAAAGCCAAAATTCTCTTTGTCGGCACCAAGCGGGCGGCTCAGAAGATCATAGAGGAAGAAGCACAACGCTGCGCTATGCCCTATGTCAACAAGCGCTGGCTGGGTGGGCTTTTGACCAACTTCAAAACGGTGAAACAGTCGATCAACCGGCTGAAATTGCTGGAAGAAATGTTCTCCAGTGGTTCGATTGAGCGAATGAGTAAAAAGGAAACGCAAGGCCTGAATCGGGAGTTACAGAAGCTCAAGCTAAGTCTGGGCGGTATCAAGGAGATGCCGATTCTCCCCGATGCCTTGTTTATCATCGATGTCGGCTTCGAGGATATCGCGGTCAGCGAGGCTGTGAAGCTCAATATACCGGTGATTGGAGTGGTGGACAGCAATAACAGCCCCAAGGGTGTGGACTACATCATTCCAGGGAATGATGATGCGATTCGTTCCATTCGGCTGTACGCAAGGATTATGGCGGATGCCATTCGTGACGGACGCAGTTCGGTCGCCCATCTTCCGGATGACCAGGCAGCGGATGATTTCGTCGAACTTGATGAATCCGGCACTCCGGTGGTGGACGACAAGGTCCGCAAGTCCAAGACCCAAACCCGCAAGAAGATGACCCGCAGGAAAGCCGCCATGCCTGAGGCTCTGGGCGAAGATGATGCGGCAGTAAAAACCCGGGTTCTGGATAGCGCCACGGATAGCGTGGATGCGGTCGACGGGGAAAAGGCGCTGAAGACAAAAGCTGCAGAATCCGGCAGAAAGCTGGTGCGCAAGAAAGTTGCCAGGAAGACCACTGCGGTAGCCGGCACTGACAGGGCAAAGACTCCAACCAAAGAGAATACGCAAGGGTAAACCTGAAATGCAGATTACAGCTTCATTAGTCAAAGAGTTACGGGAGCGTACCGGCTCCGGCATGATGGAATGCAAGAAAGCGTTGCAAGAGACCGGTGGGAACATAGAGACGGCTATCGAGGCCATGCGCAAATCCGGGGTCGCCAAGGCGGAAAAAAAGGCGGGCCGTATTGCTGCCGAGGGGATCATACTGATTAAACAGGATGCTGAAGCCAACCGCGCGGCGATCGTGGAAGTCAATTGCGAGACGGATTTCGTGGCAAAAGACGCTAGTTTTCAGGGTTTTGCCAAACGGGTTGCTGATTTCGTCGAATCCATGCAACCGGCTGATCTGGATGAGTTGAAGAAACTTGCAGCCGGGAGCGACCGGACACTCGAGGCGGAGCGTATGGAACTGGTGGCCAGGATCGGTGAGAACATCAGCGTTCGCAGATTCGAGGTAATCCATTGCAAGGGTGATAACATGGGAATTTATCTCCATGGAACTCGTATCGGCGTCCTGGTGGATATGGATGGCGGTGACCCGGAACTGGCCAAGGATATTGCGATGCATATAGCGGCCAGCAGGCCCGTCTGCGTTAACGAGGCTGGGATCCCCGTTGATATGCTGGCGCGGGAAAAGGATATCTACACTGTACAGGCCGCTGACAGCGGCAAGCCTGCCGAGATTGTCAAAAAGATGGTCAATGGCAGGATCAGGAAATTTATCGGCGAGATTACCCTCCTGGGGCAGCCTTTCGTCAAGGATCCCGATCAGACGGTGGAATCCGTGTTGCGGACCAATTCAGCCGAGGTCCTGGGCTTCGTTCGCTACGAGGTAGGGGAAGGAATAGAGAGGAAGGTGGATAATTTTGTGGAGGAAGTGATGGCCCAGGCAAAGTCCTGATCATCACAAATCTGATGGTGCGGCAGTGATTATAGACCGTGATATAGCCAGTGAATTCCGTTATCGTCGTATCCTGCTCAAGCTGAGCGGTGAGGCGCTTATGGGGGATGGCAGTTATGGCATCGACCCCGGCATCATTCGGCGGATTGCCTCGGAAGTCACTGAGCTTAACCGGAATGGCATCGAAATTGCCCTGGTTGTGGGCGGCGGTAATATCTTCCGGGGTGAAGGACTCGCTGCGGATGGCATCGACAGGGTCACTGCGGATCATATGGGTATGCTGGCCACCATCATGAATGCACTGGCCTTACAGGATGCTCTGGAACAGCAGGGGATGTATGCCCGGGTCATGTCAGCGATAAAGGTCAATCAGGTATGCGAGGACTATATCCGCAGACGCGCCATACGGCATCTGGAAAAATCGCGAGTCGTGATCTTTGCCGGTGGCACAGGCAACCCGTTCTTTACGACAGATTCCGCTGCCAGCCTGAGGGCAGTTGAGATAGATGCAGATTTGTTGATCAAGGCTACCAAGGTGGATGGAATCTATTCTTCGGATCCGCTAAAGGATGAAAAAGCCGAGCGTTATTCCGTCCTGGGTTATGATGAAATTATTGAACGCAAACTGGGGGTGATGGATACCACCGCGATAGTCCTATGCAGAGATAATGATATGCCTCTCAGAGTATTGAATCTGCTCAAGCCAGGCTCCTTGATCCGGGCAGCGAAGGGGATGGATGAAGGGACTCTTGTGATACACCAATCTTCGGGGAGGACAGTCGATGGCGCATGACGAAATTGTTAAGAATGCCGGCAAAAGAATGGATAAAAGTATTGAGGCAATCAAGCATGAAATGGCCAAAATCCGCACCGGTCGGGCGCATCCGAGTCTGTTGGATCACATTACTGTCAGCTATTACGGAAGCGACGTCCCCCTGAGTCAGGTTTCAAATATTACGATACAGGATGCACGCACGCTCGCGATTAACGCCTGGGATAGAAAATCGATCCCTGATATTGAGAAGGCTATTCTAACGTCTGATCTGGGTCTAAACCCTATCTCGGGAGGAGATGTAATTCGGATACCGCTGCCGGCGCTGACCGAAGACCGACGCAAGGAACTGATCAAAGTGGTGCGGCATGAAGCGGAGATGGGCAGGGTTGCAATACGGAACATCCGCCGAGACGCAAACCATATGCTGAAAGAACTGGTTAAGGAGAAGGAAATCACCGAGGACGCGGAGCGACGGGCGGAGGAAAGCATCCAGAAACTGACCACTGCTCATATCGGTAAAATCGACGATATCCTGGGGGAAAAAGAAAAGGAGTTGATGGAAATCTGAACGCCGCACCCATATCCTTCTCGCCTCCATGCCTAGACAGGATCCTCGGGATACCGATATGAATAGCCAACCAAACAACCGTGCTGAACCCCGTCATATCGCCATCATTATGGATGGCAACGGACGCTGGGCCAGCCGACGTCACCTTCCCCGGGCAGCCGGTCACAAGGCTGGAGTACAGGCCCTCAGAGGAATTGTCGAGCATGCTTTGACCCACCGCATAGAAGTGCTCACCGTCTATGCATTCAGCAGCGAGAATTGGCGTCGGCCGGAAGAGGAAGTCAGATTCTTAATGGACCTGTTCATCACCTCGCTGAAAGAACAGGTTCAGGAATTACACCAGCATGGGGTGGCGGTCAGTTTCATCGGCGATCACCAGGCATTTTCGAAAAAGCTGCAGCAGGCCATTACGGAGGCTGAGTCGCTTACCGGTAATAATCAGGCATTGAATCTGGTGGTCGCTGCCAATTATGGAGGTCGCTGGGATATAACCAATGCCTGTCGTAAGCTGGCAGCCAGAGTTGCAGCCGGCAAGTTGGAGATTCAGGAACTGGATGAGGTCCAGGTCGGCCGCACGCTCAGTCTCGGGCATTTCCCGGAGCCGGATTTATTCATCCGGACAGGGGGGGAGAGGCGCATCAGCAATTATCTGTTATGGCAGATGGCTTATACCGAGTTGTATTTCACTGAGGTCCTCTGGCCGGATTTTAACCATCAGGATCTGGATATCGCTATCAACTGGTACAGGGAGCGCCAAAGGCGCTTCGGACAGACCTCCGAACAGTTGACAGTATCAACAGTGCCTGATTAGTGTGTTGGGGCAAAGAACAATCACAGCAGTCCTTCTGATACCGATCGTTGTCGCCACAACTTTTTTCTCAGGCGCATTGGGATTCGCTGGATTCTGCGCGTTGGTGATCGTGATTGGGGCATGGGAGTGGGCAAATCTATCTGGAATCAAAAGCTGGGGCGGCCGTTTGTCCTACAGCATGGTGATATTAAGCATACTCGCAATCTGTTTCAGCTTCAGACAAGCTGCGCTTATGCGCTGGCTGCCGATTATGGGAGTAATCTGGTGGGTGATTGCCTTTAGACTGGTGATCCACTACCAACGTAATGGGACCACATTGCTCAACTCGGTACCGGCAAAGTTGCTGTCCGGTCTCCCGGTACTGGTTCCCACCTGGTTCAGTTTTATATCCCTGCACTCGGGTAACCGGGAGGGGGCTCAGTTAGTACTTTTTCTATTGGTCCTGATCTGGGTGGCGGATATCGCTGCATTTTTCTCCGGGCGGCGCTGGGGAAGCACCCGTCTATCCAGCAGGGTAAGCCCGGCAAAAAGCTGGGAAGGAGTCCTGGGAGCCTTTGTCGCAACTGCCCTGGTGGCCTCCGTGTTCAGCTATTGGTCCGGATATGGGGAAAACAGACCATTTATTTTTCTGATGATTTGCATGCTAACTGTGAGTTTCTCCATCCTCGGCGATCTCTTTGAAAGTCTGATGAAGCGAACCAGTAACAGGAAAGACAGCGGTAAGTCCATTCCCGGTCATGGGGGTGTCCTGGACAGGATTGACAGCCTCACGGCTGCCGGCCCTGTATTTGTTACCGGGTACCTGTTCTTCAGGGGGTTGTCATGAAGGGCATTACCATACTGGGATCAACCGGAAGCATCGGTGTCAGTACTTTGGATGTTATTTCACAACATCCTGATGAATTTGAACTTATTGCGCTGACAGCCAACAAAGATGTTGCAAATCTACGGCGGCAGTGCCTGCGATACCGGCCGAGGTACGCAGTGATGGCCGACGCAAACAGTGCCGGGATCCTGCGGCGATACCTGGGCGTGGAATTGCCGGAAATCAGTGTATTGGCCGGGATAGAGGGATTAGAGGAGGTCGCCGTTGCAAATGAAACGGATTATGTCATGGCGGCCATCGTTGGCGCCGCCGGGCTGATGCCCACACTGGCCGCCGCGAAGGCCGGAAAACGGGTTCTCCTTGCAAATAAGGAAGCGCTGGTGATGTCAGGGAAGATTTTCATGGATGCGGTAAAAGAACATGGGGCCGTATTGCTTCCAATAGACAGTGAACACAATGCCATATACCAATGTATGCCAGCCGATTATCGCGATGGTCTGTCCCGTGCCGGGGTAAGCCGGATCCTGCTTACCGCGTCCGGGGGACCATTCCGGGATTATCCATTGGATCGCCTGCCGGAGGTGACGCCGGACGAGGCCTGCGCCCATCCCAACTGGAACATGGGCCGCAAGATTTCTGTGGATTCCGCGACCATGATGAACAAGGGACTGGAAGTCATCGAAGCATGCTGGCTGTTCGACACGGGACCCGATCGGATCCAGGTGGTGTTACATCCCCAGAGTATTATTCATTCCCTCGTGGAGTATGTGGACGGATCCGTGCTGGCGCAGCTAGGTAATCCGGACATGCGGACGCCCATCGCCCACGCACTGGCCTGGCCCGGACGGATGGCCTCGGGGGTCAAGCCACTGGATCTGTTCCAGATCGCCCGGCTGGATTTCACCGAGCCCGATCTGGATCGTTTTCCGTGTCTCAGACTGGCTTTTGCCGCAGTGGAGACAGGCGGTACCGCGACAGCCGTTCTCAATGCGGCCAATGAAGTCGCAGTGGAAGCCTTTCTGCAGGGACAGATCCGGTTTACGGATATTCCGGTGGTGGTGGAATCTGCACTCGATGGTGTACCACCATCCCCAGCAGAGGCTCTCGATAGTATCCTCAGAGCTGATCAGCAAGCCCGTATTTTTGCTGCGTCCGTCATAGGAAATCTGGCCGCATGATAGGGTTTCTGCAATCGCTGCTGGCCTTTATTCTCGCCTTGGGGATCCTCATCACCTTTCATGAATTTGGTCATTTCTGCGTGGCCAGAATATGTGATGTAAAGATCCTGCGTTTTGCCATTGGCTTCGGACGGCCACTCTTCAGGCGGTATTTCGGGCCGGATAACACGGAATTCCTGATAGGCGCCCTGCCACTTGGGGGTTATGTCAAGATGCTGGACGAACGGGAGGGGATGGTGGCAACCGAAGAAGCCCCCCGCGCTTTCAATAATAAACCCCTGGGGCAACGTTTTGCCATTGTTGTCGCCGGTCCGTTATTCAATTTTCTCTTCGCCGTAGCCGCCTACTGGCTGATGTTTATCATTGGAGTGAACGGGATAAAGCCGATAATCGGCGCCATCAATCCGGATTCGCTGGCGGAACGGGCGGGTTTCCAGGCCGGTGATGAGATACTTGCCATTGATGAGCGGGATACTCCAACGTGGTCTTCAGTGATCGATCTCTTTGTCGCCAGGGTGATCGAGCAGGAGGAAGTCCGTTTTCAAATACGTGACCGCGACGGTTGGGAAGAGACCCGGACTCTGAATTTGTCAGGGATAACGGTGGACGATATGGCCAGCGGCAGCCTGCTGGCGACGGTGGGTATGCAACCCCAGCGTCTCAGTATGCCAGCAGTACTTGGCAGGATACTTTCCGGTGGCGCGGCGGAGGCTGCCGGTATGCAGAGCGGTGACCGGATCCTCACCGTTGATGGCGAACCCGTAGCTGACTGGCTGGAGTGGGTGGATCTGGTTCGTGACAACCCCGGCAAGGTTCTGAAACTTCGAATCCAGCGCAATGATCAGGATCTGTCTATCGCGATCATTCCGTCCACAGTCACCGAGGATGGCAGATCCTTCGGCCGGATTGGCGCCATGGTGGATGAAAGTTTCAGGAATGACCCCGTACTTGCAGCAGTGGAGAGATACACGGTGCTCGAGGCCTTGCCCCGGGCCCTGGTCCGGACCTGGGAGATGTCCGTCATGACACTCAGAATCCTCGGCAAGATGATCATTGGCGAGGCATCGGTAAAGAATCTGAGTGGTCCGATCAGCATCGCCCAGTATGCCGGGTACAGCGCCGGGCTGGGTCTGGCGGTATTTCTGGGTTTTCTGGCGATCGTCAGCGTCAGTCTGGGGGTATTGAATCTACTGCCCGTACCGTTACTGGATGGAGGACATCTCCTCTATTTTCTGGTGGAGTGGATTAAGGGAAGTCCGGTCCCGGAATCGGTGCAGGCGGCTGGCCAGCAGGTGGGGTTGGCTGTTTTACTGGGTTTGATGGGGTTGGCCTTTTATAATGATATACTGCGCCTGGTCGGGTGAATTCAAGATGGTTCCCTGCCTATAAAGTGGTTCTAAAAGAATAATATATTCCTTCGTTCACATTATGGTCAAAAAAATACTGCTGAAGTTTATTCACCTTGTGCTGCTTACTGCCGGAATCCATTGTCTCGCCGCGGAGAATTTTGTCATCGAAGATATACGCGTAGAAGGTCTGCAGCGACTGACGCCGGGGACCATCTTCAACTACCTGCCGCTCGAGGTGGGTGACACCTATGATGATCAGATCTCACTGGAGGCGGTCCGTTCCTTATTTGGTACCGGGTTTTTCGATGATGTGAGGTTGGAACGGGATGGCAATGTTCTGGTGGTAATCGTCAAGGAGAGACCCGCCATCGGCGCGATTAACATCACCGGTAACAAGGATATCAAGACCGAAGACCTCATGAAGGGCCTGGATCAGGTTGGGTTTTCCGCAGGGCAGGTCTTTGATCAGTCCAAGCTGGATTCCCTGGAGAAGGAGCTGCGGCGCCAATACTTTTCGAGAGGAAAATACGGAGTTCGTATTACTTCCAATGTATCGGCACTGGGCAATAACCGAGTCTCGGTTGCTGTCGATATCTCGGAAGGCAGGGCGGCGCGGATAAAGCAGATCAACATTATCGGTAACGAATCCTATCCGGAAGATGATCTGCTTGACTTGTTTGAACTTACAGAACACACGTTGATTTCCTATTTCACCAAGACGGATCAGTATTCCAAGACCAAGTTGACCGCCGACCTGGAATCCCTGACTTCCCATTATCTGAATAACGGGTATATCAATTTTCGCGTGGATTCGGCCCCGGTAACCATAACCCCCGACAAGAACGAAATCTATATCACCATCAATATCACCGAAGGCGAACAGTACATGGTCAACGATGTCAAGCTGGCAGGTGAATTTCTCCTCCCGGAAGATCTTTTATTCCCGTTCATTATGGTGCGCCGGGGTGAGCTGTTTTCGCGCAGGAATGCCACGGATACCAGCGAAGCACTGACCATGCGGCTCGGACATGAAGGTTATGCCTTCGCCAACGTGAATTACATTCCCGACATCAACGAGGAAGACAAGACGGTAGGGTTAACCTTCTTCGTCGATCCGGGCAAGCGTGTCTACGTCAGGCGCGTCAATTTTACCGGTAATACACGCACTCGGGATGAAGTCCTGCGCCGGGAAATGCGGCAGATGGAAGGAGCGTGGATATCCACTCCCAGTGTGGAGCGTGGCAAGGTGCGCCTGCAACGTCTCGGATATTTCGAGGAGGATGAAATCAACGTCGAGACACCTGCGGTTCCCGGCACGGTGGACCAGGTGGATGTCAACTATACCGTCGAGGAAAAACCCTTTGGTAATTTCATGGCAGGACTGGGGTATTCCCAGGGCCAGGGCCTGATCGTGCAGACCAGCGTTACCCAGGATAACTTTCTTGGCAGCGGGAAGCGGATATCCTTTGCCTTCAATAACAGTGATTATAACCGCATATTTTCCGTCGGCTATCTCAATCCTTATTATACCGTCGATGGCATCAGCCGCGGATTCAATGCCAAATATTCGGAGACCAACGGTATCGATCTCAATATTACCGCCTTCGATAACCGGGTCTTTGGCGGCGGAGTGAGCTTCGGGATCCCCATCAGCGAAAACAATTCTATTTTTACCTCGCTTGATTACGAAAATACTACCATTATGGCGGATGGCTTTTTCGCCAATGAAGTGCTGAGTTTCTGTCAGAATGAGGGAGGCCCCGGAGATTGCAAGTTTGATGTCCTGCGTTTGAGTGCGGGTTTCGCCTATGATTCACGGAATAAGGCGATCTTTCCCGATTGGGGTATGATGCACCGTGTCAGTGCCGAAGTGGGCGCGCCCTCCTGGGGGAATTCCCTGGAATTCTATAAAATGACTTACCGGGCCCAGTGGTTCCGTCCCATCTATCGCCGGATCATCTTTTCCCTCCGGGGTGAGGCCGGTTATGGTAACGCCTATGGCAACACCGATACCTACCCCTTCTTCGAGAATTTCTATGCCGGCGGCCCCAAGTCTATCAGGGGTTTTGAGGAAAATACCTTGGGTCCAAGGGATTCCAGTGGGAATCCGCTGGGAGGGAATGTAAAATTTACCGGTGGAGCGGAGGTGATCTTCCCAGTCCCCTTCATCGAAAAGGCGGATAATGTCAGGTTATCGGCTTTTCTGGATGCAGGAAACGTTTATGGTATTGCTGAGGATGTGGATTTAGGTAAGATACGCTATTCCGTCGGTGTGGGCGCCATCTGGATGTCCCCCTTCGGCATGGTCAGCGTCAGTCTGGCCAAGCCCTACGGGGTGCAGCCGCAGGATCGCACGCAACAGTTTCAGTTCAGTTTTGGGACACAATTTTAATTTCATTTATTTGGAGTAGGCAATTGAAAACGAAAATGATGGGTCTGGCCGCAGCCGGCTTGCTGGGTATTACGATGTTTACCAATGCCGTAGCTGATGAATACAAGATCGGTGCGGTTAATGTCGGTAGGCTGTTCAATGAATCGCCACAGGCGGCGGAGGTGAGGGCCGAACTGGAAAAGGAATTTGGGGCGCGTGAACGGGAGCTCATTGAAGAACAGAAGAAATTGAAGGAACTGCAGGATCGCCTGCAGAAGGATTCCGCAATCATGAGTGAAACCGAGCGCAAAAGGCTGGAAAGGGACCTGGTGACCCTGCAGCGGGATTCACAGCGTAACCAGAATGAATACCGGGAAGACGTCACCTTCCGCCGCAATGAGGAGATTGCCAGTGTGCAGCAGGATCTTTTCCAGGCGATCAATGCGGTAGCTCAGGCACAGGGCTATGACATCGTCCTGCCGGACAGTGCTGCCGTATATTTCAATAGTAAAGTGGATATCACCCAGCAGGTGATTGACTATATCAAGAAAGGCACAGGCGGCCAGTAGCGCTAACCCAGCGGAGCTATACCAGGGTCCCCAGTTTACGCTCAAGTCGGGTCTGACTCCGTGATGCACGGCTTCCTGACCGGGTGAAGAAACAGAGCGTGACCTATGCCCACCACGCTTGCAGAACTGCGGGATCTCTCCGGAACTGAGTTG
>MGYR01000063.1:8884-12907 GCA_001801825.1 Gammaproteobacteria bacterium RIFCSPLOWO2_02_FULL_56_15 | reverse complement strand
TAATTACGCGATTCGGAGCATAATTCTTAATGATTTCAATTAGGGAAGCTCTGAACAAGGCTAAAAAATAGTTGGGTTGTCATTCTGGCGAATGCCAGAATCCAGTAAAAATAATTGTCTACTGGATGCTGGTTTTCACCAGCATGACGGTAAAGATACTTATTCAGACCTTCCTTAGTGTGAGCGAGCTATGAACAGAACCAGTTATACCGAAACCATCTTCAGGATGATGTTTGTATTATTTACTTTCCTGGCGGCGACCACGGTCAGTGCGGCAAGCATCAAATGCTGGACCAATGAAGAAGGGGTCCGTGCGTGCGGCGCCGTAGTCCCACCGGAGTATGCCCAGCAGGAGCATGAGGAAATTAATAAGCAGGGCATGGTGGTGAATGTTCAGGAACGGGCGAAGACCGATGCCGAAATCGCCGAGGATAAGCGGCAGGCCGAACTGGCTGAAGAGGAGCGCAAGTTGGCCGAGGAAAAGTCCCTGCATGACAGCGTCCTGTTGCAGACTTTCGCCAAGGTCGAGGATCTGGAGGCGGCGCGGGACGACAAGATTGCCGCTATAGAGTCCAGTATCACCCTGGCGGAAAAGCGCAGGGGGAAGATCATGGCAGACCTGGACAACCGCATGAAAGCCGCAGCGGATGAGGAGCGCAAGGGCAAGAACCCCAATGAAGCCCTGCTCAAGGATATCGAGTCACTGAAACGTCAGGCCAGCAACAACCAGGAATATATCGAACAGCAGCAACTTGGGATAGAGGACGTCCGGACGTCCTACAGTGCCGATATCGAACGATTCAAGGAGCTCAAGGGGATTGAATGAGCGAGGTCTGTCAAGTATAACGACAGCCGGTTTATCACAGGCTCCTGAAAAAGGAGTTGTTCAGCATGGCCCACTGGGATTCCCAGAGTTGGGTCGGCCGTTTTTCGAAATTACTCCTGGCGTACTGTCCCATCTTCCCTTCAACCAGGGCCGTCAACAGGTTTGCGGAGGCGTCGACATCGACGGGCCGCGGTCCATCCACCCGGAGATTCGCCTCCCTTAGGATCTGCCGGAACTGGGTTTCCAGGCGTTCAAAAAACTTGCTGCTGCGCGCCCGTAGTCGTTCATGTTCGCCCACCAGCGCATCTCCCAGAAGCACCCTGGTGATCCCCGGGTTGCGCTCTGCAAACCCGAGCAGCAACTGAGCGATCTGCTGGCAACGCAGGCTGGCATCCGGCTGTTGTTCCAGGATGCGGTTGCTGAGTCCGAAGACGGATTCCTCCGCAAAATCCATCAGCGCTTCAAACATGCGCGCCTTGCTGGAGAAATGACGGTAGAGTGCGGCTTCGGATACACCCACGGAACGGGCCAGTGCGGCTGTGGTTATGCGGATGCCGGGCCGGGTTTCCAGTTCCTGCGCAAGTATTTCCAGGATTTGTTGACGACGGTCGGGCCTTTTTTTGGCAATCATATGCGTGTCCCCGAATGGCGATTTGCTTTCTTTCCCGGTCAGCGATAATGGCCGTGGATGAGCGTCCCGATGCCTTCATCCGTGAATATCTCCAGGAGTAAGGCGTGGGCGATCCGTCCGTCAATAATATGCGCAGCCTTAACGCCTGCCTTGACTGAATCCAGGACTGATTTGATCTTCGGCAGCATACCGCCGTGAATCGTGCCGTTGCTGATCAGCTCATCCACTTCGTTGGATGATAGCCCGGTGAGCACCTTTCCATCGGCATCCAGTACCCCGGGTGTGTTGGTCAGTATAATCAGCTTTTCCGCCGCCAGCACCTGGGCAAACTTCCCCGCCACCAGATCCGCGTTGATGTTGTAGGATTGTCCCTCACTGTCCACCCCTATGGGGGCAATGACCGGGATGAAATCCCCGTGTACGAGCATGTCCACAAGTGAACGGTCGATGCTGGCGACCTCGCCTACATGCCCGATGTCGATGATCTCCGGCGCATTCAATTCAGGATTGTCCTTGGTGAAAACGAGTTTCCTGGCCCGGATCATGTCGCCATCCTTGCCGCTCAATCCGACGGCGTTGCCGCCATGCTGGTTGATGAGATTTACGATCTGCTTGTTGATCAGGCCCCCGAGCACCATCTCCACAACATCCATGGTCTCGCTGTCCGTAACCCGCATGCCCTGCACGAAACTACTCTGTTTGCCGATCCGGCTCAGGGTTTCATTGATCTTGGGCCCGCCCCCGTGGACCACCACGGGATTCATCCCCACCAGTTTCATCAATACGATGTCCCGGGCAAAATCATTTTTGAGTTGCTCATCAAGCATGGCGTTACCGCCGTATTTGATGACCATGGTCTTGCCGGAAAAACGTTTGATATAGGGCAGCGCCTCGGTCAGGACCTGGACCGTGGCGCCCGGCTGGAAGCCGGGCTTTGGCTGTTGTGGTTCACTGGACATGATCGCGTATCGTGTGCTGGTCGGGAAATCCCGGCATGTTTTCGGAGGGATGGATCCCCCCCCTCCTCAGATAAGGGAGGATTATATCAGAAGTAGGCGCTTACCAGCATGTCGATGCTCAGAATGTCAGGCGAAGGTCTGCCTTGATGGAGAGCATCAGGGAGCGGAACTCTGCCTGGATGCGTTCGAGAGCGGTCTCATCATCTGCCTCGAAGCGCAGCACCAGGCAAGGAGTGGTGTTGGAAGGCCTGACCAGTCCCCATCCATCCGGGAACTCCACCCGCAGCCCGTCGATGGAAATGATCTCGGCGCCTTCGAAGCGGATCTTGTCCCGCATCTCCTCCATGAAACCGTCGTGCTCTTCTTCCGGCAGGTCTACCCGTAATTCCGGGGTGGCGATCCCTTCCGGCAGCGAGGCGAAAACCTCCGCAGGACTGATCCTGGCTTTCATCAGGACTTCCAGCATTCTGGCGCCCGTATAGAGTGCGTCATCAAAGCCGTACCAGCGTTCCTTGAAGAAGATATGACCACTCATCTCGCCGGCCAGCGGCGCACCGGTTTCCTTCATCTTGCCCTTGATCAGGGAGTGGCCGGTCTTCCACATGAGAGCCTTGCCGCCGCTGGATACGATGATATCGCGCAGGTGCCGGCTGCATTTGACATCATAGATTATCTCGGCGCCGGCATTGCGGGAGAGGACATCTCTTGCCAGCAGCATCATCTGCCGGTCAGGCCAGATAATCTTGCCCTGGTTGTCCACCACGCCCAGGCGATCGCCGTCTCCGTCGAAGGCAAAGCCCAGATCAGCCTTTTCTGACCTGACCCTGTCGATCAGTTCCTGAAGGTTTTCCGGCTGGCTCGGGTCCGGGTGATGATTGGGGAAGTTGCCGTCGATCTCGCAATAGAGTTCGATGACGTCGTGGCCAAGGGCCCGGTACAATTGCGGCGCCAGATTGCCGGTCACCCCGTTACCGCAATCCACCACAATCTTGAAAGAATGGCCCAGTGCGACCGGGATATCCTCCGAGATCCTGCGTATATAGTCGGTATTGATCTCCATGGTCTTCAGCTTCCCCGCACCGGTCATCAGGTCCTGGTTCACCGCCCGCTCGTAAATGGTCTGGATGGATTCCTCAGACAAGGTCTCGCCGCCTAGGACTATCTTCAGGCCGTTGTATTCCGGCGGGTTATGACTACCCGTCAGTATCACGCCGCTCTTTGGCTCGAGGAAATGGGTGGCGAAGTACAAGACCGGCGTCGGGACCATCCCGATATCGATCACATCGCAACCGGAAGTACACAATCCCTCAATGAGGGCAGCAAGAAGTTCCGGACCTGAGTTTCTGCCGTCCCTGCCTACAATAATCGCGGTTTCACCCCGTGCCTGCGCCTCGCTGCCGATCGCCTGACCAATCAGTCTGACGGTCTCGACGGTCAATTCCTTGCCGACCACGCCACGGATATCGTAGGCGCGGAAAATCTTTTTACTGAGTTTCGCTCCATTATCCCTCTTGGCGGGTTTCACTTGCGGTGTCGGCGTGATCTCCTCACCGGAGGTGATATCAAAGACATCCAGAGTGTCTGATTGCGTGAGCTCAGGTATATCT
>MGYR01000063.1:0-8875 GCA_001801825.1 Gammaproteobacteria bacterium RIFCSPLOWO2_02_FULL_56_15 | reverse complement strand
GACCCCTCCATCACCTCGGATGGAGACGTTGGGGTGGCAGGTGGCGCCACGTCGGATAGGTGGATACGGGTGATATCCTCTCCTTCCATTCCCCGGGAAAGATCCCTCGCAGCTTCCTGCCCGCGGACTTTTCCGGGGAGATGAGGGATCAGTTTTTCCATACCGGGGTGAGCCCCCCTCATAATCGCTTCGATAGCGCCGTAGTAGAGAACTTCATTTTCCTTTTCGGGTTTCGGCGCCAGCCGCCGGCGCAAGATGGAATATGCCAGACCGGCAACCGCAATAAGAATCAGCGATGCTGGGAGCAAGAGTCCGCTGATCCCGGATGCATCTCGGACACCGGGTGGCCAGTAGGCCAGGTAGAAACGGGTGCCATTGACGGCGGTTACCAGAGGCGTGCCGACCCGATTGGAAGCATCCCCTGACTTCCCGAGCACGAATGGGACAGCCGTGCCCCCCTGCTGTAATTCCGCATATCCCTCACCCAGGGACAAGGCAGACATGGCTTCGGAAAGCAGGCCCACATCCAGGCTCAGGTGAATCATACCGAGTAACGCCCCTCCGTCATCGGTGATCCGGCGCAGCATGTCGAGGTGCTGTTTGTCGGTGCCGAAAAGGTGTACATCCGTAGCGATGGGATCACGAGTCGATTCGGCTGATTTCAGCAGGGTGAGACAGGCGTAACCGAGTGGTGGGATGGTGCTGTTATCCAGTTCATAACCGCCGGGAAGCAATAAGCGGAGTTTCAGTGCGGAGGGGAACTCCGATTGCAAACGCTCCGCCTCCGCCTCCAGCGGTGGTTTATCTCCCCGTCGAAAGATGGCGATGAGGTTCGCCTGCCGTGCGGTATCCGCCATTCTCGTCGAGATCTGCTCGAAGAAGGCAGCGGTGGAAGCCGCCAGCCTGACAGCCTGCTCAGTTTCGCTCCGGTGTGATGCCTCCAGGCTGGATTCCCGCATGCCGCTGTAAAACCTCCAGCCCAGCAGCAGCAGAATCAAGGCGCTGATGGCGGCGGCCCCCATATACATGGCGTTTCGCGTGGCGCGTCTGCTGAATCGTCTTTTTGTTACGGGACCGTCCACGTTGTTTCGCTCCAAACGATCGAATTTGTTTTATTGATTCCGGTGCGTGAGCAGCATTCAGTGCGATTTACGCACATTAACCGAATGCAGTCCTATGACCGGAGTACAGGCTCACCAGAGCGTCTATCATATCCTGATATTTTCGCGGATTATATCCTTGATAGAGAGGGATATTTATACACCGGTATGGCCGAAACCACCCTCGCCCCGCGCACTGGTGGTAAATTCATTCACGACCTCCAGTTCCACTTGCACCACGGGCAGGAATACCATCTGAGCGATCCGATCGCCTGGACGGATGGTGAAGCTGTGCTGGCCCCGGTTCCAGCAGGAAATTAATACCTCCCCCTGATAATCGGAATCAATCAAACCTACCAGATTGCCCAGCACGATGCCTTTTTTATGACCGAGACCAGAACGTGGAAGCAGGACCGCCGCCAGCCCGGAGTCCTCGATATGCAAGGCGAAACCCGTAGGGATGAGCGTAGATTCTCCGGCCGCCAGTTCCAGCGGTTGCGGGATACAGGCAGCGATGTCCATGCCGGCGGATCCGCTTGTGGCATGTTTAGGGAAGGGGACGGTATCACCCAGCAGCCGGTTCAGTGCCTTGATCTGGATTTTTTTCATGAAAACGCTCGGCAATCAGTTCTATCAGCTGATGTGCGATTCGTTCCTTGGAGTCAAGATGCAGGGAACAGGAACCTCCGTTCCAGTAGACTTCAAGAGCATTTTCCAGGCTTTCAAAGCCTTTGCCCTCACCCACCAGGTTGGCCGCGATCATATCCACACGTTTGCGCGTCATTTTATCCATGGCGTATTCCTCCAGAGAATCAGTCTCGGCGGCGAAGCCGACGGTGAAGGGTGCGCCGGGCAGCGCCGCCACGCTGGCCAGGATGTCCGGATTCAGTTCCAGAACCAGGTTCAATGGATCGGTGGATTTCTTGATCTTTGTTTGCGCGCTGTGGATACAGCGGTAGTCGGAGACGGCGGCTGCAGCGATGAAGATATCCGTATGCCCGGCCTCATCCATGACCGCCTGATACATCTCCATGGCGGTGCTGACGCGGTGGCAGCGGGCCCTGGCGGGTGCTTCGAGGGCTACCGGACCGGAAACCAGGGACACCTCCGCACCGGCCTCGAGAGCGGCCTGGCAGAGGGCATAACCCATGCGACCGGAGCTCCGGTTGCTGATATACCGGACTGGATCGATCGCCTCCTGGGTGGGCCCGGCGGTGATCAGGATGCGCAATCCCTGTAGCCTCGAACTGCTGAAACATTCCGCGAGAGCGGTGGCGAGTTGATCGGGTTCCAGCATCCGGCCCGGGCCGGACTCACCGCAGGCCTGATCCCCCGCTGCGGGACCCAGCAGTCGAATACCGCGTTCCTCCAGGATCCGGATATTGGCGCGGGTCGCGGCATTCTTCCACATCTGGTGATTCATTGCCGGGGCAAGCGCTATCGGCGCCTCCGTGGCCAGGCAAAGCGTCGACAGCAGGTCGTCGGCAAAGCCGTAGGTCAGACGGGCGATAAAATGCGCCGTGGCAGGCGCGACCAGGATGATGTCACTCCATCTGGCCAGCTCGATATGCCCCATCGCCGCTTCGGCCTGGGTGCTGAATAATTCAGTGCGGACGGGCTTCCCGGACAAGGCCTGCAAGGTGAGTGGAGTGATGAATTCACAGGCAGCGTGAGTCATTACCACCTGCACTTCAGCCCCCTGTTCGCGTAGTCGCCGCACCAGCTCCGCGCTCTTGTACGCAGCGATTCCGCCGGTGATGCCCAGCAGCACCCTTTTATTGCAAAGACTGTTCATGGTGAAAGTGTAACCGATTTGATGTCTTACCGTTATCCTCCCGGTGGGTAATGGGCAGCTTTCCACCATGGCTTGTTTGTGACCGGGCATGTGTCTATAGTGTCCGGAAGGCTTTTTTCACCTGGGCGATGCTTGCCGTGTTTGAATTTTTCCTGAAACATTCACCCGAAGCATTCAGCAAAGGGGAAGTGATACTCACCGGTATGTTGCCGGTCTGGGTCCTGTGGTGCACCCTGGCGGCCCTGGCGCTATTGACTGCGGTCTGGCTGGTATGGCGCAGGCAGGTGCTCGAACCCCGTCGTCTTCTGCTGATCTGGATGCTACAGACAGCCATGCTGGGGCTCCTTGCGATCCTGGTGTGGCAACCTGCTCTGCGTATCGATCAACTGCGCACTGGTGATAATATCGTGGCCCTGTTACTGGATGTATCCGGCAGCATGTCCTATGCAGAGCCTGATGAATCCCGCCTGGAAACAGCCCTCGCGCTACTGAATGAAAGTGACCTGTCGCAAGCGCTGGAGTCGAGGTATACGATCCGGCGTTACCTCTTTGCCGGCGATACACAAGCAGTGGATTCTTTCGGTGAGAAACCCGGAACCGCCGGGTCCACTTCCCTGGGCGATGCCTTGTTGCAGGTCATGGGTCTTTCGCGCAGCGCATCCCTTGCCGCCATCGTAGTGGCCAGCGACGGGTCGGATAATTCCGGCCGGCTGGACCGCACGATGCTGTCGCAAATCGCCGCTTTCGGCATCCCGGTGCATACCATCGGTATGGGTAGGGAAGAGATGCCCGAAGACCTTGAACTGGAAGAGGTGCTGCTGCCGGAACGCGCGCTGCCCGGCACCAGTTTGTCTGCGAGCGTGGCGGTCCGGCATGATGTGGCCGCGTCGACCCGTATCAAGATCTACGACGGAGAAAAGTTCCTTGCCGCCAGGGACCTCGAGCTGCCGGAGGGTACGGCGGTAACCACTGCGATGGTCGATTTCAGCGTACCGGACAAGGGCCACCATGATCTTCGATTCACGCTGGAAAATCTCCCCGGAGAGCGCGACATCAGGAATAATTCCCGCAGCCGGGTGCTGGATGTTTCGGACCGGACCTACCGGATACTCTACATCGAGGGCGAGCCGCGCTGGGAATACAAGTTCCTCCGGCGTGCGCTGGAGGATGACCCGAGTGTGAATCTGGTCACCCTGTTACGGGTAAGCACCAACAAGTTCTACCGCCAGGGGATAGAAAATCCGGACGAACTGGAGGACGGTTTTCCTACCGAAAAAACCGCTCTGTTCAAGTTCGATGCCCTGATCATCGGCAGTATCGAGGCACCCTATTTCTCCAGGGAGCAGCAGGACCTGATCCGGGACTTCGTGAGCATCCGCGGCGGCAGCCTGATGATGCTGGCCGGGCCCAACGGTCTGGGGGATGGCGGCTGGGGCAATTCCGGGCTGAGCGAAGTCCTGCCGGCGCGGCTGGACACCGCAGTCCCCTCCTTCCGGCGTGAGCGTGCCCGGGTTGCGCCGACCGCGATCGGCCGGACTGCTCCGATGCTCCGGTTTTCCGATGACCCGGATGAAAACCTCACGGAATGGAACGAACTGCCGGAGATTGCCGACTATCAGATACTTGGCGCCTTGCGCCCGGCCGCAGTGAGCCTGTTGAATATCCGTGGTCAGCAGGGGGAGCAACCCTTGCTCATCATGCAGCCCTATGGGCGGGGGCACAGTTATATCCTGGCGACCGGGGGGATCTGGCGCTGGCAGATGGGATTGCCCGTGGAAGATATGCATCATGAGACCTTCTGGCGGCAGTTGTCGCGGGGCCTGGTGACCAACGTCCCGGACCGATTTGAATTGAGCACCCGTATCGCCGATGATCGCATAAGCATTCAGGCGCGCCTGTTGGATGAGTCCTACGAGCCGGTGCGGGATCTCTCGGTAACGGCGGTGGTATCACCTGAAGAGGGGGAACCCGTAACCCTGGAATTACAGCCTGCGCCGGAACAACCCGGCCTGTTGCAGGCGGAATTCACCCCGGAGTCTCCTGGTCTCTATCAAATCGATGCGATCTCGAGGCGGGGAGACCTGCCAATGGAATCCTCGGCGCTTGCTTTGCGCTACGACCGGGGAGATGCCGAGCATTTCGGACTGAGGCAGGATCGCACCACCCTCGAGACCATCGCCGATCTCACCGGGGGCAGCTACTGGCAACCGGACAATCTGGATCAGTTGCCGGATGTGATACGGCATTCCGGCGCCGGTATTACTGAACAACTGCTGCTGCCATTATGGAATGCTCCGGTCTTTTTTATTCTGTTGTTGCTGCTGAAGGGGGCGGAATGGTTGTTGCGCAGAAGCTGGCGGACCATATGAGTTTTAGAATGCTTTCCATCCTGCTCCTCTGGCTCCTTGCGGCGCCGGTCAGGGCGGAATTCCATGGAGTGATCATACAGGGGCTGTCGGGTAATCATGACTATGCGGAACAGTTCGAACTCCAGACGGGGCAACTGGAACGCGCCGCCATGAACCTGGCTGCTTCGGAACATGTGCATGTTTTCAGGGGCGCAAGCGCCGGCCGGGAGACGCTGCAGAAATTCTTCAGTGAGCTGGCGGAAAAAACCGATCCTGAAGACAGCATAGCGATATTCCTGGTGGGCCACGGCAGTTTTGACGGGTTGGAATACAAGTTCAATATTCGAGGGCCCGATCTCACAGGTGCGGATATCGCGGCGCTGATGAACGCACTGCCCAGCAGGCGCCAGTTGCTGGTGAACCCGGGCAGCGCAAGCGGCGCCATCCTGGAGATGTTGAAGAATGATGCAAGCCGCATCGTCATCACCGGTACTCGCAGCGGGAATGAACGCAACGCCACGCGATTTGGCGCATATTTTTCCGCCGCCCTCGCGGATCCCGCGGCCGATCTGAACAAGGATGAGGCTATCAGCGTCAAGGAGGCCTTCGAGTATGCAGAGCGGCGTGTTGCGGATTATTATGAGACGGAGGGTAGTCTGGCCACGGAGCACTCGCAACTCGCCGGTGACCGGTCGGCCGGGTATCTTCTGGCGCGACTGGGCGTGCCGCAGGCGCCGGAGGATGATCCGCGCCTTGCAGAACTGATGCAGCGGCGCGAGACGCTCGATGGCGAAATCCTGGAACTGCAACTCGGCCGGGACAGCCTGAACGAGGAGGAGTATTTCTCCAGGTTGCAGGAATTGATGATCGATCTTGCCTTGCTCGACGGCGAGATTGAGAAGATCCGGGAGGCCGGACCCGATGCGCGCTGAGATCCTCCTGCCGGTCCTCTTGCTGGTTGCCTTCGGCGGCCTGGCCGAAGCGCGACCCATGCACTACGGCGCCGTGCAGGATCCGGGGCTCGGAGAATGCGATGCACTGGCCTGGCGCGGCCGGCGGGAGGATGCCGCGGGTTGTTATCGCGCATTGCAGCGCAGCACCCCGGACCCCGCAATCCAGGCGGAAGCGGCCTGGGCTCTGGGGGATCCCAGGGAGGCCAACTACTGGTTCCAGGAGGCCGTCCGCCAGAGGCCGGATGACGCCATCGTTCGCGTGCGCTGGGGCGACCTCTATACGGACACCTACCAGAATGAAGAGGCGCTGAAACTCTACCGCGAGGCCCTGGATCTGGATCCAGAGAATACCTATGCCGGGGTAGGCGCCGCCCGCGTGCTTTCCGAAAATTTCCTTACCGAGTCCTGGCAATACCTTCGGCCGGTGCTGGAGAATGAGCACTCCCACGGCCACACCGTGCCGGACGCTGAGCATTCCCGTGACCACACTCACGCCGGCGCCAGGCTCCAGGCCATCCTCCTGCAGGCCTGGATGGCGCTCGAGAGCGACGATCGGGCAGAAACCTTGAGGACCCTGGATGCGGCAACCGTCGTCGCGACCGATGCCGGTCTGCCGCAACTGGAGATTTATGCCTTGCGGGCCGCCCTCGACCTGCTGGATGGGGCCGGGGATTCTCCCTGGATCAGCCGGGCGCTCACCGAGAATCCGGCCTTCGGGGAAATCTATGCGACACCCGCGCATTTCTTCTGGATCAATCATCGTTACCGCGAATCCGTGGGGCTGTATGAAAAGGCACTCGCGCTGGCGCCAGAGAACCGCAAGGCCCAGGTCGAACTCGGCATCAACCTGCTCCGGGACAATCGTGTGACGGAGGCGCGCCGGCATCTGGAGGATGCCTATGCAGCCGATCCTTTTAATCCCAAGACCGTAAATACCCTGCGCCTGCTGGATACCCTCGATGATTTCGTTCTGCTGAATGTCCCGGAACAACCGGAACCAGGGCGGGAATTCCCGCAACTGTCGCTGCGCATGCATAAGCAGGAAAGCGCCATACTCGGCGCCTATGTCCGGGAACTGGCCGGGCGGGGGATTGAACTTTTTTCCAAGAGTTACCGGTTTCAACCGCGGGAGACGATCGTAGTCGAGATCTATCCCAATCACGAAGACTTCGTGGTCCGCACTGTCGGCATGCCGGGCCTGGGCATCCTCGGCGCCACCTTCGGTTATCTCTTCGCCATGGATTCGCCGACGGCGCATTCCGACTCCGAATATCATTGGGGCACCACGCTCTGGCATGAATTGGCCCATGTCTTCACGCTGGAGGCAAGCCGGCATACCGTGCCGCGCTGGTTCAGCGAAGGGGTTTCCGTGTTTGAGGAATGGCGAGACGGCCCAGTACCGGGTATCCGCATCCCCGTGGATGTCTTTCACGCCATCGCCGACGACAAACTGCTGCCCGTGGCGGAGTTGAACCAGGGGTTTATCCGGCCGAGTTATGAAGGACAGGTCCAGGTCTCCTATATCCAGGCAGGGCTGGTCTGCGAGTTCATCTCCCGGGAACTCGGCTTCGAAAAACTCGTGGATCTGCTCTATGCGTTTGATTACCGTGTTGACACGGCACAGGCGATCGAAACAACCCTTGGGATCGACACGGCTGAGTTCGACCGCCGTTTCCAGGCATTCCTGGACCGTGAATACGGTGGTTTTATTTTCAAACTGGACCTCTGGAGCAAGGCGCGGGAGATGGCCGGCTCCGCGCTGGAAGGATCCGACTGGGAGGGCGCTGTTGAATACGCGGAGAAGGCCATCGCGATCCATCCGGACTATGTCGAGGCCGACAGTCCCTATCTGATCCTGGCACGGGCCCATGCGGGCAGGGATGACCAGCAGGCACAAGTTGAGGTATTGCGGACCTTCTGGCGCAAGGGCGGCTATGCCCCGGAGGCGCTCCGGGAATTGGCCATACGCCTGCATGCGCAGAATGCAGTGGAGGAGGCGATCCAGGTCCTCCGCAGCCTGAATCATGTGCGGCCCTTTGATGAGGAATTGCATGCCCTGCTGGGAGACTGGCTGCTGCAGCAGGACCGCGCCCGCGAGGCCCTGGTTGAATTTGAGGTGTTACTGGCACTGGAACCGCATGACCGGGCCATGGCCAATTACCAATTGGCCCGGACCTGGCATGTCCTGGGAGAGGCTGAAAAAGCCAGGAAGTACCTGCTGGAGACACTGGACATCGCGCCGCACTACCGTCCGGCCCAGAAACTATTATTGGAACTGACGCAACCGGAAACCCGAATGACCAACTGAAGAGAGTAAACCATGATGGATGAATCCAAGGCGGTAACAGAAGACTTCGCGACTGACGAGATCCGCAACCTCGTGGGCGCCTTCCACGCGGCGATGGGCCGCATCCGCGAACAGGTCGGCCGTGTGATCGTGGGTCAGGAAGATGTGGTGGAGCATCTCTTGATCACTTTGCTGGTAGGGGGGCATTGCCTGATCACGGGCATGCCGGGAACGGCCAAGACCCTGCTGGTCCGTACCTTGGCCACCGCCCTGGGACTGATTTATAAACGCATCCAGTTCACGCCGGATCTGATGCCTACGGATGTTACGGGAACGGATATCATTGAAGAGGACTCGACCACCGGGCACCGTGTCTGGACCTTTGTTCCGGG
>MGYR01000062.1:8422-11200 GCA_001801825.1 Gammaproteobacteria bacterium RIFCSPLOWO2_02_FULL_56_15 | reverse complement strand
AGAAGGGCTATTCCAATGAGATGTAGCCTGGCAGGCCGGCTCGACATCCCCGGTCAAAATCCAGAGTGCGTTTGGCGCCCGAAAGTTCTCGAAAACGTCACACGAACATTACGGCATAATATCGAAGGCGTCTACCCATATCCAGGAGCCGCGCGAGGCCGGGTTAGCCGTGCCCGTCGTTTCGATGGTGAAAGTGTGCGTGCCGGGAACCAAGCCGCCGGTTTGGTAGATTACCTGCCGTCCCGCTCCGGGCGTCAGGTAAGCGTCTACGTTTTGCTGGAACACTCCATCCACGTAGACTTTCGCGATGCCCGACCACTCATCGCGCAGTCCGATCCATTGGATATCCCTGCCGACGAACGTCACTGTAGCTTTTGTTCCTGAATCCACGGCTAGCACGGCGCTGCCGCCGCTGTTGGCGGGGTTGCCGTTTGTGAACCAGTTGCCGAGATAAGCGATCGCGCTGTTATCCTGCTCCATCCGAGTCGCGCCCCCGGCCGTGGGCACCACTGGGCCGCCGCTCGGGGGCTGCGGCACACCACTGCTCGTGACACTTCCCGCCCCATTACCCGGCACGTCGAACGCATCTACCCAAATCCAGGAGCCACCCGAGCGCTCGTTATGCGTCCCGGACACTTCGATCGTCAGGGAATGCGTGCCGGAAGGCAAGCCGTTGATGGCGAAGGCGGGTGACTGAGCCTGGGACGGTGACAGGTAGGTATCGACCGGCTCCTGCAGCACGCCGTCCAGATAGACTTTGGCGATACCCGAATACTCGTCACGATACGCATTCCACGTGATGCCGGTACCGTTGAAATTGATGCTCGCGCGGGAGCCGATGTCAACTGCGAGCACAGCGCTGCCGCCACTGTGCTGTGGATTGGTGTTGGGATACCAAGTGCCGGTATAGTTCAATGCCGGATTGTTCTGTTCGGTGCGGCCCATAGTGGCTGTAATACCGCCTGGCAGTCCGGAACCGTTCTCGATGTCGAACGCATCAATCCAGACCCATGACCCGCTCGTGCTGCCGTTCCTAATATGGGGTACTTCAATCGTGAGGGTATGTGAGCCGGGAGCCAAACCCCTGACCGAGAAGAGCACCTGCTGATAGTGTGCGTCGCTGGTGTAGGTGTCGACCGTGTTTAGCGTCCCGTCGAGGTACACCCATGCAATGCCGGCATAAGGATCGCTCAAGCCGATCCAGGTGATGCCCGTCCCGGTGAAGGTAATCGCTGCTTGGGCGCCCTTCGCGTTGGTCAAGGCGGAGGTCCCGCCGCTGTTGGCGGAACTGTCGTTTGAGTACCAGTCGCCACTATAGGTGATGCTGAGGTCGTTCTGCTCAACGCGCGTGATGGCGCCCGTTTGGGCCAGGCCGAACGCAGCACACACCGCAAGCACGGCAGGCAGAAGAAGAAAATTACGCAGAACACGGCCCTTCATGGTGATCCTCCTGCGGAATTGTATTGCCTGCTCCACCCTGGAGATTGATTGCGCCTCGAACCTGGAGGTTTGGAACCAAAACGACAAGGTGGTTTCTTCCGCCACACAGCATGTTAGCAACAGCGAAGATGAGGTGTCTGTTCACTTATGACCACCTTCGTGTTTGGGTTGAAAACCAATAATTTCCCTTCGCGTCTGGCCTGAGCCTCCTCCGAAACTCCTTCGTTCAGGCGAGGCCTAACCGACGCAAAGCGCCTGGCGCGCATCCCAATGTGCCATCTCAGCCACCCAATCTGGCGTGGGGGTGTTCGATAGTGCTCAAAGATCCGGTCAAGGTGGCTCATCCGACAAGCCTATCAACTGACTGATTCCAAAGGCCTTCGCATAGCTGGATGGCCAGTGCCCCCCTCATTCCCCATCACAGCCTGCAGATACGTTCAATAGCAGTCGAACGTAGGGTTAATATTCCTCATAAGTCTGGCCGATAGTCCTCATGGGTGCTAGATCTGCGATTGTTCAGTAGTGCTCAAACATCTGGTCAATATTGCTCATCTGTGCTAAACTCACGCGATGTTCAATATTGCTCGAAAGTCTGGTCAATATTGCTCATCTCGGTCAAAGTGGGGTTTCAGGGCCCCCGCCCCCTGCCCAGGCGACTTCCCAAAAAGGGAAAGGGGGGAAATCATCTATGAGGGTCTTAACGGGTTGCAGGAAGGTGGGACCGGTCTTCCTTCTGATGGTGGCAGGGCAGGCGTTCGCCGCGATCAACGACAGTAGCGTTCACCTTCCGCTGGTCTACCGGACCATGCAACCGCCCGTCAGCGGTTCTGCTTACACGGACCCGGTCTTCGGAACGAGCATCAAGCGCATCACCAATGCGATGAGCACGGACAATGCCGACAGCGGCGGACAACTCGCTTGGATCGTGAATGAGTACTCCACGGCTTCGCCATTCAACAATGACAATTCGCGCCTGATTCTCGTCCACCAGAGCTACTTCGGCCTTTACGACGGCAACGGCAATTTCCTCGGAAACCTGCCTCTGGAGATCAACTCCTCGAGCGAGCCGCGCTGGTCGCGCAGGGATAACCATACACTTTATTACCACCGGGGGAACCAGCTCAAGTCTTATGACGTATCCATCGGCGCCACGGCCGTTGTGCACACCTTCAGCGAGTATTCATCGATTTCTGGCAACGGCGAAACGGACATCTCCCAGGACGGCGACCATTTTGTATTTGTCGGCGACAGCCGGCACGTGTTTGTCTATACCATCAGCACCGACCGCAAGATGGCGGCATTCGATACCGGCGGCAACGCGTTCGATGCCGTGTACAT
>MGYR01000062.1:0-8119 GCA_001801825.1 Gammaproteobacteria bacterium RIFCSPLOWO2_02_FULL_56_15 | reverse complement strand
CTGGGCGTTTGTGGAAACCTACAACCCCAGCGACGTGATTCCCCCGAGCGGCTGGTACCCGTACACAAATGAGCTGCTGCAGATCAAGCTGGACGGCAGCGAAATCCGCCGGCTGGCGCATCACCACAGCCGCCCGCTGAACGGCTACAACTACCAGCCGAAGTTGACGGCCAGCCGTGACGGCACCCGTTTGGTATATGCCAGCAATTTTTCTCTGCAGTCCATCTTGGGCTATTCGCAGGATTACTCAGACGTGTACATGATTGAGAATGCCCCGCCGAACTCCGTTGCCAACGGCGCCAGCTTCCGAGCCAATTCCGGGACCGCGCCGGGTTCGATTGTTTCCATCTTCGGAACCGGTCTGGCGGACGGCACACAATCGGCTGTGGGCGTGCCCATAGCCACGACCTTGCTGGGCATCCAGGTTTCTTTCAACAACGTTCCTGCCCCGCTGTTCTACGTTTCGCCAACCCAGATCAATGCGCAGGTTCCCTTCGGACTGCCGCCCGGAAGCGTAACGGTGGAGGTGCGGACGCCCTCTTCATCCGGTGTTCGGCAGACGATCACCGTCGCGGCCGCTGCTCCAGGAATCTTCACGACCAACCAGCAGGGAACCGGCCCGGGAGCAATTCTACACGCGGACGATTTCCGCACGGTCAGCGAAAGAGCCCCGGCTCGCCCGGGCGAATACATCTCAATTTTCTGTACGGGCCTAGGCGAGTTAAAAAGCCTCGTCGCAGCCGGAAATGCAGCTACCTACCCGCCGCCGGAAACCGTTTTGACTCCCGAAGTGCGCGTGGGAGGCATTCTGGCGAATGTAAGTTTCTCCGGCCTTGCTCCGGGATTCGTCGGCCTGTACCAAGTCAACGTCCAGGTGCCCTTAACCGCGCCTACTGGGAATGCCGTGCCATTGGTGCTCACCAGCGGCGGCGCGCCTTCCAACACCGTCACCGTCGCGATTCAATAAATGGAGAGCGGAGCGGCAAGATGTGGGGTTCGCCCAGGAGCAGCGAAAATGCAATATGACGAGTGGGTGAAAACACTTCCAGACGGCAGAATGGTGAAATTCGTGAATCAGGAAGTGACGGAGGATAGCGCGTTTCTCATTGCACAGGTTGCAGGTAACGAGGTCGCCTATTCGGTTCTATTGACCAAAGTAAGAAACCCGCTGAGTCGTGAAGAAGTTGAAAGTCATTTTGAGGGCGAGCTTTCGAGGGCGAGCTTTCGAAGAAGTAGCACGACAGAATTAGCACACTAGCGAGCGGCGGCATGCGCGTAGTCGGTGCAGAGCGTGCGCATCAGAACATCCACGATTCGCCGCGCCGCTTTCCCGTCCCACAAGGCTGGTAACCTGGATTCGGGCCGCGGCCCATGCAGCGCTTCGCGAGCCGCTCGCAGCATCGCATCGGGGTCGGTCCCTACCAGGCGGTTTGTGCCGCATGCAATCGTCGCAGGGCGCTCCGTGTTTTCCCTAACCGTCAGGCAGGGTACCCCGAGGACCGTAGTCTCTTCCTGCACGCCGCCCGAATCCGTGATGACCACTTGGGCGTTACTCATCAGATTGAGGAACTCGAGATAACCCAGCGGGTCGGTGGTCACCAGACGGCCCAGTTCTGGCTCCAGCCCGGCTTCTATCGCGTTCTTTCGCGTCCGCGGGTGAATTGGGAAGACGACCGGCAACTCACGCGCAAGCTCATCGAGCGCGCGCAGAAGGCCGGCCAGCTTTGGGAGATTGTCCACGTTGGAGGGCCGGTGCAGCGTCACCAGCGCGTAGCAGCGGCCGGAATCCACTCCCAGCCGCGCACGCACGTCGCTTCTGTTAGCGGATTCCCGGTGCCGTAGCAGCGTGTCAATCATGACGTTGCCCACAAAGTGCACTTTCTCGTCGGGCACGCCTTCGGAGCGGAGGTTATCGAGGCCGCTCGACTCGCTCACGAACAGCAGATTGGAGAGGGAGTCCGTCACGAGACGGTTGATCTCCTCCGGCATCGAGCGGTCGAAGCTGCGCAGACCCGCCTCAATGTGTGCAACCGGAATCCCGAGCTTCACGGCGACCAGAGTGCAGGCCATGGTGGAGTTCACGTCCCCCACCACAACCACCATGTCCGGCCTCATCTCCAATACCACAGGCTCGAAGCGCCGGAGTACCTCGGCAGTCTGCACCGCTTGGCTGCCGGAGCCAACCTCCAGATTGATATCCGGTGCAGGAATGCCAAGCTCTTCGAAGAACAGGCTCGACATTTTCTCATCATAGTGCTGCCCGGTGTGCACCAGATATTGGGGTAAACCAGCCGCTCGCATGGCTTCCACCACCGGAGCGATTTTCATGAAGTTGGGGCGGGCGCCAACGACATTCAAAACCAACACAGTAAAACCTCCAGGCGGTTATCAAGCGTCTCCCCAGGCGTATTCGAGGTCGCGCCGCTTTGCTGCGGTGACCGCACGAACTGCTAACACCCTCACGCCGCCACCGGCGCGTGCTTCAACTTGCAACGGGCAACAAAATCAAACGACCCATGCATCTGGCAACTCATGATCGATGGACTGAAGGAGCCGAGGGCATTGAGACAAGATTTTTCCCAGAGCATCTTCCGGGGAATGGTCAGCAGCGGAAATCTGCTGTCTCGGTGTTTGCATATCGTATAGCCGAAGCGATACCCGGCCTGGGCGACAGCTCGGATCGTCGCTGCATCATACTGGCCACAGGGATAGGCGAAGTGTCTGATCTTTTCTCCCAGGCACCTTTCGAGTGTCTCCCGGGAGCCCCTCGCTTCCTCTTCCACCTTTTCCGGGCTTTCGTTTGGCAGCACGGCGTGTGTCCGGCCGTGAGAACCGATGGTGATGCCCGCGGCGCGCATTTCCTGAACAGCTTCCCAGCTCATCGCTCGATGTTCCTGTAGAATGCGCTGCGATAATGTTACCTTGGCGTGCAGCGTCTCGATCACGCTCAACATTGCCGACTGCGGTAGGACGCCGATCAAGGTTTCCAAGGCAGCATGCGGGTCAGGAAAGATCATGGCCGTTCCGGGGGCTGGCGTCAGCGAGATGCCCAAGCTGGCGAGAAAGCCCGACATGCCTTGCGGAGCCGACTCCCACTTCAAGGCAGCCCTCGCCAACAGCAGATAGAGAAGATCGTGAATCTGGAGCTGTGCCGTTCCGATCAGATCTGTGACCACAAAAACCGCCGCTGGGATGCCCTTCTTTTTCAGCAAGGGGAAGGCGTGTTCGTAGACGTCTTCGTACCCATCGTCGAACGTAACGGCCGCGATTCGCTCCGGGAGTGGGTTGCCAGATTCCATGAGCGCACCCAATTCATCCAGCGAGACGAAGCGATATCGGCGGCCGATCCAGTCCAGTTGCCGCTCGAGCATCCTGGTGCTGATGCACATGGATGGGATCGTGCTGAGCGCATCGGAGGGAAACTCTTCTACCGTGCGGTGATAGCCGATGACCACCGGAAACCGGTGAGAGCCGCCAATCCTCGCCAACAATCGGTCGCTGTTCGTTCCGTGCAGCGCCAACGCTGCTCCCGTTTTAAATAGACTACGCAGCATAGAATGGTTCATCCAGTATTGTTCACCCAACATCAGGCGCGCAGGCTCACCGGCTCCATGGCCGACGTCGGCTCCTCCGCCGCCGCGACTTGCGCCGCAGACGGCACGCGCAGGCGTTCCGTAGGCCGAACGCGACGAGTTACCTCCCGCGCGATGTAATCCAGTTGCGCTTCGGAAACATTCTGATGGATCGGCAGCTCCAGCACGTGCCTGCGCAGAAACAAGGCATCTTCGGAATCGGGACCATTCGCCTCCGGGTCGCCTTCGTTCCATAACTCCACAACGCCGATGCCACACCGTGTCAACTCCGCAGCTACTGCTTTCTTGTCCTCGACGAGAATCGGGAGAAAAAGAGGACAGACGCCTTCCGCCAAACTCAAAGGAAGCAAATTGACCTTTTCCCGCAGCCGATGTTCCAGCCACTGGAAGTTTGCTCGTCGCCGGTTGCGGATCAGTTCGTAGTTGAAACGCGCCAGCAGCCAATGACACAGGCTCGACATCCCCGTGTCCACCTTGTCCAGATCGAATTCGATATTCCCCACTCGTTCCCTCTCTACGGAGAGCGCTGTCAGCGTACTGCCCGCTACCGCTTTGATTCCGGCTAGCATTGCGCCTGCCCGTGGAAAGCGGCTTCGGAATGAATCCAGCAGCAACTCGGAAGACCGGCTGAGCACAGAAATCCGCTTCGGATCCAACGTTTCGAGACCGTCCAGCTCCTGGAGGTGTCCGCGGTTCTGCACGAGAACCGCCCCGTTCGGAATGGGCAGCGTCTTGTAAAGGCAATACACCGCGTATTCGCCGAATGAGCCGAGCGGCCGGCCCTCAAATTCGCTCAGGAAGCTGAGGGCGCAATCTTCGATGAGAAGCAGTCCCCGTGCGCGGCAAAATTCGACAAGGCGATTCATCGGCTGCGGCCAACCCATAAAATGAATCACGTAGAGCGCGCGTGTTTCAGGACCGCATAGCCTCTCGATTGCCTCCATGTCGGGCTGCAAATCCCGCAGTATCGGATAAAAGCGGATATTAACTCCGGCGGCGCGCATCGCACTGGTTTCATTTCCGCTGTGATAGTTGGGAACCAGCACGTTTTCCTGGTTTGCAAGACCCAGAGCACGGAAGATATGATAAATGCCATTGCGCGCGACATAAAAATACTTCCTGTTTGCCGCTTGCAGAGGAAACGGTAATTGCCGCAAGTCCTCCCCGAAATGAAGCTGGGACGACGTCAGGCATGGCCAAGACGGGATGTGCATTCGTTCCTTACCTGAGCGGGATGCAGTCATTGTGCACGGCCTCGAACCACATCGGTGAAGCTGCTCCTGCGCGCGAACTGACTTCGCAGGTTCAACATCCGGTCGCGCAGGGGCGCGTAGAATGGCTTCTCCTGAAGCCAGGGCACAAAACGGAACTTCGTGTAGTGCAGCAGCGCGCCCCGCAGATCTTTTTGAAACACAAATAGCCAATAATTCTTCCGCCTTTCACTTGTCCAGGAGAGTTTCCATGCTTCGGCCGCGCCCAGGAAGTCGATTTCCGTCAGCCCTCGTGCAAAGCTGTCACGGATTGTCATCGCCGTCAGTTGCTGACCCGGTGAGTAGGTGTGATATTCCTGCAAATACCCGGGCTTCAGTATGAAACGTTTGTTGTCGTGGAGCAGCGAAAGGTCGAAGGCGATGCGCTGCCCGTTCACTCGTAAGAAAGTAAGATACAGTGCGCCGCGGCGCGCCGCCCGGTGCGCGACTAAGGAATAGAACTTCTGGAGCTCACGGTGGCACTCGATGGCCGTCCCGGCCGAGTGTTTCCAGGAAGCCGCTTCTATTCGGAACGCCTCCGAGAGGGCGCTGTCGATTTGTTCATCCGACGATACACATTCAAACTCCACCGCACCGCGTTCCTCGAGTCGCTTCATCCTGCGCTTCAGGTTCTGCCGCAGGCCTGCCTTCAGGGTTTTGTAATACTGCTCGAAACTCCCTTCCAGGCGGAGGTACGGCGACTCGACGGATGGCCAAGTTCCGACCTGGCAGCCACTGGCTGCGGCGAGCAGCGGCAATTCGAAAAGTGTCCGCGAACCGGAATCTATTTGGCATAGCTTCAGCAGATCCCACTCTTCTCGCCGATCCGAAAGGTGACGCCAGACCGCTTCATAGACCGATGCGTGATCTCTCGCCACTATAAAATCGAATCGTGGCGTATGGTCGTTGTAAATGAATCCGAGTTCTCGGACCGGAACGCCATACATTCTTTGTCGCGATATCATCAGGGGGGCAATGCCAATCAGATCTTCGCCGTCCTTTACCAGCAGGATGTTGAGCTGGCGGCCGGCGCCAAACGATTCCCACCAGCTTAGGATCCAGTCATGACTTAGAAATGGATGGTCAATCCCGGCCATATCTACGAGGTGATCCCACGCCGGCTTGGCAGAGATCAGGGATTCCAACTCGGACATTACATCGACGCGCAGGCACGAAACGCAGGAGGAAACATCGCTGTTTGGAACTATGGGGGTAGCGAGTGCTGTTAGATTCATCATCCAACGTCCTGAATTGTCGCCGAGCCATGCTGGACATGCTGCTCTGGCCAGATGTCGGCTAACTCTGTCTTGTGAACGAAATGGTAAAGCCCCACAACGGCAGCCCAGTTGAGCAGGGTGAAAGTATACGGAATGAGGAAAGCCTTTTTTGTCATGGCCGACGCACCTCTCTGCCGGCTGCGACCATCCGCGGGGCATCGGGCACTGGAGTCCGGAGCGACAGGAGACTACCGGCCCAAGCCATCATGTACCAGGTGCCCTGTAGGCAGAACAGCCAGAGATAGATTCCATGCAATGCGAACAGGTTCGCAACAAATAAAAGAACCAGGAAGTACGGAACCAGCAGTCTTCCCACTTTGTGCGAAATGAATTGCAGCCAGACTGGATTGTGCAGCGGCGACAAGAGCGCCGGCATCCGAGCGAGAATCTGGTAATTTCCTGCCAATGTCCGGACTTTACGTCCGTATTCAAGCTTCGGACTTGCAGAGACTTGATCGTAAGCGCGTGCCGACCCGTCGAACACAGCTCTCATTCCACGCAGAACAATGTTCATGGGGATTGCCACGTCATCCAGAATCGTGTCGGGTGGTATCGGCGTGAAGAGCTCGCGCCGGATGGCGTAAATACTGCCTGTGGCGCCCATCATCGAATGGATCTGCGCTTCCTGGGCTCGGATCCATTTCTCATAACGCCAGTAAAGCCCGACGCCGTCCGCCGCTTCGCGGCCGCTCTCGTCCATCAGCATCAGTTCGCCCGATACGGCGCCGATGGATGGATCGTGAAAGTTCGCGACCAGTTCTCGCAGCGCGCGGCGGTCGAACTTCTGACGCACATCCGCAAACACCAGAATGTCGCCTTTGGCCGACGCTGCGGCACCGTTCAGCGTGCCAGCCTTGCCTTTGTGCTGCGAGAATGACAGAACATTGACGATCTTCCCCGCGTATTTCCTTGCGAGTATGTCCGTTCCGTCCGACGGTGCGTCAAGCGCTACCACCACTTGCAGCTTTTCCGGCGGATAATCGAGCTGCAGGCAATTCACAATTTTTGCTTCGATTCTGTCCTTTTCATTCCGCGCAGCGATTAATATGCTGACCGGCGGTTCCCAGAAGCTCTTCCTTACGGGGCGCGCCGCCAGTCTGCGCCACGCCAGCAGGATAAGGGGGTATCCGACATGAACGTACAGGAGAAACGCCAGTGATATCCAGATCAGAATGAGTGCCATTTACAACCTGCCATGGAGGGCGTTGTCTGACGCCCTGCCTCTCGTTTTGCCTCGGTGGCTCTCTGCTTCCATCAGGTGGCGCCTCAATCTCGAGGTAGTTCTCGTCTTGGTCTGCCACTTTTTCATCCGAGCGACTTCAATATAAACTTGGGCGATGCGCACGTCAGTTCAATGTCGCTCACCGGTTTGGTCATAATTGCTCAGGCTGCTCGATGAGGGATCTCAATGCGGGATAATGATGGGCGCTGAATCTTGCACAGAGTTTCGCGGAGGACGGGGTGTCCTCTCTGTGCCTCGGCGCGGGAGTTACGGCGCTAGGGTTAAAGCGGTGGCGGATGTTACCACAGACGTCGGTGCCGATGCTGCTGTAGCGGAACCGGCCGAGTTCGACGCTGTAACCGCAACACGGAGTGTTTTGCCGATATCGGCCGGACCGAGGAGATATGTCGCGCTGGTCGCGCCGCTGATGCTCGCGCAGTTAGCTCCCCCCCTATTGCAGCGCAGCCATTGATATACATACGCTGTTGGATTCCCTGACCAGATGCCGGTCGAAGCCGTCAACGCCTGGCCCTGCTGGGCGGAGCCTGTGACCGACGGGGGCGTGGCATTCACCGGTACTTGGATGCCGGTTGGCACCGAAATTCCGGTCGCGATCATGTAGGTATCGGCGTAAGGGTGTGGATAGTTGAGAATCGCCTGTAGTCCAAAGTTGCTTCCGTAGACGATCAGGGCTCCGTCGCGGCTGGCCGTCACCTTCGGTTCGTAGACATAGCTGTCGAATAATGGGGGGACGTTACTGTCTAATGGCCTGCTGCG
>MGYR01000061.1:7529-8149 GCA_001801825.1 Gammaproteobacteria bacterium RIFCSPLOWO2_02_FULL_56_15 | reverse complement strand
TGGCTGATCACGCAAATGGTTGCCGTCGTGGTCCTGCACCGCAAATACCAGTTGGTTTCCGACCTCCTGAACCTCTATCCCGAGATAGCCCTCCAATACCCCGCGCTGCTGAAGGAAGTCACCGGGCCGCTCTCACACCGCCAGACCAATCTCGCGGCTTCGTTGCGCGCCGAGTTTACTTCTGTATTCACGATGCTGAGCGAGCCGAACCAATTGCGTGAAACCCCACTCGCCATCTCGGCCTTGCTCCGGGCCGGCCTGCTTGCCGGGGGATACCGGGCCAACGCGAGCGTTAACCTTCAATACCAGTTTAAGAAACGCATTGTCGAGTTCTATGCCAACAGTTCGGCCAGGACTCTGCTCGCCGAGAACGACGCCTTCGTGCGGCAACTGGCCAGGGATTCGGCTCTGACACCCGGCGCGCTGTTCTACAATCCCGTCGGACGCACGGGGAATAGTAACTGGCCCAACTACGCGCAATATCCGCTGCGCCTCTATCACCTCATCGCCCAATCGCGTCTGCTGGAGATCCAGCGCCGCCTGATCGCGGAGCAGATCCCTGCCGGGCGCGTGGAGGCGATGCTGGCCGCGTGGAGTCCCGAAGTGGACGACCCGTTCAC
>MGYR01000061.1:7293-7521 GCA_001801825.1 Gammaproteobacteria bacterium RIFCSPLOWO2_02_FULL_56_15 | reverse complement strand
CGATGCGCTGGGATCCCGAACACCGCCGTCTGCATTTCTCGTTTCCGGATTACAAGCAATACGATAATCGCTGGGAAATCATGTCGAGCATCACGCTCGAGCCTCTGCAGCAGTGATGTCGTTGGAAACCACACGTTCCATCGCCGAACTGACCAGCGAGGTTCGCGATCTGCTGGCCACGGCGCAGAACCTGGCCGCCGTGGAGCGCGTGCGGGGGGCACTGCGCGG
>MGYR01000061.1:6787-7260 GCA_001801825.1 Gammaproteobacteria bacterium RIFCSPLOWO2_02_FULL_56_15 | reverse complement strand
AGGAACTCGCTTACCTGTTTGCGCTGGCCAGCGCGCGCTCCGGAGCACCAGAAGTGGCACGCCAGGCCGTTGAGCGTCTGCGCTCCTCGCGTTCGGCCGAGGCACGTTTTGCGGCGGAGGTGGAAAGCCTGGCCGGACGTATCGAGAAAGACACGTTCGCCCGCACCGGCGAACTGGAGGCACTGGAGGCGGCCATCGCCGCCTATCGTCGCGCTGATGAGTTGCATCCCAATGTCTTCGCCCGCATCAACCTGGCCTCGCTGCTGCGTCTGGCCGGGGAGCAGGAACAGTCGGTGCTACTGGCGGCGCGGGTACGCGTAGAGCTGGCCGGGCATAGCGCCGATCACTGGGACGAGGCAACGCTGGGCGAAGCGGCCTTGCTGCTGGGTGACATCGAAGACGCACGCGCGCATTACGTCGAGGCGCGCCGCAGGGCCGGCGGGCGTCTGGGAGACATCGCCAGCATGCGTCGC
>MGYR01000061.1:4000-6766 GCA_001801825.1 Gammaproteobacteria bacterium RIFCSPLOWO2_02_FULL_56_15 | reverse complement strand
CACATGATCGACGCACCGGGACGCGTACAAGTGCGTTTCCCGCCAGCGCTGGAAGGTGCAGTGCGTGCTGCCATAGTCCGTACTGTCGAGGCGGCGCTGCCGGTCATCGCCTATTCCCAGGCGGCCTGTGGCAGCGACATTCTGTTCTGCGAGGAAATGCTGGCGCGCAGCCAGGAGATCAACATCGTCATGCCCTTCTCGCGTGAGGATTACGTGGCAACGAGCGTGCTGCAGTGTGGTCCTGGCTGGCTGCCGCGCTTCGAGCGCGTACTGGCCCAGGCGACTTCGGTCACCTATGCGACCAGTGAGCGCTACCTGGGTGACGATACACTGTTCGAACATACGTCCAACCTGATCCAGGGCATGACGCTGCTGCGCGCACGCGAACTTGCGGTGACAGCCGGAATGCTGGCGGTTTCGGATCACGGCCAGGCCGGAGGCACAGGCGGCACTCTGGCCATGCTGGACAACTGGAAAATGCTGATCCCCGAGCACGAAGTCATCGATCTCGCCCACTTGCGCCGGAAGGCAGGATTGCCCGAGGGCGGAACGTCCATTCCTGGCACAGCGGCCGTGGAGGCAGGAACCACACGTGGTGGCCGTGTCATCAAGTCTCTGCTGTTCGCGGACGTCAAGGGCTTCAGCCGCCTGCCGGAGGAATATTCGCCGACGTTTTTCACCGCCTTCCTAGGGCTGGTGCCGCGCGTGCTCAAGGAGCTTGGCGTGGTGCCATCGGAGATCAGTTCGCGCGGCGACGGGCTTTATGCCGTGTTCGACCTGCCCGAGGACGCGGCCCGTTTCGCGATGCAACTGTCGGAGGCAGTGGGTGCCATCGATTGGCATGGTATGGGGCTGCCACCGGACACGCACGTGCGCATCGCGCTGCACGCCGGTCCGGTCTTTACCGCGATCGATCCGGTGATGGGCCATCTCGCACACTTCGGCACGCACGTGACCCGTGCCGCCCGCGTCGAACCCATCGTATTGCCCGGGCAGGTGCTGGTGACCGAGCCGTTCGCCGCAGTGCTGGCAGCATGGCCGCATAGCTGCTTTCGCTGCGACCTGGTGGGCAACGAACCGTTAGCCAAGGGCTACGGAGTAGCGCGGTTATATCGCTTGCGCCACACCTAGGAACAGCGTCTACAATCCGGCATGTCCAACCCGACCAATAACGACTATTTTTCCACCATCCGCGAATCGCTGCTGCTCGAAGTGGCGGAATTGGGGCGCGTCGCCGCTTATCCCAAGGATACGCTGCTGATCCGCGAAGGCGAGCGTGGTGACGTGCTGTACATCATCCTGGCGGGGCGGGTAAAGGTATTTTCCGGCAACCGGGACGGCAAGGAGGTCATCCTGGATATTCACGGCCCCGGTGAGACGGTGGGCGAAATGGCCCTGGATGAAGGGCTACGCTCCGCCTCCGTGATCACCCTGGAGACCACCACCTGCTCCTTGATCTCTCGTGACATGATGCGGCAATACCTGGCTGCTCATCCCGATTTCGCCTTGAACCTCATCAGCAGGCTGATTCGGCGCACCCGGGGAGCAGTGGAGAACGTTAAACGGCTGGCCCTGCTGGATGTTTACGGGCGCGTGACGGCGCTGCTCACTCAGCTCACGCCGAACCAGTCCGGCATCGGCCCCATCGTCGACCACATGACCCAGCAGGAACTTGCCGAACGCGTCGGCGCTTCCCGCGACATGGTGAGCCGCGTTCTTCATGATCTGGCGCAGGAGGGTTATATCGTGATCAGCTCTCGGCGCATCGAAGTACGCAAACCCATCCCGTCGACCCGGTGATGAACACTCGCTGACGCGAATGAATAGAGGTCTCCAATTTCTGAGGGAATGATAGCTGAGGAGGAAATTACCGGGAGGTATAGAGGTAATAATTGCGGCCCTTCTTCCACCGCCGGGTTTATCTTGGCGAACTTTGCTGCATCGTCGGGAAACTGTTAAAACAAAACTACCGGGCAACTCCCGTGTCAGTTTTAAGTGCAAATCAACCGCTGGACATCTGCATTGCCCGGCTTACCCTTCTCCTGGTCCACCAAGCGTGTACGGATGGTTCTCGGACCAGAAAAAAGCATCCTCGATCACTCCCATGACCCACAAATGGATCCCCGGATTCTTGCTCTCACGCGAACCGGCCACATTAAGGCGTTTGATGTTGTGAAGTTCGACGAACTGCTGCAAGTCTAGCGCAGGTTGGTAACAGTGTTCCCGGCTAATGTGAAGACACGGTTTGCCGTGCTTCCGGGCAAACGCGATCGTGCGTAGCGATCCTCCCGTGGCGCGGTCGCCAAAGGTGAACACCACAGTTCCGTCCGCATCTCGGACATTCCACTCAGTGCGCTGAAAGTATTTCGCACTTGGCGTTTCTGTAAGATGGTATTGGCCTCCGATCGGGCCATCCTCAGCTTTTCTTCCCGCAGGACACCATCCCCAATGAGGGAAGCCGTGTCGAATCGCAACATCGAGTGCGGCGCGATCTGCACCTGCCTGTCCACCTGAAATTAGGATCTCTATCATTTCATGGCGCGCTCAGATGACCGGAGCTTTATCTTCGGGGTATCCCGGAATCCGGCATGTGGAGAATGAATCTCGCTTAATCAATGTACAGTCAACCTTTACTTATTTGCAATATATCGGTAAATATACCCTGTACGGATCGGCATCGAGGCACCCAAATATGCAGCCGTACACCGGGAGGAAATCTACGAACGGATACATCAGGAAAATAACTTGGAAGAAACTGAATAACTT
>MGYR01000061.1:2491-3911 GCA_001801825.1 Gammaproteobacteria bacterium RIFCSPLOWO2_02_FULL_56_15 | reverse complement strand
TGTGTGGCCGTTTTTATTTATCCCTACTCTCCCATTTGTATTATTCTTAGCCGTCGCGCAGATGCCTGGGCCAGATACCGGACTTGCCGGGTGACAGCACACCGTTCGGGTCGAGCACGTCCTTCAGCTTCTCGTGCAGCCGTCGCATCGCGTGATCGTTGAACGAGTATGCTTCCGCGACATCGTCCATGAATGCGACATGGGTCCGGTACTCACCCCAGCCGTTTGCTGCCGAGACCTCTACCATGCGCTCGAATATCTGCCGCCCCTTCCGGTTCTGCTCGATGTCGCTCGAGAGCGGAATGCCGAAAAGGAGCACGAGCGCCCGTGGTGAATAGGACCACGGCAGCGCAAAGAATTGATTGCTGACCGGCAGACTGAGCTCGGCGTAGAGCTGACCGAAAATGCGCTGTGTCTTGAATACCGCCTCCCCGGTCATGGGAATGACCGGCGAGAAACCGAGATGGCCGCCGCCCTGCAAGAGGCCGAAGACACCGAGCGTCGGAATACCAAGCGCGACGGGCAGTGTCGCGTCGGTCTGGTCGATCTCTGTCGGAAAGACATAGTTCCGGCCTTCGACAAAGGTGGCGCCGGGGATCGCTGAGTATCTCTCCCTGACGTAATCCCACTGTGCCTCGATCAGCTTCGGTGGTCCCCAGAAACGGAACTCGGCGCCCCAGTACGGCAAATTCTGGTCACTCGCCAGGCGATTGAGCTCGGTGATCGACGGCCCGTCGGGCATCTCGAAAAACGAGCCACCCTGTGAAACGTGATAGTTCAGCAGCGGACTCTCGAGCAGCATCGTGCCGCGGAGGATGTCCGAGTTCATGAGATAGGCGTAGTTCTCCAGGAACGGCACGAGGTCGTCGTGCCGTGGCGCCATGACCCGGCCGTCCCGGTAGGCCTCCGGCGCCGGCATCAGCCAGATACCTATCCGCGTGACGATGCCATAGTTCGATTGTGAGAAAAGACCGTCGACGATAGGTCCGAAACCGTATTTGTACTGGTGCCAGACCTCGGAGCCCGGCAGCGCACCCATGCCGGTGCGCAGCAGTTCACCATCCGGCAGGACGACCTCGAGGCCGCAGACCGCATTCCAGTGATCGCGCATCGGTGTGCGGCCGCCCCCGCGCTCAAGCGCATTACCGAGCGGGCTGCCCCAGCCCGGGTCGGCCGGGTCGATCCAGACCTTGAGCCCGTGCTCCTGGATATAGCGATACAGATCGAAGTAGCTGACACCGGGCTCCACGACAGCATAGTGGGTCTTGTCGTTGACCTCGATGATCCGGTTCATCCGCTTCAGGTCGACGACGACACTGCCGGACAGCACCGGTGACGAGCCGCCGTAGCCGAGGTTCTTGCCGGTCGAGATCGTCCAGAGTGGAATCCGGTAGCGGTTTGCGATCCGGACAATCTGCTG
>MGYR01000061.1:1246-2363 GCA_001801825.1 Gammaproteobacteria bacterium RIFCSPLOWO2_02_FULL_56_15 | reverse complement strand
CAACGGCGTCGGCAAACTCGTTCAGGGCCTGGGCGAAATCGCGTTCAGAGACGCCAGGTGGTAATATCATGGTCGAACCTCACTCCAGGGAACTAAAGTTTTAGAGTACTTGAAAAAGATCCAGGCAGCAATTTGATGAAATATTTCATGTGCACTGAGCCTATGACCCTCAGATGATTTCCGGATCACTTTTCAGGAACCAGATTTTCCACCAGCCAATGCCCTGTAGCGGGCGCCAGTTGTTGTTGCAACAAGGGTAAGGATTCACGCAGTTGCGTCGGCAAGGTCCAGGGCGGATTGAGCAGCAGCAGGCCGCTGGCAGTCATGGCGAAACCATCAGTATCCGCCTGTATACCCAATTCAACCTGCCAGAGATCACGGATCTCAGTGTGCAGCAATTTTTCAATCATCCAGTTGATGTTGGCCCGTTGCACAACCGGATACCAAAGCAGTGCCTGCGCCGTGGGCATGCGCTGATAAATGGCAGCAAACACTTTTATTGCTCGCGAATAGTCTTCCTTTAATTCGTACGACGGGTCGATCAGGATTACTGCCCTTTTTTGCACCGGTGGCAGGAGCACACTGATGCTCTGGAAGCCGTCTTCCTGTTCACACTTGATCCGTTTATCCGTTTTAGTATTCGCCAGCAACAAACGGTAATCGGTGGAATGCAGTTCATACAGCTGCAAATGATCCTGCCTTCTGAGCATGGCAGCAGCGAGTATAGGAGAACCGGGATACTGGCCGCATTGCAGAAAAGGGTTGATGGCATCCTGATAAGTTTGCAGTGCGAGACGGGCTGCTTCCGGAGCTGCAGCGAGCAAAGTACCGAAATCCAACTTCCGTATTCCTGCAGCAGCTTCTCCGGTTTTTTGCGCTGCTTCAGCGTTCAGCCGATAGAGACCCGCTCCGGCATGAGTATCGAGATAAAACACAGGTGCGGCTTTGCGCGTGGCATACTGCAAAGTATTGGCCAATACCAGATGCTTGAGTACATCAGCAAAATTCCCGGCGTGAAAGGCGTGACGGTAAGAAAGCAAAAGAGTAATCCTCTCAGGATTAAAGGGGGGATGACGGGGTTTGGGTCAATAGTCATTGTACTTGGCAGATTTGCCGC
>MGYR01000061.1:220-1236 GCA_001801825.1 Gammaproteobacteria bacterium RIFCSPLOWO2_02_FULL_56_15 | reverse complement strand
CACCGAATATTTTTCAGCATTACGCTTTAATTTGTCGAGCGCAGCCTGTTGCAAATCAATATCTAGCACATCCGCAAGCCGACACAAATACAGCAACACATCCGCCATTTCTTCGCGCACCTGCGCACGTTGTCTGGCATCAGGGGCAGCAGCCTGTTGTTCACCAAGCCACTGAAAAATCTCCTGCAACTCTGCTGCTTCCACCGTCAGCGCCATCACCAGATTCTTGGGATTGTGAAACTGCTCCCAGTCGCGCTCTTTGGCAAAATCCCTGAGGCTTGCCTGCAGGGTGGAGATAAAAGTGTCAGTCATGGGAATCGTTCCAGGCTTTTGTCAGGCGATGAAAACTTTGCTCATCAGTCAGCGTTTAATCATGATACAGGCGAAACTGATTACGGGACATGGCCAGCAGGCAAAGCGGTACCTTGAATCTGGCGAAACGCTGACAGGGTGCACCAGGGGCCGCGACGCCGAATCATTTGGAATCATGCTCCGGCAAACCCGGGGCGATTCAAAATCGGATCTCTACGGCGTGGAAGGGGGCAAGGCTTGACTTTTGGGGGTACTTTTGGGGGTATCTTTGAAATTACATTTTATTAAGACCTATTATATCAGGATGTTATGACATGAATGCGAGTCCGGCCTCACACCAATCACGTAACAAAACCGCTGTCAGTGAAACTTCGCACCGGTGGAAGGAACCGGCACAACAGGTTTTTCAGGTGGCCGCTCCTCGCCCGCGGCACTCGCGCATCCCTGCGCTTCGTGTGGGCGGTTCGAGTCCGGCCAATAGTGGGTTTCCCTGTCTGGGAGGTTAATTCCCGCACAATTTGGGGTAGAATCAAGCAATTCAAAAAGTAGATCTTCATTTGTGGATAATACTATGGAACATGGGGGGTATTTATGGTGACTCGTATATGGTTCTGGGGCTTGAGCGCCCTGTTGTCGGTTACATTGGTTGGGTGTGAACGCGCTGAAGAGCCGGTCTCGGATGCAGAGATGCAGGCACCTCGAGC
>MGYR01000061.1:0-140 GCA_001801825.1 Gammaproteobacteria bacterium RIFCSPLOWO2_02_FULL_56_15 | reverse complement strand
GGATGACTTATGGCGGCACTCACGATGAGCAGCGCTACAGCAGGCTAACCGGAATCACCACGGAGAATGTCAAGGACCTGGGCCTGGTCTGGTTCGCCGACTACGACTCCAACCTGTCGCAGAACGGCACGCCGCTCTAC
>MGYR01000060.1:3554-8522 GCA_001801825.1 Gammaproteobacteria bacterium RIFCSPLOWO2_02_FULL_56_15 | reverse complement strand
AACTGCTGGATCTGATGATCCATTCCCTCTACAGCAATCGGGAGATTTTCCTGCGCGAACTGATTTCCAATGCCTCGGATGCAGCCGACCGATTAAGGTTTGAGGCACTCAGTAATGATGGCTTATTTGAAGATGATCCCGAGCTCAAAATACGGGTTGAATACAACAAAGAGCAAAAAACCATTAGCGTATCCGACAATGGCCTCGGTATGTCCAGGGATGAGGTGATCAGTAACCTGGGCACGATTGCGAAGTCGGGCACCCAGCAATTCTTTAAATCCCTTACCGGCGATAAATCCCGCGATTCCCGGCTGATCGGGCAGTTCGGTGTCGGTTTTTATTCGGCGTTCATTGTAGCTGACCAAGTGGAGGTGGTAAGCCGCAGGGCCGGATTTCCCCGGGGGGAGGGTGTCCGCTGGGTATCAAACGGCAAGAACGAATACACGGTGGAAACCATCGATCGACCGAAGCGAGGTACCCGAGTCACACTTTATTTGCGGGATGAGGCGGATGAATTCCTGGATGGTTACAGGCTGCGGACCATCATTCGCAAATACTCCGATCATATATCCATTCCCATCTTGATGCCCGCGGAAGGGAAAGACAGCAAAGGGGATGATGCTGTCAACAGCGCGACTGCCCTCTGGATGCGGCCGAAAAAAGACCTCAAGGATGAGGAATATCATGAATTCTACAAACATGTTGGACACGATTTTGACCCTCCTCTGGCGTGGACTCACAACAAGGTCGAAGGAAAAATCGAATATACCAATCTTCTCTTTATTCCTTCACGCGCCCCATTTGATCTTTGGGACCGGGAAAAACGCCATGGTATAAAACTTTATGTACGGAAGGTGTTTATCATGGATGATGCCGAGCAGCTGTTGCCGGCGTACCTGCGTTTTGTCAGGGGTATTGTGGACTCTGATGATCTGCCGCTGAATATCTCCCGGGAGATCCTCCAGCACAACAAGACCATCGAATCCATCCGCTCCGGGTGTACGCGCAAGGTACTCGATCTGCTCAAATCCATAGCCGATGAAGACCCGGAAAAGTATGCCGGTTTCTGGTCGCAGTTCGGACGGGTACTCAAGGAAGGTGCAGTCGAAGAGCATGAAAGGAAAGAGGACATGTCGCGGCTGCTCAGGTTTGCCTCAACCCACGAGGATACCGAGAAACAACAGGTCTCACTGGAAGCTTATACGGGCAGGATGAAACCGGGACAAAAGGCCATATACTATGTGACCGTCGAGAACTACAAGACTGCCAAAAACAGTCCTCATCTGGAGATCTTCCGGGAAAAGGGCATCGAGGTGCTGCTACTGACGGATCCGATCGACGAATGGCTTACTACGCATCTTACCGAGTTTGACGGCAAACCACTGCAATCTGTTGCCAGAGGTGAACTCGATCTGGACGGAATTGAATCGGAGGAGCACACTGGAAAAGATGATAAATCCATACCGGAAAAGGAATACAAGAATCTGCTCGAAATCATACAGAAAGAACTGCACGACAAGATAAAAGAGGTGCGCGTGACCAACCGTCTGACCAGTTCCCCAGCCTGCCTGGTAGCAGGCGATCAAGATATGAGCCGGCATCTGCAACAGATCCTGAAGGCAGCCGGCCAAAGCATTCCCGCGGCCAAACCAGTGCTGGAAATCAATTTATCCCATCCGCTTGTGAAGCTCTTGCAGGCCTCCGGGCAGGAAGAATCACGGATACGCAACTGGGCTCATATCCTTTTTGACCAGGCACTGCTGAGCGAAGGTGGACAGTTGGAAGACCCCGCCGGGTTCGTGCACAGGCTGAATGACATGTTTCTCGAAATCACGACAGCAAGTAACGCCCGGGAATAACTTCATTCCGCCACGTCACATCATTCCGAAGTCCATGCAGGGACGGTGGGCAGGGGTGCATACGCCCATTACTCGCTCGGTTCGGTCACCCTCCACCGTAGCAAGTGTTCACGATGGGCTGCGATATCTACTACAATAATTCAATCGGGGTGATGGTGATGATGGGTTATGGACCTGACAAAAGTTAATTTTCCGAATCTGCTTGAACAGCTGACCAATATCGGCATCTCCCTTTCTGCCGAAAAAGACCATAGCCGTTTGCTGGAAAGCATACTGCGCAAGGCTATGGAATTGACCAACGCGGACGGAGGAACCCTTTATACGCGTACGGATGATAATCATCTCCAATTCGAGATCATGATTACCCAATCGCTTGGGATTTATAAGGGAGGCGCCAGCGGCAAGCCTATTGATTTTTATCCGATCTCCCTCTATGACCAGAACCATATTCCCAATACTCACATGGTAGCGTCGTGGGCAGTGCTGCATGGGAGAACGGTTAACATTGAAGATGCCTATGCCGACCTGCAGTTCGATTTTTCCGGGACACGCGAATTCGACAAGAAAACCGGTTACCGATCCAAATCTTTCCTGACCGTGCCGCTGACCAATCATGAAAACGAGAATATCGGCGTTCTCCAGTTGCTGAATGCGCAGGATCCGGAAAGTGGTCAACCCTGCCCCTTTTCCTTGCTGGACCAGCAGGTAGTCGAATCACTGGCATCGCAGGCCGCGGTCACGGTGACGAACCGCAGTCTGATAGACGCCCAGAAGGACCTCTTCGATGCCATGATCAAGCTGATAGCCAATGCAATCGACGAAAAATCCGCATATACGGGAGGGCATTGCCGGCGTGTCCCGGCGCTTACCAATATGATCGCGGAAGCTGCCTGCAATATCGATTTTGGCCCGTTAAAAGATTTCTCACTGGATGATAATGAGAAATACGCGCTGGACGTCGCCGGCTGGTTGCATGATTGCGGCAAAATCACTACACCTGAATATGTGGTTGACAAGGCGACCAAACTGGAAACGATCTTCGACAGGATTGAGATGATCAAAACCCGTTTTGCGACACTTAGGCAGGAGGCGGAGATCAGAATGTTGCGCCGGGTCATGCAGGCGCAGGGGATTCATGAGATCCCGGTTGATACATTGTTCCAGGAAGAGATCAGATGCCTGGATGAGGAAAATGAATTTATAAAGAAGATCAATATTGGCGGGGAATCGACCAGCGAGGATGACAAGCAAAAGGTCCAGGAGATTGCCAAGCGGCAATGGACGGAAATCGACGGCAAGAGGAGTAATCTGCTTACTGAAAACGAAACGCAGAACCTGATGATCGGGCGAGGTACTCTGACGGTCAGGGAACGGCAAATCATCAACAACCATATTTCTGTAACCATAAATATGCTTGAATCACTGCCATACCCGAAGCATCTCAGAAACGTTCCTGAATATGCAGGTGGACACCATGAAAAAATGGATGGGACGGGATATCCGCGCGGCTTGAACCGGGAACAGATGTCCATACCTGCGCGGATCATGGCCATAGCTGACATTTTTGAGGCCCTCACCGCCGCCGACCGGCCTTACAAAAAAGCCATGCCACTCTCGCGCGCATTGACGATACTGGGAAGAATGAAGCTCGATCATCATATCGACCCTGATCTCTTCGACCTTTTCATACGGGAAAAAATCTACCTCAGGTATGCAGAGCAGTATCTCTCGGGTGACCAGATCGATGATTTTGATATCACAGCGATCCCCGGTTACTCGCCTTACCACTGATTAACCGGTAGATCAGCCATAAACTCCAAGGTATACACAACCCGGCAGCTAGTACGAGAGGTAGAGCAAAGTTTCGAGGATAATGACCTTTGCTACGGACACGGTACTGACAACCCACACGATGAGGCGGTGTATCTGGTATTTTGCCTGCTTGGTATACCGTTCGACTGCGCGGAAGGCGTACTCGATGAGTTGGTCAAGATGGAATCCGTCTCCAGGGTATTCGAACTGGCGGGGCAGCGGATTTGCGATCGCATACCGGTTGCCTACCTGGTCAATCAGGCGTGGTTCTGTGGCTTAGAGTTCCAGGTTGACCGGAGGGTTCTGATTCCACGGTCACCCATAGCCGAATTGATAGAGAATCGCTTTTCCCCGTGGGTAACCGAATCCGGGGTTTCCAGGGTGCTCGATATCGGGACGGGCAGCGGCTGTATCGCAGTAGCGTGTGCCATTGCTTTCCCCAAGGCACGGATTGATGCAGTGGATGTCAGCGACAGCGCTCTGGAACTTGCGGAAATCAATGTGGACAGGCACAGATTATCGGATCGGATACGACTATTGCGATCTGATCTCTTCGAAAAACTGCAGGATCAGAAATATGATTTGATCATTGCCAATCCGCCCTATGTCAGTAAGCAAGAAATGGATTCGCTCCCGCCGGAGTACTGTCATGAACCCGCGCTTGCACTCGAAGCCGGCAGCGACGGTCTGGATATCATCAGGCGACTGCTTAGTGAATCAGGCCGGTATCTGCGTGCCGGTGGAATACTCGTCGTTGAGGCAGGCAATGGCCGCCAAGCCATTGAAGAAAGCTTCCCGGATCTGCCGTTGACATGGGTTGATTTTGAATTCGGCGGCGAGGGTGTGTTTCTGCTGGAGGCCCAATATCTCCAAACTCCGGGCAGGGATAATTGAACTGATTTATATACTCGCAACAGTTACAATATCTGGCATGTCTGGCAATACTTTAGGAAAATTGTTCACGGTGACGACGGCGGGAGAGTCCCATGGGCCAGCCTATGTTTGCATCGTTGACGGTTGCCCGCCCGGCATAGAGCTGCAGGAATCCGATATTCAGATCGACCTGGATCGTCGCAAACCCGGCCAGTCGAGGCATGTCACACAGCGACGTGAATCTGACCATGTAAGAATACTGTCCGGCGTGTTCGAGGGCCGGACGACCGGTACGCCGATCGCCCTGATCATAGAAAATGAAGACCAACGCACCAGGGATTATACCGATATCAGGGATAAGTACCGGCCAGGACATGCGGATTATACCTATCAGAAAAAATATGGTATCCGTGATTACCGGGGC
>MGYR01000060.1:0-3533 GCA_001801825.1 Gammaproteobacteria bacterium RIFCSPLOWO2_02_FULL_56_15 | reverse complement strand
GAAACCTGCATGCGCGTGGCGGCAGGCGCCATTGCCAAAAAATACCTGCGGGAAAACCATGGAATTCAAGTAGGCGGCTATCTGGCCCAGATCGGCGACATCCGGCTGGATCCGGTGGCACTGGAAGCTGTCAACAGCAATCCCTTCTTCTGCCCTGATCCCTCCAGGCTCGGCCAACTGGAGGATTTCATGGACCAGTTACGAAAATCAGGTGACTCCATCGGAGCCAGGATCAATCTTTATGCCAGGCATGTGCCTGCCGGACTGGGTGAGCCGGTGTTTGACAGGCTGGATGCCGATATTGCCGGAGCCATGATGAGTATCAATGCCGTAAAAGGTGTTGAGATCGGCGCGGGTTTTGTATCGGTCACCCAGAAAGGCAGTGAACATCGTGATGAAATCACTTCCACCGGGTTTCTCACGAATCATGCCGGAGGAATTCTCGGAGGGATTTCCAGTGGTCAGGATATTCTGGTGAGCATAGCCTTGAAGCCGACTTCCAGCATCCGCATTGCGGGAAGAACCGTCAACACCCGCGGGGAAGATTCGACGATCATAACCAAAGGCAGACATGATCCCTGTGTAGGTATCCGGGCGACGCCTATCGCGGAGGCCATGCTGGCCTTGGTCTTGATGGATCACTGCCTGCGGCATCGGGGGCAGACCGGTGGTTTGGTATCGCAATCTTGACCGGGGTCATTCCTCTGACATGCTCCGAAGAGGTCCCCTCAGGGCAGGGGCGGGCAATCCGGCTGCTCAACCGGCAGCCGTTCCAGCCGGTAACCCCGGTGATAAATGGAGGTTAGCTTCCAGCCGTTCATTTCTGTCAGTGAAAGTTTTTTGCGTATCCGGCTGATATGGATATCGATAGTACGCGTTAGAATTTCCGGTCCGTAACCCCAGATCTCACGCAACAGAGTCTCCCTCGAAATCAGATCACCGATGTTGCTCAGCAAATATCCCGCCAGTTCGAATTCCTTAGGGGTCAGCATGATCTCCTTGTTGGATATCAGGATCCGATGACAGCTGAAATCCAGTGTGAAGGGGTGATAATCGATGATATCCGTGGTTTTTCTGCCACTTTGCGCACGCCTGACCAGAGCTGTGATCCTTGCCAGCATTTCAATGAGATTCACGGGTTTGGTCATGTAGTCGTCCGCCCCGGCATCCAGCATGGCGACGACATCCTCGGTGGAGTCACGGCCGGTAACAAAGAGCACCGGCAGATCAATATGTATGACTTTACGGATCCAGTGCAGAATATCGTCACCGGAAGTATCCGGTAATTCCCAGTCAATGATCACCAGATCATGATCCTGGTTTTTAAAATCCTCTTTGAACGAAGCGCCGGTATTGAATATTTCGCAGTTATGCCCGGACGATTCAAGATGCAGCTTGATCAACCTGGCATCCGTGGGATTGTCTTCCAGCAGCGCGATATCCATATTGGTCGTTATGAATTACCCGTCATGAGTGAATCACCCGATTCTGCAATCTTCTAATGCGCATATACGTTGTCATTATATGCAAATTGATTGACATCTCCTATTTCCCAATATGTAGTTGTTTTCTCTCGATTACTGTATTTATCGACTGCAGAAATCCATTGATGTCGATTGGCTTGGTGATATATTCATCGAAACCCTCACTCAGGGCTCGCCGGATTTTTTCCTCATTGGCAAAAGCACTGATGGCGATTACCGGTGTTTTCCCCATTCCTCCGGTATTCCGAAGCTGTTGCAATCCCTCGTAGCCATCCATTCCGGGAAGTTGCAGATCCATCAATATAATATCCGGTCGATGGATCACAGCCAACTCGATCCCTGAAACCACTGTTTCTGCATGCAGTAGTGTCAGCTTGGAACGGTGCTGCAGGATTTCACTGACCAGTTTGAAATTGGCGAGATTATCCTCGATATACAGGAGAGTGAACGGCAGAGTGTCCAGATAGCGGTCTCCGGATTTGCAGATTTCTGTAGGTTTGCCTGTTTCATCCCGGACTATGCTGATTTCCGCACTGTCAAGTTCAATCCAGAATCTCGAGCCGGTACCAATCTTGCTGTCCACACCGATCCTGCCACCCATCAATTCACACAGTCGTTTGGAGAGGGCCAGACCGATTCCGACACCTTCCTCATGTTTGTGCTGTGGCAGGCGGGTAAACGGTTTGAATAGGATATCGATCTGTGATCTCTCCATGCCTTCACCGGTGTCCATGACTTCAATGATGATCTTGTCGTTCCCGGTTGTCTGGGCCTGGATCAGCACGCTGCCTGCCGGATTGTTGTACTTGATGGCATTGGAAAGAAGATTAGTCATTACCTGTTTCAGCCTTACGGGGTCAGCATAAACTGCGGCTCCCGCAAGATGCTGGTAGCTTTTCAGGATCGAAATGTTTTTCTCGCGCGCCATCGGCGTGACCAGCGAATAGCATTCATCAAGAAACATCGGCAGGGGAATGGTGATGTTTTCAACGGTCAACTGGTTTGACTCGATGCGGGACAGATCGAGAACCTCGTTGATCAGATTCAGCAGGTGCGAACCTGCATTCTGAATTTCCCTTACATACTGTCTCTGTACATCCGTGAGTGGTTCTCCCGAATTGGATTGCAGAAGTTGCGAAAATCCCATCACCGCATTGAGCGGTGTTCTGAGTTCATGGCTCATCTTGGACAGGAAATCCGATTTGGTCTGGTTGGCATTAACGGCAGTATCGCGGGCCTTTAGCATGTTCTGCTCCGCCTCGATCCTGGCGGTGATATCGCTGCTGATGGATACAAACTGGTAGGGCCTCGATTCCTCATCCATGAAAGGCACCATGGTGACATTCACCCAGTAGAGTTCTCCGTTTTTCTTGCGATTACAGATTTCACCCTGCCACACCTCTCCATTGAGAAGCGTACGCCATATGTGGCGGTACATATCGTCGTCATGAATATGGGATCTCAAAAAGTGGTAGTCTAAACCCAGTACTTCGGACCGCTGGTATCCGCTGATATCACAGAATTTTTCGTTAACGTAGATTATCAAACCATTGATGTTGGTGATGTTGATAATCGCATGCTGGTCCATGGCATTCTGCTGATTCTCAAGTTCCCGCAAGGCGGTCAGCAGGTCAAAATTAATGCTGTTGAGTGTCCTCGCGCGCTCTACGCGTGAGTTGATCGTTGTGATCAACAGTTGCGGATCGATCGGCACGGTGATCAGGTCATCACCACCGGTGTTGATGGCTGCAAGCTGGCGATCAAAATCGGCTTCCGTGGAAAGAAATATGATGGAAAGACCCGCAAGATGCTCCCTTTGCCTGATGATAGTGGTCAGTTCGAGCCCCGAACAATGCGGCTGGTAGAGATTGATCAGGATAAGTTCAGGCCGGTAATTCTTGATACTCTCGATGGTCATGAAAGGTTCATCGATCACCGAGACCTGCATCCCTTCATCCCTGAGTATTGATTCATAGAACCCGGTCATAATCCGGTCGGGATCGATGATCATCACACGGTAGGGATCCCTGGGCCCGCCACTGATGAGAG
>MGYR01000059.1:6311-6909 GCA_001801825.1 Gammaproteobacteria bacterium RIFCSPLOWO2_02_FULL_56_15 | reverse complement strand
GACCGGCGGATCCGGGATATCGCTCTCGGACCGGAGGGCGCGATCTGGTTATGGGGCGAGCGGGGCGACCTGATTTCGCTGTCCGTGGCGAGATCCCAGGACAGCGGCGCCCTGCTGTTCCAGCAATGCGCCGGTTGCCATACCACGGGGGTGACCTCGGGAGGCCTCGCGCCGTCCCTGTTCCTGATTGTCGGGAGAAAGCAGGCGGACCGGACCGACTATGTCTATTCAGAGAGTTTCCGCAAGTTGGAGGGTGTCTGGACCGAAGAATTACTGGACCAATTCCTCAGCGACCCGACCGCCATGGTCCCCGGGACCTTGATGAATACCCTGAAGGTGACCGACCCGGTGCAGCGCAAGGCAATCATCGATTACTTGCGGGACCTCTGGTAGGAGCGGAAAATATTTTCGACACCAAACCGACAATCCACAGGAGAAAATGACATCCCCCACCTCCTGTGGGTCGCCCTTCGCAGGGATGACGATTCTTCATTCCATGCGATTGTCAATACATATGTATTGACATAAGAAACAGGATACACAAAAATATCCTCTATGCGTAGCCAACCCAAAACCGAACAACTGCAGATTCGCGTTT
>MGYR01000059.1:3663-6296 GCA_001801825.1 Gammaproteobacteria bacterium RIFCSPLOWO2_02_FULL_56_15 | reverse complement strand
TGGAAATCACGAGACAGGCACAAAGAGCCCGAATGTCAATATGATTAATCAGGCTCAGTATTAAACAAAATAATTACGGTACGTTCATCAACAAAAGGGTTACGCCCTTGCCTGATTTCCTCAACATCATCCATCCCATCGCCATCAGTATCAGGTAACCCTTTCTCCATCAGGATCAGGGCGGGACCGTTATCCTCGGTTGCCGTTGCGACGATCAATTGCCGGTCACCCGACATAACACCGTGCAAAGCCAATATGCCCAGGCTAGTCACGGTGACCACCCCGCTTCCAGAGATACTTATCGTCCCGGAAGATGGCCCTCCACTGTCGCCGGCCGTATTCATGAAGTTCGTGGCAGTGAGGCTGCCGTCAGCATTGATCTGCATGGTCATTCGGGCCCACCACGGATCGGCGCCTCCGCCTAGTTCATGTTCATACCAGGTTCCTTCGAGATCAGCCTGGGTAAATGATCCACCTGCTTTCTGCAGGATAATGAGGGCGGGACCGTTATCCTCGGTTGCCGTTGCGACGATCAATTGCCGGTCCTCCGACATGACTCCATGCAGGACCGATATACCTTGGCTTGCCACGGTGACCACACCATTACCAGAGATGTTTATCGTCCCAGAAGACGGCCCCCCACTATCGCCGGCCGAATTCAGAAATTCCGTGGCAGTAAGGCTGCCAACGGCATCAATCTCCATGGTGAAATGCGCCCACCAAGGCGCGATTCCACTACCGAGTTCATGCTCATACCAGGATCCCATGAGGTCAGCCTGGGTAAAAAGGCTGCCGGCTTTCTGCAGGATAATGAGGGCGGGACCGCTATCCTCGGTTGCCGTTGCGACGATCAATTGCCGATCCCCTGACATAACACCGTGCATAGCCGATATTCCTTGGCTGGCCACAGTGATCACTCCGCTTCCGTTGATATTCACCGTGCCGGAGGATGGTCCCCCGCTATCACCGGTCGAATTCAGAAATTCATTGGCAGTGAGGCTGCCGCCAGCATCGATCTCCATGGTGAAATGCGCCCACCAGGGAGCGATCCCACCACCGAGTTCATGCTCGTACCAGGTTCCCTCCAGGTCGGCAATGGTAAATACAGGAGCAGAATCCGTAACTGAAGAGAAGAGAAGCATCCAGCAGTATAGAAGACTTGCAAACTTATATGCCAAGTGTGGATTATCAGGTTGACTGTCCCGACCAGGATACGGAGGTAGTTTCATAGTGATTCCCCTTTTCTGTAGTAATCATTTCCTACAGGCTAGACCTGTTTATCTGGTCTATAAGGCCGGTCTCCGGGTGTCGATTGCACGAGGCGCGGGCAGAGTAAGTATAGTAAATAAAGGTCAATCCGGACTGCGGTTACCCCGCTGAATCAAGTGATGGGGCTTTCCCGAAACGCTTTCTCAGCTTAGAATAGGCGCCAGTTTTCCAGAGTTGTACTGAAATCAGCACGAAGGACCTTCGGAAGCACGCAACCAAGCTCACGTCGGCCGGGCAGGGATCCCTGTCCAACGCCGTCTGGTCGTTTCAGCTGCAAGTAATCATCTCACACCACTTCCCGCATTCATGACGGAAACCAACGCGACTGTATTGGAAGATATCGGCACTCCTCCATCCCGGCTGGAACGGATCCTCGGTATATTCGCCAGCGTTCGGGCGCGGGAGGGCATCACCAGCCTTTTGTTGCTGTGCAACATCTTCCTGATCCTGATGGCCTACTATTTCATCAAGCCCGTACGGGAAGGCTGGCTGTCGGTTTCGATCATCGGCGACTTATCCAAGCTTGAGATTAAATCCTACTCCGCATTCGGCCAGAGCATGCTGCTGTTGCTGATTCTGCCGCTGTACGCCTGGCTGGCCGCGACCTTTCCCCGCCGCAAACTCATCACCATGACCGCCGGCGCCTCTGCGATCCTGCTGGTGCTGTTCTGGCTGTTGCAGCCCGGACTGCTGGCGCGGCAGATCCCTTATTCGGGTATCGCGTTTTACATGTTCGTCGGTATCTTCAGCGTCACCCTGGTGGCGCAGTTCTGGTCTTTCGCCTCGGATGTGTACGGCCAGGAAAAAGGCCGGCGCCTGTTCCCGCTGGTAGCCATCGGCGCCTCCGCCGGCGGCGTGGTCGGCTCCTGGGCGGGTGAAAGACTCTTGCTCCTCAGGTGGCTGGATGCCTTCGATCTGATCCTGCTGGCTCTCATCCCGTTGGCCCTGGCGGTCTGGCTTTCGCGGTTCATCGATCAACGGGGCACTGTAGGTCAACCATCAAGCGACACCGAAACCCGCCGGCATCAACCGGCCGCACCGGAAGGCCATGGCGCCTTCAAGACCATCTACGAGAGTTATTACCTGATGATCGCGGCCGGGATGATCTTGTTGTTCAACTGGGTCGTGGCCAGCGGCGACAACATCCTGTTCGGACTGGTGCAGGCGGCCCTGGAACTCGAACAGGTCAACATCAGCGATCCGGATGCCGTTGCCAAGGCTATCAACGTCGCCACCACCGCCTTTTACAGCGAATTATATTTCTGGGTGAACCTGGTGGGCCTGTTCCTGCAGGCCTTTGTCGTCTCCCGACTGGTGCGGTTAGGCGGCTTCGGCTTGTTACTGATTGCGACTCCGCTGGTGTC
>MGYR01000059.1:564-3612 GCA_001801825.1 Gammaproteobacteria bacterium RIFCSPLOWO2_02_FULL_56_15 | reverse complement strand
AGTGATGAAGGTCGCGGAGAATTCCAGCAATTATTCCATCAACAATACCGCCCGCCATATGCTCTGGCTGCCTACATCGAAGTCAATGATGTACCAGGCCAAGGCCACCATCGATACGCTGTTCGTCCGCATCGGTGATGGTATGGCCGCCCTGACGGTATTACTGGGAACGCGGGTTTGGTCCTTCTCGCTGACCGACTTCCTGCTTGTCAATATCATCTTGAGCCTGCTCTGGATTGTCCTGTCCACTATCCTCATCCGGGAATACAATCAGCGGAGCAAGGTGATTGTTCAGCCCGCCTGAGCCTCATCTGCGGCAACTGAAATTCTCCTCCCGCCCGGGGTCGCCAGCGCCCTGATAATGGGCATGCGCGGGATAGGAGCAGAGCGGCCGGCTGCGTCCCGGCTGCGAGGCCCCGGTGGCGGTCACCCGGTCCGGCGGTGTGCCTTCCTCCACCCAGCGAGTGATCGCCGTTAGGAGGTCGAAGCGGTCCAGCGTCGCAACTCCGCCGCCGCAGTGACCCATGCCGGGCACCAGGAACAGGCGGCTCCACTGCGCTGTCTTTTCCTCCCCACCGTTATCCCGTTCCAAGCGTTCATTATAATCCACGGTATCCAGGACCGAAAACCACGGGTCGCTGACGCCGTGATAGAAGATCAACTTGCCGCCATGGCCGGAAAAACTGGAGAGGTTGGTCCAGGAGTTGCTGTCACCGAGGCCGTTCATCGAGGCTGCGGCGGCGGCAGCTTCGCGGTCGACATCCTGCTCGGTCGCCATGACCGGTGGGCCTACTGGGCTCTGCCCGGCATTGAGGAGGCCGGGGATCCCCCGTTCCCCGCCGGCGCTGATCCCGGTGTCATAGAGATAGCCCGGATAGACCTGAAATCCCCTGGAATCCTTCGGCCCGGCGAAAGCCTCATGCAGGGCCTTGACCTGCGCACCGCTCAGACAGGCAGTGTTCTTCTCCCCACGGCACTCCAGGACAGCCGGATCGAAATCGCAGCCGATGGGATCCGCGATCATGCCGTCGCTGATCCCGTCCCTGCCGTCACAGGTCTTCAGCAGAGACTCCATGATCAATTGCTTGTCCTCCGCGGAAAACGCCTTGGAGACGATCGGCTGATTCTTATCATCGCGGGGGGCGATGCGGTTGAAGGCGGTCACCAGGGATCGCATACCCAGATTGGAATAATCCGTGCGCATGGCAGGCGCTCCCGCCACCACTCCATCGAAATAATCCGGATAACGCTGCGATACGATCATGGCTTCACGGCCGCCCGTGGAACAACCCATGAAGTAGGAATGCTCGGGCTCGCGGCCGTAATATCCGGCGATGATTTGCCTGGCGGTTACCGTCACCTTGCCGACGGCTTTATAGAAGAAGTTCAGGCTGGCCTCCTGATCCGCGAAGAATGCCGCGTCAAACACCGCCTTGCTCTGGTGCCCGCTGTCGGTCGAGACCACGGCATAACCGCGGGCGAGCGCCGGGTTGTCGCCGGCGGCCTGCAGACCAAAGGGGGGTGATACATTGCCATTCAGGCCGCCGCCGCCCTGGAACAGGAAGCGGCCGTTCCAGTTATCCGGCATGGCGATGGCGAAACCGATGGCGTAAGGCGCGCCGCCGGCGCCCGTGCGGTGATCGAGAAACCCCTCCAACAGGCAATGCGCGGGCAGGGGTTTCTGGATGGGCGGCGCGAAAGGCGCCGGCGGCGGGATTCCTTCAGGCACGATCCGGGCGTTGGCGACTTCCAGCGCCGTCCCCGGCAACTCCAACCCCTTCAGGGCTGCGCAATCCCCGACTGACTGCGCGCCGGCCCCGGCAGAGAGCAATGAGGCTGCCAGCAGGATTCCCACAAAACCAAGTCTGGATTTCATTTTGTTTTCCTCCCCAGATTTTTGAATTCTATTATTCCACATTAGTGTGTGGGAATTTTCACGCTGCGTAAAATATTTTTTATCGCCTGAACTTCCAATCATCACAGAAATCAGTTATACGGCTACTGCACTTTCAACTTCAGACAACAGCTTATCCAATCCTCATGACCAGCACACCGGCCAGGTTCGGCACCAGACTGGGTATGGCGCCCGGCGAAGTTCCAGCCTATTCATCTCACTACCCTTCTGCAGACAGCAATGAATTTCCTGATCGGGAATCCTTCCGCAGCCACCTGGACGGGATATTCATGGGCTACAAATGGCAATGCGTGGAATTCGCCCGGCGTTGGATGTACCTCAACCGGGGTTACATCTTCGATGAAGTCGCCATGGCCTATGATATTTTCCTCCTGCGCAACGTGCGGGTCATCCGGGATAATTCGCTGTTGCCGGTCTACTCCTTCAGGAACGGCAGCCGGCGACGGCCCGAGCCTGGCTGCCTGCTGATCTGGGAAGAGGGCGGCGAGTTCGAGCGCACCGGCCATGTGGCGGTAATCACGGAAGTCCTGCCGGATCGCGTCCGGATCGTGGAACAGAACGTGGACCATCATATGTGGGAGGAAGGTCAGGATTTCGCCAGGGAACTCAGGGCAGAGGTGGCTGCCGACGGCGGATTCCATATCCAGTGCACCTTTGAAGAGGGCACCATCCTCGGCTGGGTCATTCAGACAGAGGACCCGACCCATGCCGAGTTGCGGGTAACGCCCTCCCCGGAGTTGTTCAACCTGCTCATGTGCGAGATGCCTACCGCACGGGTTCAGGGTCCCTGGCTGGATTCTTCCCGGCCCGAAGAGGCGGCCTTTATCGCCAAGGCAGGGGCCTGGCTCACCAATGTCCCGAAGCTGCAACGCAGCTATTTCTGTATCTCGGAGAGCGCCGCCGCCGCCATCAAACATGCGTCCAACGAACTGCACGCCATGTTCATGCATGCGACACACAGGGTATTGAAGGACGATGAACTCCTGGCTCGATTCAAGTTGCCGCGATCCATCTGGCCGAAGCTACGCCAATCATGGAACAACCGGCGCAACCAGATGATCACGGGCCGCTTTGATTTCTCCGTTTCCGCGGCTGGCATCAAAGTGTACGAATACAATGCCGATTCCGCCTCC
>MGYR01000059.1:0-538 GCA_001801825.1 Gammaproteobacteria bacterium RIFCSPLOWO2_02_FULL_56_15 | reverse complement strand
GGGGACCTGGTTCGATTCCTACGGCTATGACCGGGGTCGGTGTCCGGGAGCCCGCCTGTATCCCGACCTGGTCCAGTCCTGGCGCAAGAGCGGCGTGGATACGGTCCTGCATATCATGCAGGATGATGAGCCGGAAGAAACCTATCACGCCCTGTTCATGCAGGGAGTGGTGGCAGAAGCCGGCATCCGCAGCAAACTGATCGTGGGAATGAATCACCTCGGCTGGGACAAGGAGGGCTTTGTCGTGGATCAGGATGGCGAGCGGATCCTACGGGTGTGGAAAACCTGGTCCTGGGAAACTGCACTGGATCAGTTGCGCGAGGAGTGCGACGAGGACGAGGCCCTGGCCGCCATCGGCAGACAGCGCGCCCGGGATACCACGCCGCGCCTGGTGGATGTGCTGCTGCGCAGCGAAGTGATGGTTTACGAACCCCTGTGGACCCTGATCCCGAGTAACAAGGCGATCCTGCCTATCCTCTGTGAGCTGTTCCATGACCATCCGCACCTGCTGGATACCGCTTACGAACTGGATGCGGAG
>MGYR01000058.1 GCA_001801825.1 Gammaproteobacteria bacterium RIFCSPLOWO2_02_FULL_56_15 | reverse complement strand
CAATGGGTTAGTAGTATCCATTTCAAACAGATCGACAAAGCGGAGTAAGAAGCGGAATTGCTTCATACTTGCGATGCGGGTGTTGATAGCAAAGGTGGGTGTTTCCGGAAGCCAGGCGTAAAGCAGCACTCCGTCGAGGAGTGAACTGTGATTGGCCACGATCAATACCCGTTCTCCGGCTTTCCAGTAATTCTCAAGCCCATGAATTCTGACGCTGTACAGCAGTCGGAGCAGGCAGCGGAGACAGAATTTTAAGACGCGAATCATCTATCTGCTCCTGAGTCTATTGATACTGACATCCTCCTGTTCGACTCCACCGTCAAAACTGTGAACCGGTGAGTACTGTGAAAGGGATTGTACTGTATTTTAGGGCTCATGCTTCCCGGGTATAGAGGATCAACCTCTGTCCCGGTTGGATTTGGTTATCTTCGTTCAGGTTATTCCATTTGCGCAGTTGGGCAACCGTGATGCCAAAACGCTTTGAGATTATCCATAATGAATCGCCTTTCTTGACGATATAGTTAACGGGTGCCGAATAGTTGGCGTCCATGCCAATCCCAGATTCCTCGATCGCAGCTGTCAGCGTGGCTGCGGGAGGATTCTTAGTTGCAACGTCGGGTTGAAGCTTGAGTATTTGACCTGGCCTCAGAGTGGCGTTTCTTCCCATATTGTTCCAGTTGGTCAGCTTGTCAACCGTAATATTGTTTCTTCTGGCGATTAGCCAAAGAGAGTCGCCTGATCTGACCGTATAGGTGAATTTTAATTTCCTGGATTCCGGTAATAACGCACTGCTTTGTGAGGTCTTCTGGTCCGCAGCGTTAGCAATTGTTGTACCATCTGTTTGGTTGGCCCAGAGCTTGAGTTTCTGCCCCAGTCTGAGTACGGAGTCGGTGCGGATACCGTTCCAGGAAGTCAATTTCGCTACAGTGACACCATATTTATGGCTGATATCCCAGAGAGTATCGCCGCGACGGATGGTATAGAGATGTTCTTCACCTGTGCCTGATTCTTCCAGTTCGGCAAAACCTCTCGAATCAAGACTCAGCGTGTAATGAGATTTTGGCTGTTTTGACAGAGGGATGAGCAAACTGCTTCCTTCATGGATGAGATTACTACGCAGTTCGTTAACCTGTTTCAATGCCGCCACGCTGGTTCGATATTGGTCTGCAATCTGTCCCAGAGTCTCCCCACGCTGTATGAGATGCCTATCCCAGCGCATACGCTCTGAATCCGTCAGAGATGAGAGTTTGTCCAGGAAAACGCCCTGACGGTCCGCCGTAACGAGGATTCGGTGCGGCCCTTCCGGATCAGTCGCCCATTGGTTGAAACCGGGATTCAGGAGATACAGTTCATCCATGCTCATTCCAGCTAACTCTGCAGCCGTGGCCAGGTCAATCTGGCTGCCAGTGTCAATGACGGTAAAATAAGGGACATCTGGTATGGGTTGCCATTGGATTCCGTATTTTTCCGGTTTTGCGAGGATCTCCGCCACCGCAAGCAGGCTGGGGACATAAGCATGGGTTTCCCTATGCAGCCTGAGTGACCAGAAATCCGTTTTCTTTCCGGCGTTCCGGTTACGTTCTACGGCTCTAGCAACGTTTCGTTCCCCAGTGTTATATGCGGCAAGTGTCAGTAACCAGTCGCCATCAAACTCAGCGTTGAGTTTTTCCAGGTAATCAAGCGCTGCCTTGGTCCCTTCAATGACATCCCTGCGTCCGTCATACCACCAGTTTTGTTTCAGCCCATAACGTTTACCTGTGGAAGGAATGAATTGCCAAAGCCCGGATGCCCGGCTGCGGGAGTAAGCGAAGGGATTATAAGCGCTCTCCACTATGGGTAACAGCGCCAAGTCCAGAGGCATGTTCCGTTTCAACAACTCTTCGGTGATATAGTACAGGTACAGCGTTGCCCGGCCGTTTACCCGGTCCAGGTATTCCTGGTTTTTCGCATACCATCTTATCTTGTCCTGGACGACGTTGTCGTTGATGTTACGCTCCAATGCCAGGTTATCCCTTATCCTCTCCCATACATTGCCGGATTCCTGTGCTTTTTTTGCGTCACCGGGTGCGGTCCCAGGATCGTCTGACCGTTGCCGCCGGCTCAAACTTCTTTCCGCTTCGTTGCGGGATTCGATAGTGCCTTGGTTCCGCTGCCGGGCAATTCGTGAGTTCCTGGCATCCGAATCGGTCCCGGAGGTTCGGAGGCGATTTGAATCGCAGGCGGAGAGTACTAATCCGATTAGGAGGTAAATGATTATTCTATGCATGGTAGTCGCTTGGAGTTTGATGATGTGGCCAGGCGTGGTACAGTCCTGGATCAAATAAATGTGGTTGGAAGGGTGTGGGCAATCCATATCAGAAGGTATCCTTCCACTGGCGGATCACAGCCAGCACATCAATTTCGTTTTCGAGCTGACGTCCTGCATGCCGGTTTGCGGCTTGTTTCACTGAAACTTCCCCGGTTCTGAGAAAGGGATTAGTGAGTTTTTCCTCGGCCAAGGTTGCAGGTACAGTCGGCTGGTCTGCCTCACGCAATTTCCTGCAAGTCTCGATGCGGTAGCTGATCGCATGGTTTCCAGGTTCGACAGCCAAAGCAAAGGCAAGGTTGGCCATGGTGTATTCGTGCCCGCAGTAAATCTTTGTGGAATCCGGCAGAGCTGCGAGTTTTCCCAGGGAACTATGCATCTGGGCCGGGGTGCCTTCAAAGAGTCGGCCGCAACCTGCAGTAAATAGAGTGTCTCCCGTGAATGCCACGCCGGGGCCATGATAGGCGAGGGCGCCTGCCGTATGTCCAGGGACTTCCAGGACAGTGAGGGTAATACCGGCATTCGTGAGAATGAGATTGTCTCCTTCCCGCAACGGATGGGTAACGGACGGAATGTCCTCAGCGGCCGGTCCGTACACCGGGATTTTATACTGTTCAAGCAGTTTGCCGACTCCGCCGACATGATCCGGATGATGGTGTGTGAGCAGAATTGCCATTGGGGAAAATTCTTGCTCGCGGATCCGTTCCAGGACCGGGGAGGCATCGCCGGGATCCACGATAGCCACGTGATGGCTCTCTGAACTGCCAATCAGCCAGATATAGTTGTCCCTGAAAGCCTTGACCGGTTTGATTTCAACCATGGAATCCCCCGAAACTGGTCAGTCACTATAAATTTATTGAGGGAGTATGGCAATGAGAAAGACCATAACATGCCGATTACGCTCAAGAATATGTTGTCTGTGACATCCTTCATCAGACATTCTAGTTCCTGCTTGATTCGGGTAAGATAGGCTGCCCGGATATAATAACCTACAGGTATTCATGCAAGATAACGGTGCCAGGAAATTACTCGCTGGGTGGTATGAATCGCCATTGGGGATGGATCTCCTGGAGATGGAAAGGGAAATTGCGGATCGGGCGGTCGCCAACTTGTTCGGTTATTATATTGTGCAGATGGGCTGCCTGGGACATGGTTCCCTGATGCGTAACAGTCGTATCGCCTCCAGAATAACTGTCCATCTGGGGGATGTTTCACTCGCTGGAGAGGATGCCGGTTTCGTGTGTTCTGCTGATTCCCTCGCCATCGCCTCAGATAGCATTGACGTAGTGATTATGCCGAATGTCCTCGAATACGCGAATAATCCTCACAGGGTATTGCGTGAGGTGGAGCGGGTATTGATTGGGGACGGTCATCTGGTCATCATCGGTTTTAACCCCTGGAGTTTGTGGGGACTGGCCAGAATTATGCTGGCCTGGAGGGATGTGCCCCCCTGGTCGGGCAGGTTTTACGGAATCTCCCGCATCCGGGACTGGTTGTCACTGCTTGATTTTGAAGTCCTGGTCATAGAGCGTTTTTTCTTCAGACCACCCCTGCAGGAACGGAGGCTCATGAAACATCTCTCATTTCTGGAAAAACTCGGTAAATATTGCTGGCCCTGGTTCGGCGGTATTTACTTGATCACAGCTAGAAAACGGATATTTCCGGTTAATCCGATCAAGCTCAACTGGCGGGAAAAACGCCAGCTGATCGCCTCCGGGATGGTCCGTCCAAGTCTACATATTCGAGATGATGGCAATTGAATTCTGAACAGGTGGAAATCCATACTGACGGTGCCTGCCGCGGTAACCCCGGTCCAGGTGGATGGGGTGTCCTGCTGGCATTTCGGGGGAGGCAAAAGGAACTCTGTGGTGCTGAACTGGAATCCACCAATAACCGTATGGAGTTGATGGCTGCAATTCAAGCGCTGGAATCCCTTAAAAGACCCTGCCGTGTCCGATTGACAACCGATTCCGTGTATATGAAAAACGGAATCGGCATTTGGCTGGCCAACTGGAAAACCCGCGGTTGGAAGACTGCGGCTGGCAAGGCTGTGAAAAACACCGACCTGTGGCGGCGGCTGGATCAGGCCTGTGCCAGGCATGAAATTGACTGGCAATGGGTAAAGGGTCACAGCGGCGATCCGGGTAATGAATATGCCGACCGGCTAGCCAATCGTGCCATTGATGAAATGCTTGCTGCAAGACGGAAATGACTACATCAGGAAATATAGCAATACGATGCGACAGATAGTCCTCGACACGGAAACCACCGGACTGGAAACCACACGTGGGGATCGGATAATTGAAATCGGAGCGGTGGAGCTGAAAGATCGGAAGATCACTGGCCAGACCTTCCACGTTTATCTCAATCCTGACCGGGATATCGAGGATGGAGCTTTCGAAGTCCACGGGATCAGTAGTGAATTCCTGGCGGACAAACCGCGTTTCAGTGACATTGCCTCTGAGTTTATTCAGTTCATTCGGGGCAGCGAATTGATTATCCATAATGCACCGTTTGACACAGGCTTCATAAACGCTGAGCTTGCCTTGTTGGGTAAACGGTGGGGATGTGTCGGAGATTATTGCAGCATAGTGGACAGTTTGCGAATTGCTAGGGATAAGCATCCAGGACAGAAGAACAGTCTGGATGCCCTTTGCGCCCGCTATAAAATAGACAATTCCGGGAGAGCTCTGCATGGCGCCCTGCTTGATGCCCAGATCTTGGCGGATGTTTACCTGGCCATGACCGGCGGACAGACCAGTTTATTATTGAGCGAGGCGTCGAATCACAGCATGCCAAGAGACAGTTATTCCACTCTGCTGCAAAAGGATCGACCCGTGATCCGCGTCATACAGCCAGATGAATCAGAGTGCGAATTGCACCGTCAGAGACTGGCAATGATAGATAGGGAAAGCGGTGGAAATTGTATCTGGATTAGAATGGATCAAGATCCCACCAGGTACCGACAGTAGTATTGTGGGCAAACTGGTGCCGGATTTATGGTGTTGCCTCTCCCGACAACAGCTTCTGCAATTCACCTTTCTGGTAGAGATCGACGACGATATCACAGCCACCGATGAGTTCACCGCGGATAAACAATTGCGGAAATGTCGGCCAGTTGGAATAGGCAGGGAGCTGTGCTCTGATTTCAGGTGCGGAAAGTACATCCACATAGGTTAATTCCGCCTTGCAGGCGCGAAGGGCCTCCACAGTGTTCATGGAAAAGCCGCACTGGGGAAAATCAGGCGTGCCTTTCATGAACAACACGACTGGATTTTCAGCAATAAGCTGTTTGATTTCTACAAGCACATCCATTCTTATAACCTCATAATATTTATGGGCAAAATGCTCTTGATTCCACTGTCGGCAGTCTATACCTCTCGCATGCTTGCGTGAAGTGAGCAATTGGCATGCTGCAAACGGATTCGTTCCCCAATCGACACTGCCAATAACCCATTGATGGAATTATCAAGAACTTCCCTAGTATAATCAGGTCATGAGATGCATTGTAAGCTAATCCATAAACCAGGGGAGTAACGCCATGAATCCACTCAAATCGATCCCGGGAACGATTGCGCTGGGATTTGTCATCGGGGTAGTCGTTCTTTTATTGGTGGGACAGAAGACAGGAATAGGAAATGCTTTGTTGCCGCTGACTGTCTGGTTACATGTATTTTTCGGCATCATCTGGGTCGGCCTGCTGTATTATTTAAATTTTGTGCAGGTGCCGTCCGTTGCGCAGGCAGCGGCTGATACAGGTGGTCCCGGCCCGGCTGCAATCAACAAGTACGTCGCACCTCGTGCCCTCTTGTGGTTCCGCTGGGGTGCTGTTTTTACCTGGATCACAGGCGCAGCCGTCCTGGAAGTCTCCGGTTTCGGCCTGGGCAAATCATTCATGCTTGCCGAGGGTGTCAGGATTATAGGCATCGGCGCCTGGCTGGGAACCATAATGCTCTTTAATGTATGGGTGCTGATCTGGCCCAACCAGCAGAAAATCCTCGGCCTGAAGCAAGCTACGGCGGAGGAGATAGCCAAAGCAAAGGTGGTCGCCCTCATGACGTCCCGAACCAATGCTTTATTGTCCATTCCCATGTTGCTGTGTATGGTCGGGCAGATGCATGGCCTGTCGTTCTAGTCGAGGTTCAATTACCGCCACGATGAGCCCGGCTCCTTGCCGGGTTCATCATTTATGAAATGTGGTTGAACTACCGGAGTCCATGAAAAGTATGAGCGATGCCCTGATGAATACTTATAACCGGCTGCCCGTTGCGTTCGAACGGGGTGCTGGCGCATGGCTCTTCGACGAGAAAGGTGAGCAGTACCTTGATGCCCTGAGCGGAATTTCCGTATGCAGCATCGGATATGCAAATCCGGTGGTGACGGAAGCTCTCTCTGATCAAGCGGGTTTGTTATTGCATACTTCGAATCTGTATCGCATACCCTTGCAGGAGCAGTTGGCGGCAAAACTTTGTGAGATCTCCGGCCTGCGCAATGTGTTTTTCTGTAATTCCGGTGCGGAAGCTAACGAAGCGGCAATAAAATTATGCCGGAGGCATGCCGCGCAGCGAGGTGTGCAAAACCCCGTGATCGTGGTCATGGAAGGTGGTTTTCATGGGCGTACCATGGCCACACTAAGCGCCACCGGCAACCAGAAGGTAAGGGATGGATTTGAACCGTTGGTACCGGGGTTTCTGCGGGTGCCTTATGGCGATGTCAAGGTCCTGTCCACATTGCCGGAACTGGGGAGCAATATAGTCGCCGTGATGCTGGAGCCGGTACTCGGTGAAGGAGGAATCATAATCCCGTCGCGGGGATATCTCGGGGAGGTCAGGGAATTATGTACCAAGAACAACTGGCTAATGGTGTTGGACGAGATCCAGTCCGGCATGGCCAGAACCGGAAGATGGTTTGCATGGCAACATGAAGATGCACGGCCTGATATCATGACTCTGGCCAAGGCCCTGGGAAATGGTGTGCCAATCGGTGCGTGCCTGGCGGCTGACAGTAGTGCCGGGATCTTCAGCCCGGGGAATCACGGTTCAACCTTCGGAGGTAATCCGCTGGCCGCACGGGCTGGACTCGCTGTGGTCAATTATATAGAAAATAATGACTTGGTAACCAGGGCGGAAAGACTCGGGGCCCGGATGTTGTCCCGTTTCAGGGAATTACTTGGTACAACTGTTGGTGTTAAAGAGATTAGGGGATTGGGACTGATGCTGGGGATTGAGCTGTATAAAGATTGTGGCGATCTGGTTAGTACAGCTCTGCAGGAAAGGCTCCTTATCAACGTTACAGCTGGTAATGTTGTTCGCCTGCTGCCGCCGCTGATTATCAGTGACGATGAAGCGGAACTGATCGTTTCCCGCACGGCAGGAGTGATTAAACGTTTTCTTGGCGGCTGATTACTGTGGCTACTCGGCATTTTCTGACGCTGACCGATCTTGATCGGGGGGAAGTGGAAACCCTGATTCGGCGTGCCTGTGAACTCAAACAGGACTTCAGGACCGGGAAGGTCTATGAGCCTTTCAAGGGTAAGACGCTAGCCATGATATTTGAAAAATCATCAACGCGTACCCGGGTATCGTTTGAATCAGCGATGACACAGCTCGGTGGGCACGCTATCTTCATGTCACCGAGGGATACCCAGCTGGGACGGGGAGAACCACTGGAAGATTCTGCGCGAGTCCTTTCCAAGATGGTCGACTGCATCATGATTAGAACTTTCGAGCATGAAAAGCTTATCCGCTTCGCTGCCTGTTCCGAAGTACCAGTAATCAATGGTCTCACTGATTCCTATCATCCATGCCAGTTGCTAGCGGATATGCAGACCTATTACGAATTCCGGGGCAGCATCACAGGAAGAAAAGTGGCTTGGTTGGGTGACGGAAACAATATGTGCCATTCCTATATCGATGCAGCAGGATTGCTGGATTTCAGCCTCCGGATCGCCTGTCCTGAACCCTATCTGCCCGATCCGGAATTACTGCGGTCTGCAGGTGACCGTGTGGAACTTTTCAGGAACCCCGAAGATGCTATCGTGGATGCGGATTTGGTTGTCACCGATGTATGGGCCAGCATGGGCCAGGAACAGGAGAGCATCGAACGCAACCGTGTGTTCAGGCCCTATCAGGTCAATCAACAACTGTTAGCATTGGCAACGCCTGAGGTCATCTTCATGCATTGTCTGCCAGCACACCGGGGAGAAGAGGTTACAGCGGAAGTTATTGATGGCCCGCGGAGCGTGGTCTGGGAAGAAGCCGGGAATCGTCTCCATTCGCAAAAGGCTCTGCTGGAATTCCTGCTTGGTCAGCGTAACTAAGAGAGTTATAGGAACGGCGGATTGTGCCCTCCTCAATAACAGACATGGCAGCACCACCGATTTTCCATTTACATGCACTTCCTGCTGAGTAATGATGACGGCTATCAGGCCCAGGGAATCAGCACCCTGGCAGAAAGCCTTGCAAGCTTGGGCAGGGTCACCGTTGTTGCCCCGGATCGCAACCGGAGTGGGGCGAGTAATTCACTGACTCTGGATACCCCCTTGTATGTAAATACCGCTGCCAACGGATTTATCTATGTCAACGGTACTCCGACCGACTGTGTACATCTCGCGATCACAGGATTGCTCGAATGTGAGCCTGATATGGTAGTGAGCGGTATCAATGCCGGTGCTAATCTGGGTGATGATGTGCTTTATTCAGGCACGGTTGCCGCCGCCATGGAAGGCAGGTTTCTGGGCCGAACAGCGATAGCCTTCTCCCTGGCTGGTAATCCACCCGTTAATTACCAGGTGGGGGCGGTCATTGCTTGCCACATAATCCGGAATTTAATTTCCTCACCGCTGGCATCTGAAGTGCTGTTGAATGTGAATATACCCGATCTGCCGCTGGATCAGATAAAAGGAATGGAAGTTACCCGGCTGGGACAGAGACATAAATCGGAACCCGCGATCAAAATGCAAGATCCAAGGAATAATCCCATTTACTGGGTGGGACCATCCGGTGAGGGTGCGGATGCGGGACCAGGAACAGATTTTTTCGCTGTCGCCAACTCGATGGTGTCCATAACGCCGCTTCAGTACGACATGACCAGATACACTACACTGGAAACCCTTGATCGTTGGGTTCGACGGATCCCTTGGCAGTGAATAGCGGTCTCAAGGGTATTGGTATGACCTCACAAAGGTCCAGGAACCGCTTGGTGGAACGCCTGCGAGAAATGGGCATCGCTTCGGAGATCGTCCTCGACACCATCCGTAACACACCGAGACATATCTTTGTGGACGAGGCACTGGCTTCACGGGCTTATGATAATACTGCGCTGCCTATCGGCCATAACCAGACTATCTCACAACCGTATATTGTAGCGCGCATGGTCGAGGCGCTGTTGGAGGAAAAGTCGCCCGCAACTGTACTGGAGGTAGGGACCGGTTGCGGGTATCAGACGGCCATACTGTCCAGGCTGGTGCCCAAAGTGTACTCACTTGAAAGGATTGATGCACTGCTGAACCGGGCCAGGGAAAATTTCGTCAGGCTTGGGTACACCAATATCAGAACCAAGCATACCGATGGCAACCTGGGATGGCCTGACTATGGCCCGTACGAAGGTATCATTGTCTCTGCTGCACCCAATGAAGTGCCTGGCAAGCTGCTGGAGCAACTCGCCCCGGGAGGACGACTGGTGATCCCGGTAGGACGTAGTGGGGAACAGGAACTACTCTCTATAGTACGTGAAGAAAGCGGTTATTCCGAAAGACGTCTGGATTGGGTAAGCTTTGTGCCCATGCTGGAGGGCATCGATTAGTTACCATATACCGAGAAAACGGGCAGCATCCATGAACCGTGGTTATATATACTTGATCCTGTTCGCGCTTGGGGCTTGCGCGGCGACGGTGATGGCTCCGGTAATTTCAGTCAATCGTGTTGCAGTTCAGGACAGGAGTACCGCTGCTCGTACCGATACTGCCGGTCACGACGCTATTCATATAGTCCGCACCGGCGATACACTTTACGCGATTGCATGGAAGTACTCCTATGATTATCGCCAAGTCGCGGCCTGGAACAATATCAAGCCACCTTATACTATCTATCCAGGTCAACGGATCAGTGTACGTCCTTCGCTAAATTCTACTTCCATCCCAAAAGCGAAGGATCGGATCCGCGAACAACCCACTGCTCCCCATTCTGCGACAGTTACTCCGAAATCGTCAGCACCACAGTCAGGTTCACAAACGAGCAGATCACCAGCAGCAACTGCTGAAACACAGCGAAACGGTAGATCAACCGGCGGTGTTCCTGTCTGGCGCTGGCCGACTTCAGGCAAGATCATCAACATTGACTCTCCCACGATGGAAAATGGAGCGAACATATCGGGCATGCTTGGTCAGCCGATTCTTGCGGCCGCAGATGGGGAGATTGTGTACAGTGGAAGTGGACTTTTAGGATACGGTAAGCTTATTATCATAAAACACAACGCGACGTATCTGAGCGCGTATGCGCATAATCGCGATATACTGAAAAGCGAAGGGAACCAGGTAAGAGGCGGCGAAACAATCGCGACGATGGGCACACTGGCAGACGGACTACCCGTTTTGCATTTTGAAATCAGGAAAAATGGCAAGGCGGTTGACCCGCTTGGCTATCTCCCAAAGAATAATTTGTAGATATCCTGAATGTTATAATGAGCAACACAGTTAAACCGGAATCAGAGGAGGAAATCGACGAGAACGTTGGTTTCCACCTGGAAGATATCGTTGAACCGGATGATCAGATCGTTGAACCGGACGATCAGCAAGATGATACGTTCGAAGAAAGGATAGAGACGAACAGTAAGCCACTCAAACCACAGGAAACGCAAACTGAGTCTGTTACTGAAGGGGATCTGGATGCCACGAGGATTTACCTCAGTGAAATCGGATTTTCGCCGCTACTTAGCGCAGAGGAAGAAGTCTATTACGCCCGCAAGTCGCGCAAGGGCGATGAAAGCTCACGTAAACGGATGATCGAGAGTAATCTGCGCTTGGTGGTCAAGATTGCAAGAAGATACATGAACCGTGGGCTGGCTCTGCTGGACCTTATAGAAGAAGGGAATCTTGGTCTGATCCGTGCTGTCGAGAAGTTTGATCCGGAAAAAGGTTTCCGCTTCTCCACATATGCCACATGGTGGATTCGACAGACTATTGAAAGGGCGCTTATGAACCAGACCCGAACAGTGCGCCTTCCTATTCATGTGGTAAAAGAGATTAATATTTATCTGCGGGCGGCAAGAAAATTGGCGCAGACACTGGATCGCGATCCAAACCCTGAAGATGTGGCAGAAATGCTCGACAAACCGATAGAGGAGGTCAAGCATATGCTGGGTCTCAACGAACGCAGCACATCAGTTGATGCCCCTGCCAATATCAATTCCGACAAGTCCTTGCTGGACACAATACCTGATGAGCAGAATACTGATCCTTCCCTGATCCTCCAGAATTCTGATGTGCGTGAGCATATAGATATTTGGCTGAACTTGCTCAGTGAGAAGCAAAGAGCCGTCGTCGAGCGTCGGTTCGGATTGCATGGAAGCGAGGTGGCAACCCTGGAAGAGATAGGGAAAGAACTCGGTGTCACTCGTGAGCGCGTACGGCAAATCCAGATTGAAGCTATCAAGAGATTACGCCAGATACTGGAAAGGGAAGGATATTCGCTGAATGCATTGTTTAACGAGAACTAAAGGGATATCTCCTGAATCATGAACAGGGCTGCAGCCACATGGCGCCCTTCCCCAACCAGAAAATTATAGGAGCGACAGGCGGCGCCTGTATCCATAATCTCGCACCCGATACCGGCGCGGAAGAGTGGCAGCAGAATTTCCTGATCTGGAAAGACCAGTTTCTGACCGGTACCTATCAGTAATACCTCAGGCATTATTTCCAGGAACGGATCCAAATGCTCAGCTTTCATTTCCGTGATGACTGCCGGGGGCCAGCCAGAAAGCAACGCCCTTGGAGTGACGATCAGACTGCGTGTGAAGTTGCGGCCTGCAATAACGATATTCCCGGCAGAATACGCGTCGATTTTGTTATACCCTTCCTGGTTAGAATCAATTTCTAGTTTCATATTTTATTTACGACACAAGGATATATAAGAGACTCCACCTTTTACTACGGAGGATATAAACAGCATGAAAATCATATTATTAGGACCACCTGGATCGGGCAAGGGAACTCAGGCCATTTTTATAATGGAGAAGTTTGCCATACCCCAGATTTCTACCGGCGATATGCTGAGGGCGGCGGTCAAGGCACAAACACCAGTGGGACTGGAAGCCAAGAAAATCATGGATGCAGGGGAGCTTGTCTCCGATGAAATTATACTGGGACTGGTGAAGGAGCGTCTAGGTAAATCGGACTGTAGGCAGGGTTATCTGTTTGATGGTTTCCCCCGCACTATCGCCCAGGCTGAGGGTATGCGTGAAGCTGGTATCGACATAGAATTCGTAATTGAGTTGCAGGTTGATGATGAGGAAATAGTCCGCAGGATGAGTGGTAGACGTATACATGAAGCGTCTGGTAGAACCTATCATGTCGAATTCAACCCACCGAGAATTCGGGATCGTGATGATGTGACTGATGAACCATTAATACAGCGTGAGGATGATCGGGAGGAAACGGTGCGCAAACGTTTGCAAGTCTATCACCGGCAGACAGCACCTTTGATCGATTACTACTCAGGCGGTATTAAAAAAGAAAATCGAAAAAACGCTCCAATCCATCTGTGTATCTGCGGCACCGGTGATATTCATGAAATCCAGGAAGCCATTCTTGAGGGCATCAGACATCATGTGGCCGTGTAAATTTCTCGTCTCAAAGTGGAGAGTCACACTTGAAACTATCATTGTTTGAGTGATGACTCAGTATCGTATGCATACATACGGGATCCTGACCATGCAAGATAATGGCAGAAAAAAAAATTTCAAATTGTTTAAAAGATTACTATAATGTTGTCTAGTTGTGTTATGTTGTTGTACGTAGTTATTGTTTTTCCATCAATCAGGTTCAGGGGAGTCTAACGATATGGCAAAGAAAACTGCAAAGAAAAAAGTAGCAAAAAAGAAAGTGGCGAAGAAAAAAGTAGCAAAGAAAAAGGTTGTAAAGAAAGCAACCAAAAAGAAAACAGCCAAAAAAAAATAGCCGTCAATCTCTGACTGCTTGGCAGCTACAAGAAAAGCGTGTAGTAAAAGCCAGAGGAGACATAGCGGCCAGGAGAGAGAAACGACTAGCGCTTGCCAGGAAACTGGTGGCGGGAAGTGAGGGCTAGCAGATTAGCTGGAGAGAGTTTCTTCCCTCTTATATAAAGGCCCCGTTAATAACGGGGCCTTTTATTTTCCCAATCATCCTGGCGCTTACCTGCTTCATTCGAGATGCACCGCACGATAGCTCCATGCCATTTCTGGCATGGCGTCACGCGATATCCCGGCTTTGATTTTCAGTTGCTGGAGAAAATCCAAAGGACGGGGGAGTGATTTCCAGACTTCGGGGAGGAAAGTAGCCCGGTGGGGGCCAAGTTCGATGATCAAACCAACTTTCCCCGGCACTAGACAAGCCAGTAATTCGGATTCCGTCGAATATTTCAGGACTCGAGGCTCTGTCAGAACGGATATACTCAGTTCAATATGTTCATATTCTTCGGGCTCCAGAGGGGCGAATCTTGGATCCCTGTATGCGGCATTGAAAGCGTTTACTGACACAGTCCTCGCCAGGCTGTCATCCGCGGAGGTTGTCCCGATGCATCCACGCAACCGACCATTGATTTTGAGCGTGACGAAGGCAGCACTTTTCTCAAGCAGGATCGGATCAATACCGTAAGTATCAAATTCCAGTGGTCTCTTGCTTTCCATGCCCTTAAGAATGCTTGACCGTGCCAGATCCAGCAACTGTCGTTTCTGGTGGTTGTCGTACTGCCGCTCCGCATAGACAGCGAAAGCACCATAACCGACGACTCGGTCTCGCGGACCCGCTGTGTCCCCGGAATTCCTCCGATCCAGTTCAACTACCCACATACCACGGTCACGGGCAAATTGCAGTGCCCCCTGCAAAGCCACGAAACCGCAGGCCTGGTGATGTCCAATAGCGGCTAGATTACATGATGTAATTGCCGTGCTGGTCTCCGCATCAATTTGCTGCGCCACTTCGTACTCATGGTAATGGCTGAGGTCCGAACTGATGACTATCAATGCCTCTTCCATATCCCCCAATCTACCCAGGATTTCCATGATCTCCTGAATGGAAGCCGACCCTACCACGAGCGGCAGGATACTGAAACAGTCCAGTACAAGCTGCAGGAATGGCAGTTGTACTTCCAGACTGTGTTCCAGCATATGTGCATCATTACTGATACTCACCTGCGGAAATTTCATCACTTGTTTTGCAAGGGATTGATCAATCGGGATATCACCGAGTGGCGTGGCCAGGTAATCCGCATCCGGTAATGCCAAGCCCTTTATATATGTCCTGTGCGCAGGTCCAAAAAGAATGACTTTTTTAACACTGCCTCGGTGATTTTTCAGGCTGGCATACGCGGTGCCGGCCACAGCACCGGAATAGATGTAACCGGCATGGGGTACAATGAGCATCCTGGGCTGTTCACTATATCGAGCTTGAACATCGGTATACCGCGATACCATCTGGGACAGCTCCGTCCGATCTGAGGGGTAGAACATACCTGCCACGGCCGGTTTACGGTGCCTGGATTGGGCTCTGGTTAGTCTGACGTTAGAATCAGTGATGTTCATGGATGACTCCAATCTATACAACCACGAGGGCTTTCCTGAATTATACTATCAGTGAGATTATTTGCATTCCCATAGAGCGTTAATAACGCATGACTAATGTGGTAACCAGATACTGGCATAGCCTGGATGATGGTCGGGTGCAATGCGACCTTTGCCCACGTGCATGCAAGATGCGTGAAGGGCAGCGGGGACTGTGTTTTGTCCGGGCTTGTGAGACGGGAAGGATTGTCCTGACCACTTACGGCAGATCGAGCGGTTTTTGCCTGGATCCTGTGGAAAAGAAACCGCTGAATCACTTTCTTCCAGGCACGGCGGTACTGTCATTTGGGACTGCGGGTTGTAATCTCGCCTGTAAGTTCTGCCAGAACTGGGATATCAGCAAATCCCGCGAGAATGATGTTCTTGCGGATGGAGCCTCCCCCGAACAACTGGCTGCCAAGGCGCGCGAGCTTGAGTGCAGTGCGGTGGCCTTCACTTATAATGATCCTGTCATATTCCATGAGTATGCCATCGATGTCGCCCAGGCATGCCGGGAGAATGGTGTACGTGCCATCGCCGTTACTGCGGGCTATGTCTGCCCCGAACCAAGAAGGGAATTTTATCGTCACATGGATGCCGTCAATGTCGATCTCAAGGCGTTCAGCGATAACTTCTATCGACAGTATGCCGGGGGTAGATTAGAGCCGGTGCTGGAAACATTAGTGTATATCCGGCAGGAAACCCGTGTCTGGCTGGAGATCACGACCCTGTTGATTCCTGGCGCAAATGACTCAGATCGGGAAATTGATGAACTTTGTGACTGGATCGGGAAGAATCTGGGGCCTGATGTACCCTTACATTTCACCGCATTTCATCCGGACTGGAAGATGATGGATCGACCCCATACTCCACCTGACACTTTGCATCGAGCCAGGGAAATTGCTCTCGCCAAAGGTCTAAACTACGTTTATACGGGTAATGTGCATGATCCGGAAGGAGGAACTACCCGTTGCAGCCGGTGCCAGTCGATACTGATTATTCGTGACTGGTATGTGATCACTCTGTGGAGACTGGATGATCTGGGGCGTTGTCCGGAATGCGGAGCGGTATGTCCCGGAATTTTTCAGGGCCCGCCGGGACGGTGGGGGGCAAAACGACAGCCGGTGCGAATGTCATAAGCATTTCGAAGCTTGCATAAATCGCAGCTTGCTAACTCCACCTTGAAAATCGTAAGTCAGCAAGGTAGTATGCGCCACCGTTGATGCGGGGTGGAGCAGTCTGGCAGCTCGTCGGGCTCATAACCCGAAGGTCGCAGGTTCAAATCCTGCCCCCGCTACCAATCATGAACATGAAATGCCCCGATTCCGGGGCTTTTTTTCAGGTGCATTGCCTCTTGGGATACCCAATAGTCGATTGGCATGGGCTTGGTAAATAGTTATACTAACCACACGCTTAGATTGTTTGTTTGGAAGTGGGCCTTGCGCCCACTTTTTTGCTTTAAGCAGATGAAGAATCAGGATCTGATGCTGTTTGAAATGTTACAGCCTGTAGTCAGCGCTATGGGTTATGAGTTATGGGGCGTCGAGCATACCGGCGACGGTCAGGGATCGCTGTTGCGTGTATATATAGACAAACAATCGGGAATCTCACTGACCGATTGTGAGCGTGTCAGCAGCCAGATGGCAGGCATTCTGGATACCAAGAACCCGATCCGTGGGTCTTATACCCTTGAGGTATCCTCGCCGGGGATGGATCGGCCGTTATTTACCCTGGGACATTTCAACCAGTTCATGGGTCATGAAGCAAGAATACGACTGCATGGAAAGCTCCAGGGGAGAAAAAATATTGTGGGGAGGATAGTTGCTGTAGGTGCGGATACAGTAACCATCCTGGAGAACAGTGAAACTTTTAACGTGCCGCTGGTGTTGATTGACAAGGCAAATCTTGTATATCAATCATCCGGTTACAATGCTGGGTAAGTACTAATTATGAACAAAGAAATACTCATGGTTGTCGATGTCGTCTCGAATGAAAAAGGCGTATCCACGGAGATTATTTTCAGTGCGATCGAAGCCGCGCTGGCAACTGCCACCAAGAAGCGTAATCGTGAAGATATAGATGTCAGAGTGGCCATCGATATCAAGACTGGGGATTACGAGACCTTCAGACGCTGGGAAGTCGTTGACGACGGCATCGAGCAACTAGAATTCCCCACACGCCAGATACGGCTTGAAGACGCCAGGAAAAATCGACCTGAGATCAAGATTGGCGAATTTATTGAAGAACCCATGGAATCAGTCGAATTCGGACGTATTGCCGCCCAGACGGCTAAACAGGTTATCGTGCAGAAGGTCAGGGAGGCAGAGCGCAACAAAGTACTGGAGACCTATCGTGACCGTGTCGGACAAATGGTCAGTGGTGTGGTGAAGCGTCTTGAACGCGGGAATGTAGTCATCGATTTAGGGAATAATGCCGAAGCCCTGATCCCTAGAGAACAGCTAATCCCCCGTGAAGCGGTCAGACCCGGGGACAGGTTACGGGCCTATCTCGAGGATGTCAGGCCGGAGAACCGCGGCCCTCAGCTTTTTCTCAGCCGGACAGCACCGCAACTTCTTATTGAGCTGTTCAAGATAGAGGTTCCCGAGATTAATGAGGGCATGATAGAGATCATCAACGGCGCCAGGGATCCTGGTTCGAGAGCTAAAATTGCTGTTCGTACCCGCGATCCGCGTATCGACCCCATCGGCGCCTGTGTAGGCATGCGGGGTTCGCGAGTACAGGCGGTTTCAAACGAACTCGGTGGGGAGAGAATCGATATCATACTGTGGGACGAGAACCCGGCCCAATTCGTGATCAACGCCATGGCTCCGGCAGAGATTGCATCGATATTGGTGGATGAGGATTCCCATAGCATGGATGTTGCGGTAGCCGAAGAAAACCTATCCCAAGCGATTGGCAGAGGCGGACAGAACGTGAAACTGGCGAGTGAGCTGTCTGGTTGGGGATTGAATATCATGTCCGTGGAACAGGCGGAGGAGAAAAACGAAAGCGAGTCCCAGACACTCTTGAAGATGTTCATGGACCATTTGGATGTCGATGAAGAAATCGCCAACATCTTGGTGCAGGAAGGATTTTCCAGCATCGACGAAGTAGCCTATGTCCCTGAAAACGAGATCCGGGAGATTGAGGAATTTGATGATGCACTGGTCAATGAACTACGTAACAGGGCACGTGATGTTCTGATGACCCGTGCGATAGTGAACGAAGAGAAACTCACCGATTCTGAACCGGCGGAGGACCTGCTGAACATGGAAGGCATGGACGAGGCTCTGGCTTATGAACTGGCTGGTAGGGGCATTGTCACTATGGAGGACCTGGCCGAACAATCTATCGATGACCTGATAGAAATCGAGGACTTGGATCCAGTGCGTGCAGGTAAACTGATCATGACGGCAAGAATCCCCTGGTTTGAAAAAGATAACGCAGTGAGGGAGTAGCAAATGCCTGACGTGACTATCCAGCAATATGCCAGCACCATTGATATCCCGGTAGACAGGTTGCTTGAGCAATTGACTGATGCCGGAATCAAGGACAAATCACCGGAAGACCTCATATCGGACGCTGAAAAAGCCGAATTGCTTGGCTTTTTACGGCGTAAACACGGCAAGGATGAGAAATCAGAGCCGAGAAAAATCACGCTGAGACGCAAATCGGTCAGTGAGATCAAGGTCTCTGTAGCTAACCAGACTCGAAGCAAGCTACGTTCCAAGACTATCAATGTCGAATATCGCAAAAAGAGAACCTATGTCAAACGCAGCGTGATTGATGATGAAGCCGCCGAGAAAGCTGCTGAAGCGGCCAAGGCGGAAGTGGAAATCCAGGCTACGGAGCAGGCGCGTCTCTCTGAAGCAACTGGGGTTGAATCCGTAGCCTCATCCAGCGCAGATGTCATGGATGATGCCAGGTCAGAGGATCAGGCCAATGCTGCAACAATCGCAGAGGAAATGGGTATTGGTGTGGAATCAGACGAAACCAATATCTTGCAGAAGTTCGCTCCTGATGTTGCTACGCCAATATCCAAAGAATCAGCCAAGGTATTACCGGCGCCTGAAGATGGTAATCGGAGTTCCCGCGATACCCGGGACAAAAATTATCGTTCCCACCAGGAAGAACAGCCACACGGATTTCACCGCAAGGAGCTGCATGTCGCCTCGGACAAATCGGGCCGCCGGAAAAAGAAAACTAAGCGAACGCGTCCAGTGGTGAAACAGGCGCCTCAGCATGTATTTGAAAAACCAACCGAGCCCATAGTCCGTGAGGTGGAGATCCCGGAAAGCATCACGGTTGCGGAGCTCGCACAACGGATGTCCATCAAGGGAATCGAGGTCATCAAGGCTATGATGAACCTGGGTAGTATGGTGACTATAAACCAGACCATCGACCAGGATACGGCGGCCATCGTGGTGGGCGAAATGGGGCACCGTCCGAAACTGTTGAACGAAAATGCGCTGGAAGAGGAAATCATCAAGTCGACTTCACTGGACGGCGAGGAAGTGCCAAGGGCCCCCGTGGTGACCATAATGGGACACGTCGATCATGGAAAGACTTCCTTGCTTGATTATATCCGGCGGACCAAAGTTGCCAGCAGCGAAGCTGGAGGCATTACCCAGCACATTGGCGCCTACAATGTTGAAACTTCGAAAGGCAAGATCACATTTCTCGACACTCCTGGGCATGAGGCATTTACGGCGATGCGTGCCAGGGGAGCTAAGGTTACGGATATCGTAATCATCGTTGTTGCTGCTGATGATGGTGTAATGCCACAGACGGAAGAAGCGATCAGGCACGCCAAAGCGGGGAAGGTGCCAATCATCATTGCCTTGAACAAAATCGACAAGGCGAATGCAGATCCTGACAGGGTTATGCAGGAATTGTCGAAACATGATGTGATACCGGAATCCTGGGGCGGCGATACAATCTTTGTCAAAGTCTCCGCTCTAACCGGTCAAGGAATAGATACGCTCCTGGAAAATATCTCTCTGCAAGCGGAGATCATGGAACTGAAAGCCATAGACAAGGGTCCGGCTTCAGGCACTGTGATCGAATCCAGACTGGACCGGGGTAGGGGACCGGTAGCAACAATACTGGTACAGCGTGGAGAGATCCGTAAAGGCGATGTAGTACTTAGTGGTCATGAATACGGGCGGGTCAGGGCCATGCAGGACGAGAATGGCAGCGATATTGAATCGGCAGGACCATCCACGCCGGTTGAATTGCTGGGGCTTTCCGGTACGCCAAATGCAGGCGACGAATTGATAGTTGTGCCGGACGAGAGAAAAGCCAGGGAGATTGCGTTGTTCCGTCAGGGTAAATACCGTGAAGTCAAACTGGCGCGGCAACAGGCGTCAAAAATTGAAACCGCACTGACCCAGATGAGCGAGGAAGGAAAATCTGTTTTGTATGTACTGATTAAGGCAGATGTTCAAGGTTCCTCCGAAGCTCTGGTCGGAGCCCTCAAACACCTGGAGACGGATGAAGTCGGGGTTGAAATCATCAACAGTGGTGTTGGTGGCATCACAGAATCGGATATTAACCTCTCCACCACTTCCAGAGCGATGGTTATCGGATTCAATGTCCGCGCTGATGCATCCGCCCGCAGATTGGCGGAAGAAGAAGGCGTGAAGATTCGTTATTACAGTGTGATATACGATGTCATTGACGATGTGAAGCTGGCCCTGAGTGGCCTGCTGGCGCCTGAGGTCAGGGAACATATCATCGGCAACGCGACTGTGATGGACGTCTTCCGTTCACCAAAATACGGCGATATCGCCGGGTGTATCGTTTCCAACGGTGTCGTCCGCAAGAGTAATCCTATCCGGGTTCTACGAGATAATGTAGTCATTTTCGAAGGTGAACTGGAATCCCTGCGTCGTTTCAAAGATGACGTCAATGAAGTTAAATCCGGAGTCGAATGCGGTATTGGAGTAAAGAATTACAATGATGTCAGAGCCGGAGACTTGATCGAAGTATTCGAGCGTGTCGTGATTGCCCGCTCCATATGAATACCTGGTTCCGGCGGAAAAGCCGGATTTGATACTATTTTTGACACGAAGGATAACTGCAAAGCTTCCCGGACTGCGATGCAAAAACAATATGGCCGAAATCAACGGGTTGCCGATCTCATTCAGCATGAACTCGCACCGCTTTTACAGAGGGATTTGCGCGATCCAAAAATGGGATTAGTTACCATTTCCCGTGTAGACCTCAGCCCTGACCTTGGCAATGCCCGAATATTTATCACCAGCATCGGCGGGCAGCCGGATCAGGAAAAACTGGTGACCAGCCTCAATCACAGTGCTGGTCATTTCAGGCGCGAACTGGCGAAGATCCTGCGACTCAGGTCCGTGCCACGTCTTCATTTCGCGTACGATACTTCCATCGAAAAGGGCAACCGTCTCTATGCATTGATCGATTCGCTTAAAACTGATAAACATAACGAGGAAGCCTCTTGAATATTTTCATGCATATGGGCAATCAGGATTTCGGGTGCGACACTGGAACAGCCGAACTGCTATCTGTGGTCTGTGATGAATATTAGAAGTCGGCGGAAATCTGTCGGCAGGAACGTAAACGGGATACTCCTCCTGGATAAACCGGAAGGAGTCACTTCCAATGAGGCCCTGCAAGGCGTCAAAACCCTCTACCAGGCCAGTAAGGCCGGACATACCGGCAGCCTGGACAAGATGGCAACCGGGTTGTTACCCATATGCTTCGGAGAAGCCACGAAATTCTCCGGTTACCTGCTGGAAGCCGATAAACACTACACAACACACTGCCGGCTGGGGATCAGAACCAATACGGGAGATGCCCTTGGGGATATATTGGAAGAACATCCGGTAGGCGCAATGCTGGCCGGACAAGTGGAAAAAGTCCTGGACAAATTCCGGGGTGAGTCGATGCAGGTTCCACCCATGTTTTCTGCGCTCAAACACCAGGGTAAAAGATTGTACGAGCTGGCCTATCAAGGAATCGAGGTTGAGCGACAGGCACGCAGAATACACATTCACAGGCTGGATCTGGTCAATCTGCATGGGAACATTCTCGAAATCACCGTTCACTGCTCCAAGGGTACCTATATACGCACTCTGGCCGAAGATATCGGCAAAGAACTGGGTTGTGGCGCGCATATATGTCTGCTTCGACGTACAGGTGCAGGGCCTTTCCGGGAATCCGGCATGTATACTCTGGAAAAAATCAGGGAATTGTCCTGCCAAGGGCATGAGATTCTGGATGCTTTGCTGCTCCCTGCAGATGCTGCTCTGCAAGACATCCCTGAAGCCCGCCTCTCGGCGATAGTCGCAAGTTATGTTCGTGAAGGTCAGGCGGTAACTGTACCAAAGGTGCCCACTTCGGGCCTGTTGCGACTGTACGATGATCGGGGAAACTTTATCGGCGTGGGTGAAATTCTGGATGATGGACGGGTGGAACCCCGGCGACTGGTGAGTGGTCGGAGTCGGTAAAACGCTATAATTTACAGATTTTTTTAGCATAATTCCTTGTTCGTATGAAGGCGCATAGGTACAATGCGCGCTTTCCGAGAGACGATCCGAAGCATGTATATCCAGGAGCTACGTAAATGGCGTTAAATCAACAGCAAACTTCAACCGTTATCACAGAATATAAACGTTCCGATAATGATACCGGTTCGCCTGAAGTCCAAGTGGCCCTGTTGACATCTAATATTACACAGCTTTCCGAACACTTCAGGATTCACAATAAAGACCATCACTCCCGCCAGGGGTTGCTGCGGATGGTCAACCAGCGTCGCAAACTGCTCGAGTACCTCAGGAATAAGGACATCAATCGTTACCGGGAGCTTATCGGTCGCCTGGGACTTCGTAAGTAATCCGGCATCGAGTTTCCCTCATTCACAGCATCTCCCTCCCCGGTGATTCCATGCAAAAGTGTATCCGGCGATCGGGTAACAGAGTACCGGATGCATTTCCCGCCGCACCGGCTCATTTCAGTCACAAACATATCAGGATTTGAAAGCAATGAAAGTGGTAAGAAAAGAATTCCTCTACGGGGATAAACAAGTTGTCCTGGAAACAGGCAGGATCGCCAGGCAGGCAAACGGGGCAGTGTACTGCAGCATGGGTGATACAGTGGTGCTGGTCACCTGTGTGGCGAGAAAGGAAGTCAGCCCAGGCCAGGATTTTTTCCCTTTGACGGTGGAGTACCAGGAGCGGAACTATGCCGCAGGAAAGATTCCCGGGGGCTTTTTCAAACGTGAGGGCAGACCTTCGGAAAAAGAAACACTTACATGCCGCCTGATAGATCGCCCTATTCGGCCATTGTTTCCTAAAGGTTTCAATAATGAAGTACAGATCATCGCAACTGTCCTGTCACTGGATCCGTCCGTAGATCCGGATATTCTGGCGATGATTGGCGCATCCGCTGCCGTTGCTATCGCGGGTCTGCCGTACGGAGGGCCAATCGGCGCCGCCCGTGTAGGTTATCGTAACGGAGAGTATCTGCTGAACCCCAGTTTCGACGCCCTGGCCGATTCAGAACTCAACTTGGTTGTAGCCGGAACAGAAGACTCTGTTCTGATGGTTGAATCGGAAGCCCGCCAGCTGAGTGAGGAAATCATGCTGGGCGCAGTGATGTTCGGTCATGAACGGATGCAGATTGTGATCAGCAAGATTCGGGAAATGGCCGCTGAAGTGGGTACCCGGCCCTGGGTTTCGCAACCATCCGTTCAAAATGCAGAACTGGTAGCCGAAATAGAAAACAGGTGCGCGGATTTAATTCGTGAAGCCTATGCTATTCGTGACAAGCTAAGCCGCAGGGACAGGCTGTCGGAGATCAGGACCGAAGTGATTCATTCCATGCAGGAAGCACATTCGAACAAATGGCAAGAGAACGAAATCCAGGAGGTTGTTGAAAGACTGGAAAGCGATATTGTAAGAAATGGGATCCTGGCCGGGGAACCACGAATAGACGGGCGCGGACCGGAAGAAATCAGGCAGATTTCCATTGATGTGGGTATTCTCCCTCGGGCGCATGGTTCGGCGCTGTTTACCCGCGGTGAAACCCAGGCACTGGTCGTGGTAGCGCTCGGAACCGACAGGGATTCCCAGATTATCGATGCCATAGAAGGCGAGCGCCGTGAGCATTTCATGCTGCATTATAATTTCCCGCCCTATAGCGTTGGGGAAACCGGTCGCGTGGGTTCACCCAAACGTCGGGAAGTCGGCCACGGCCGCCTCGCCAAACGGGGTATGCTCGCAGTGATGCCCGATATGAGCAAGTTTCCCTATGCAATCCGCGTGGTATCGGAAATTACCGAATCCAACGGTTCCAGTTCCATGGCATCCGTTTGTGGTACCAGTCTGTCGCTGATGGATGCTGGAGTGGCAATCGAGGCGCCGGTTGCCGGTATCGCGATGGGATTGATCAAGGGCAAGGAAAAATTCGTAGTTCTTTCGGATATCATGGGGGATGAAGACCACCTTGGCGACATGGATTTCAAAGTCGCTGGTACGGCCAGTGGCGTAACCGCGCTGCAGATGGATATCAAGATCAATGGAATCACCAGGGAAATCATGGAAGTCGCCCTTGCGCAGGCCCGCACTGGTCGCATGCACATCCTGGGCAAGATGAATGAAGTGATCATGTCATCGAGGCCGGATATGTCTGAATATGCGCCCCGTATCACAACCATCAAGATCCATCCGGACAAGATTCGGGATGTCATCGGCAAAGGTGGCACGACCATCCGGGCTATCACCGAGGAAACCGGGGCCACGATCGATATCGAAGATGATGGTACTATCAAGATCTTTTCGGTAGACAAGGCGGCGGCGGAAAACGCACGCAAACGCATCGAAGCCATTACCGCGGATATTGAGGTCGGTAAGATCTATGAAGGCCGGGTCCAGAAACTCATGGATTTCGGTGCATTCGTCAATATTCTTCCCGGAAAGGACGGACTGGTACATATCTCCCAGATCTCGGATGAGCGTGTAGAAAATGTCAGTGAGAAACTTTCCGAAGGTGATATGGTCAGGGTCAAGGTCCTCGAGATCGATCGCCAGGGCCGCGTCCGCCTCAGTATGAAGGCGGTTAATGAATAATTGTACCACCAGCGTGGTATGGAACATCATAAAGGGCCAACCGGCCCTTTATTTTTGCCCCGTTAGGCGATTTCCAGCATTACTACCTGGTGTGTCGAGAGCCGCACTTTTTGACGTGTATCACCCAACACCCCTACACTAATCTGTGCGGTGAACCGGGGATCCTGTTCGAGGGTGTATCGTAATCATCGCTACAACTTAGATTATTCCAGGTAGCAGATGTCCGAAAACATGGCCCTGCACACGGCTTTGCGGTAGGATTTGCGTTTTTTCGCGGGTATCGATCA
>MGYR01000057.1:923-26238 GCA_001801825.1 Gammaproteobacteria bacterium RIFCSPLOWO2_02_FULL_56_15 | reverse complement strand
AAACGACAATTGGGAAGATGCTTGCCGATCGTACAGGCAGGATATTTATTGATTCCGATACGGTTATTATCGAGAAAACCGGCGCCGGTATCGACCTGATATTCGAGATAGAGGGGGAGGAAGGCTTCAGAAAGCGTGAATCCAAAGTAATGGAGGAATTGACCAGGCTTCATGGCATCGTTCTCGCAACGGGTGGTGGCGCTGTCCTCGACGACAAAAACAGAAAATATCTTGCTGAACGTGGTTACGTGATTTACCTGAAGGCATCCGCAGAGCAGTTGTTGCGAAGAACCGCAAGGGATAATCGCAGACCTTTGTTGCAGACGACGGATCGTCTGGGAACGATCCGGGAGATACTGGCCAGGCGTGAATCGATCTACGAAGATCTTGCTGACTGGACTATCAATACGGATAAACAGGCAGCAAAACAGATTGTAAACAGGATTTGCAGGAAGATTGACAGCCTATGAAAGAGATGGCAGTCGAACTCGGAGACCGCAGCTACCCCATATTCATAGGTGATGGTCTGCTGAGTTCGAAACAAATCTGGTCAAGGTTATGCCGAACCGGGCAGATCATGGTGGTAAGCAACGAGACCATTGCCCCTCTATATCTAAACCAGGTCATGGATGCCCTGGCTCCGCGAAAGATCAGCACAGTAGTGCTATCTGACGGTGAAAAATACAAGACCCTCGACGCCTTCAACCAGGTCATTACTCAGCTGCTGGAGAAGGCATATAGCCGTGATTGCACCCTGGTAGCCTTGGGTGGTGGTGTGGTAGGTGATATAACCGGGTTTGCGGCTGCCTGTTACCAGCGGGGTGTTGACTATATCCAGGTCCCAACGACTCTCCTGTCCCAGGTGGATTCTGCGGTGGGTGGTAAAACAGCTGTGAACCACATGCTCGGGAAAAACATGATTGGTGTATTTTACCAGCCGGTGGCTGTAATTGCGGATACTCAGGTCCTTTCCACTTTGCCGGATCGGGAAATGAGCGCAGGTCTTGCTGAAGTGATCAAATACGGGTTGATTCGTGACCCTGATTTTTTCTGCTGGCTGGAGAATAATATTGAGCGGTTGCTCGCGAGGGACACCACATGCCTGGTGCATGCCATAGAACAATCCTGCCGAAACAAGTCCGACATCGTTTCCCTCGATGAAAGGGAAAGCGGTATCAGGGCCATACTGAATTTCGGTCATACCTTCGGACATGCCATTGAGACAGCCACCTCGTACACACAGTTTTTACATGGTGAGGCGATTGCCATAGGCATGTTGATGGCAGCGGATTTGTCAAAGCGTCACGGCTGGTTGTCAGCGGAATCCGTGGAGCGGGTGTGGAAGCTCCTGAACCGGGCCAATCTTCCCATCGGGCTGCCGACCAAGCTGAAAGCTGAGGAACTGCGGGCAATAATGGCAATCGACAAGAAGGCAAGAAACGCTAAGCTGTTTCTGGTGTTGCTGAAACAGATTGGTGAGGCATTTTTGACGGATCAATACAGGGAGGAACTGCTTACGGATACCTTGAGTGAATTTATCTTGGCCGGTGGGTGAACTGGATGCTGGCCAGTTACGCTGCTAGGGAAAGAAACTCGAGAGGGCGCCTGTTTCCCGAGGAAGCTCCATTCCTTCGAAGTGAATTCCAGCGAGACCGTGATCGTGTCATCCATTCATCGGCGTTTCGTCGTCTTGAATACAAGACCCAGGTTTTTGTGAATCATGAAGGAGACATGTTCAGGACCCGCTTGACGCATTCCATAGAAGTATCACAGATAGGCAGGACCGTCGCCAGGGCTCTGGATCTTAACGAAGACCTGACTGAGGCAATTTGCCTGGCTCATGACCTTGGGCATACTCCCTTTGGTCACGCGGGGCAGGAAGTCCTCAATGACTGTATGAGGCAACATGGCGGATTTGAACATAACCTGCAGTCCCTGCGGGTCGTCGATTTGCTGGAAGAAAAATATGCTGCTTTCCCTGGCCTGAATCTCTGTTTCGAAACTCGGGAAGGGATCCTGAAGCACTGCTCAAGAGTAAACGCGGCTTTACTCGGAGAATTGGGTAATAGGTTCCTGAATGGTACACAACCCGGACTGGAGGCCCAGGTCGCCAATATTGCAGATGAAATTGCCTATAATAATCATGATGTTGATGATGGACTGCGCTCCGGATTGATCACCATGGATCAACTAATGCAATGCAGATTATTCCACAAACATTATTCTGGAGTAATACAACATTGGCCGGGCCTCGAGAGACGGCGTCTCACACATGAACTGATCAGGCGCATGATCAATAGTCTGGCCGTGGACCTGATCAACACAAGCAGGGGAAAGATCGCGTCCTACGGACCTGGAACCGCCGATGACGTACGTAATGCCGGAGAAGGCCTCGTGATTCTCAGTCAGGAGATGGCTGAAATGCAGCAGGAGTTGAAACTTTTTCTGAGAGCTAATCTGTACATGCATGAGTATGTAAAGAACATGACCCGAAAGGCGTCCGAAGTAATCCGTACACTCTTTAGTGTTTATAGCTCTCAACCGGATAGCCTGCCTGAATCGATGGGCGGGAATATCTCAGCAGAAGGACAGGTGACCGGGCAGAGTGTATTTTATCGCAGAATTGCCGACTATATCGCCGGAATGACCGACAGATTCGCCATCGCTGAATACGAGAAGCATTGTGGAATGCATGATGAGCGTTCCCGTTTTTTTGATAACAGGACCAGCCGTCTTTAATGAAAGGCAAACCGAACCGGAATGCGTACTACAGCCGTTATGGTATGGACCGGGATCCCTTTCCGGATACAGTCGATGATATTTACTTTCTTACGCCCACCTTACAACAAAGGCTACAACTGATCAGGCATTTGCTGCTGTCCAGCCGACAGCTGATCCTGATTACCGGAGAAAATGGCGCAGGCACCAGTGCCTTGTGCCGCTACCTTGCTTCCCGGACCAATGAGCCCTGGTGGATTCAAGAAATAACTGCTGCTCCGTCATCGGATCAACGCAAATTACTGAGTACGATTCTGAGCTTTCCACTACTTGAAGAGAACAGTACAGATGAACATGAACATCTGTTGAATAGACTAAAGCAATTGCAGAATCAAGAACTACAACCGTTGATCATCTTGGACAATGCCCATTTGCTCGCTGAACCTCAACTGCATTTGCTCTTGAGGCTCAGCCAGATAAGCCACGAGAATCAAAGGTATCGGATAATCTTGGCGGGTCAAAAGCATCTGCAAAAACGCCTGTTACGGGTAGTGGGAGATGATATAGCGCACGGCATCATACACGTTGTTCAGTTAGACCCCCTCGCTTTTTCACAGGTCAGTGCGTACATCGCGCACCGACTGGCAAGTTGCGGCGCTAGCGGGGATCTCTTTGATCACAGGCAGTATAATGATATAGCGGTCGTATCCGGTGGACTACCAGGCAGGATCAACAGTCTGGCGAGGCAGGCCCTGCAGTCGCCGAAAAACCTGACACTTCCGCACTCCGCTCGTGGTGTCTCGCTCGGATCCGCCTCGGGTTTCTGGGTTAGAACAGTGGCATTCGGCATAGTGGCCGTTGTGATCATGACGGTGGTGTTGACTTTCAGCCAGAGGGAAAAAACCCCGGCACAGGCTGTCCGGTTGGATTATTCCATGCCAGTTCCGTCACCACCCGGTCAGTCTATGGAAGAGAGCAATTCTGTACATGAAGTCACTAGGGTAATAGTTCAAGATGAGTTGATGGATAGTAATACTCCTGATCTCCCTACAGCAATCGAACAGGAACTTAAGCAGGCAGTTAAAAAGGCCCCGATTGAGGTAGCAGGTCGGGATCCCGATCCACTGGCTGGCAGGGAGACGGATATTGAGGAAAGCAAGACTATCAAGAGTTTCAGCGGCGACAACCCGGTACAAGCCGTGAGACAGAACAGTCCACCCACAAGCGAGGCATTACCAGGATTCCCGTCCGTCCTAGGCAGGGACTGGTTGGAGCGGCTGCCGGCGGAGAGTTATGTAATCCAGTTAATCGGTGCGCATGAACTGCAAACCATCCGGCGTTTCCTGGGATACAAACCAGCCCTGCCTGGAGAAAACGCCCTAGTGGTCACGAGCAAGGATAATCGTGCCTGGTATCTGCTGCTGACGGGCCCTTACGAAGACCGCGTAGCGGCTGTGGCTGGAATCACTGGTTTGCCTGATTATGCCCGCCGGATCCGTCCCTGGCCGCGTAGTTCCGCAGCGATAAAAGCGGAGATCAACGGGACAACATCCGATACCTGAAGGTTTGCATAGATAGATGTTTTTAATCAGAAATTGACCCAATGTTATCCAGACCGAATCTGAAATCCTATTCGATAGCTTCCAAAATCAACTAACTAACGCAAATGCCATTGAAAAGCCTCCTAAAAGTCCGGTTAATCAGGTTTCAATATCGTGACATACTGGGGTTGCTTGATTATAATTCTGCTCCTTTTGTATGAAGACGAAGAGGCTTGGTGGTTAACCTACATGAAACCCGGGCAACAAAGCGAATATCTTAGTGCAATTGCACTCACACCTCATCGTACCCGAACCTGATTGCATCTATCGGTTACGCAGGTTCACTGCGTAGCTAACTTGAAAAATTTCACTTTATGAATATGTTGCTCGGCCATCAAGCTGAAGGACTCTACGACCCTGCCCAGGAGCACGATGCCTGCGGAGTAGGCTTCGTCGTGGATATGAAAGGACGCAAGTCTCACCAGATCGTGAGTAATGCCATGATCATCCTCAAGAACCTGTTGCACAGAGGTGCTTGTGGTGCGGAAGAGAATACCGGAGATGGGGTTGGTATATTGATCCAGAAACCACATAAATTTTTTCGCAGAGTTTGCGGGGAACTGGGTATCAACTTACCGGAAGATCCCCTGCAATACGGCGCCGGTATGGTGTTTCTACCCCGGGATCCGGAACAATCACTACATTGCCGCCGCATCTTCGAGCAGATTGTGACCGAAGAGGGACAAACGGTGCTGGGTTGGCGGGATGTCCCAGTGGATGATTCCCCTATCGGTCCGACGGCGAAGGCGGGCGAGCCTAATTTCAAGCAGATATTTATCGGGCGCAGCACCGAATTGCGGGATGCCTCCGCCTTTGACCGGAAACTCTATGTCATCCGCAAGCGTGTGGAGCAGAGCATCAGGAATTCAGATCTCAAGGAAAAGGCATTGTTCTATATACCAACCCTGTCCTATAGGACCTTCGTCTACAAGGGGATGTTAACCGGCACCCAGATCGAGACCATGTTCCCGGATATCACGGATCCGGATGTCGAGTCGGCGATGGCGCTCGTCCACCAGCGTTTTTCAACCAACACCTTTCCTTCGTGGCCCTTGGCACATCCTTTCCGATATATATCCCACAACGGCGAGATCAATACCACAAGGGGTAATATCAACTGGATGCGCGCCCGTGAGGCGCTGTTCGAATCCGCACTTTTCGGCGAGGACCTGAAGAAGCTTTTTCCCATCATTATTGAAGGCGGCAGTGACTCTTCCACGTTTGATAATGTCATGGAATTCCTGCACATGACCGGAAGGCCGCTACCACTGGCAGTATTGATGATGATTCCTGAAGCCTGGAGCGGTCACGAGTCCATGAATGATGATCGCAGGGCCTTTTATGAATACCATTCCTGCCTGATGGAACCATGGGACGGCCCGGCCTCAATCGCCTTTACAGACGGCGAGATTATCGGTGCCGTATTGGATCGAAACGGACTGAGACCATCTCGCTATTATGTCACCAAGGACGAGATGGTGATTATGGCCTCTGAGGTTGGAGTATTGGATATCCCTCCTGAAAATATACTGATCAAGGAAAGGCTGCATCCGGGGCGTATTTTCCTGGTGGATACACGTCAGGGACGAATTATCGATGACGAGGAACTCAAACAGACCTACGCTAAAGAACATCCCTATCGGAAATGGTTGTCGGAGAATCTATTGCCCCTGGACAAGTTGCCGCAAACAGGGGAAATCCACCGATCCGATCCAAAGACCTTATTGCAGCGTCAACAGGCCTTCGGTTACACCCATGAGGATTTACGTATCCTGATGGCGCCCATGGCCCGCGATGGTGAAGAACCCATCGGTTCCATGGGTACCGATGCCGCCCTTGCCGTGCTCTCCAACCGGCCTCGTCTTTTATATGATTATTTCAAGCAGCTTTTTGCCCAAGTAACCAATCCACCGCTTGACGGGATCCGTGAGGAATTGGTTACCCAGGTATCAAGCACGCTTGGTCCGGAAGGCAACCTGCTGCAGCCTGTACCGCGGAGCTGCCGCCAAATCCGTATTGAATCCCCGGTTCTGACCAATGAGGAAATGGCCAGGATCCGATCCGCTGATCTGCCCGGTTACCGGAGCAAGGTGATTTCGATCCTCTATCCGGTTGCAGAAGGCGGCGCTGGACTGGACCTGGCCTTGCAGCAGGTCTGCAAGCAGGTGGATGTGGCAATTAACGAAGGTTATACCTATATCATCCTTTCCGATCGGGGAATTGATGAGAAATTGGCTGCCATTCCCTCGCTTCTGGCTACGGCCGGTGTGCACCATCATATGGTACGCAACGGATCCAGGGTGAAGGCCGGATTGATACTTGAGTCGGGCGAACCCCGTGAAGTCCACCATTTTGCGCTCTTGCTTGGATTTGGTATCGGCGCCATCAATCCTTACCTGGCTTTTGAGTCACTGGAAGACATGATAGGCAAGGGCCATCTTCCCGAGATGGATTTTGAGGATGCCGTCCATAATTTCGTCAAGGCGGTGAACAAGGGACTGACCAAGACCATGTCAAAGATGGGCATATCGACTATACAGTCTTACCGTGGGGCGCAGATTTTCGAGGCAATCGGACTGAATAAGGAGTTCGTTGATCGTTACTTCACATGGACCACTTCCAGGATTGGCGGTATCGGACTTGATATTGTCGCCCGCGAAAACAGTCTCCGGCACAGCAATGCTTTTCCTGACAGAAAGGTAAAGCAACCGGATCTGGAATGGGGTGGTGAATACCAGTGGCGGAGGGATGGAGAATATCATCTCTTTAACCCTGCCACCGTGGCGAAACTTCAGCACGCAACCCGTAGCGGCGATTACAGTCAGTACAGGGAGTACAGCAGCCTGGTGGATAACCAGAATGAAAATCTCGCAACCCTGCGAGGGCTGTTCCAGTTCAGCTTCGATCGGCCAGCCGTCCCGATTGAAGAGGTGGAACCAGTAGAAACGATCATGAAGCGTTTTGCCACCGGCGCCATGTCCTATGGTTCCATCAGCAAGGAAGCGCATGAAACCCTGGCCATTGCCATGAATCGTATCGGCGGGAAATCAAATACCGGGGAAGGTGGAGAGGATCCGGATCGGTATATACCGGATCCGAATGGCGACTCGCGCCGCAGCGCAGTCAAACAGGTTGCCTCGGGCCGTTTCGGTGTCACGAGCGAATTCCTGGTGAATGCAGATGATATCCAGATCAAGATGGCGCAAGGGGCGAAACCGGGAGAGGGTGGACAGTTGCCGGGAAGCAAGGTATATCCCTGGATTGCTAAAGTGCGTTATTCCACCGCAGGCGTCGGGCTCATTTCGCCCCCCCCACATCATGATATTTATTCCATTGAGGACTTGGCGCAACTCATCCACGATCTGAAAAGCGCCAACCCCCGGGCGAGGATCCATGTCAAGCTGGTCTCGGAGATCGGTGTCGGAACCGTCGCGGCTGGTGTCGCCAAGGCCCATTCCGATGTGGTGTTGATCTCCGGTTACGATGGTGGAACCGGCGCCTCCCCCATAAGCTCACTCAAACATGCAGGGCTGCCCTGGGAACTGGGTCTCGCGGAGACCCAGCAGGTATTGGTAATGAACCGCCTGCGTGACCGGATCGTGGTACAGACGGACGGCCAGCTCAAGACCGGCCGGGATGTGGTTATCGCGGCCCTGCTTGGCGCCGAGGAATTCGGTTTCTCCACCGCGCCACTGGTGGTCGCAGGATGCATCATGATGCGGGTTTGCCATCTCAATACCTGTCCTGTGGGTGTTGCAACCCAGGATCCAAGGTTGCGGGAGAAATTCAGTGGCCAGGCGGATCATGTAGTGAACTATTTCAGATTCCTTGCCGAGGAAGTAAGGGAGTACATGGCCCAACTGGGTTACCGGAGATTCGCGGAGATGATCGGCCAGGTGGACCGTATTGATGTCAACCGCGCCATAAAACACTGGAAAGCGGAAGGACTGGATTTCAGTATGATCCTCCACAAACCCAAGGCAGCAGCGGGCTCAGGAATATACTGTACCCGCAAACAGGATCATGGTCTTGAGAAATCCCTGGATGTTACGATCCTGGTGCCGCTCTGCAAGGATGCGATTGAGGATCGGAAGCCGGTCGATATCATTCTACCCATAAAAAATACCAACCGGACGGTGGGTACTACCCTGGGGTACGAGATAACCCGGCGTCATGGCAGTGCAGCGCTTCCCGAGGATACTATTCGTATCCACTTTCATGGATCCGCGGGGATGAGTTTTGGCGCCTTTGTCCCGGCAGGCATCACCATGACGATTGAAGGTGATGCCAATGACTACCTCGGCAAGGGACTTTCGGGTGGGAAGATCATCCTCTTCCCTCCCAAAAATGCCACCTTCCTGGCGGAAGATAATATTATAGCCGGCAATGTGCTCCTCTACGGGGCGACCAGCGGGGAAGCCTATATTCGCGGAATCGCAGGGGAACGTTTTGCGGTGAGGAACAGCGGAGCGAGGGCCGTGGTTGAGGGTGTAGGCGATCACGGCTGTGAATACATGACGGGTGGCAGGATCGTGGTGATTGGCAAAACAGGCAGGAATTTTGCCGCCGGCATGTCCGGTGGCATCGCCTATGTCCTGGATGAGCACAAGGAATTTCGCATCCGCTGTAATACAGCCATGGTGGCGCTGGAAAGTCTCGAGGATGATGAGGATATCGGGACGGTTCGTGAGTTGCTCGCGAGGCATCATCAATATACCCGAAGTACGCTTGCAGCAAAGATCCTCTCCGGGTGGGATGATTACGTTCGGATGTTTGTCAAAGTAATGCCGAAGGATTACAAGCGGGTGCTGGAGGCCATCAACCGGGCGCGTGCATCCGGTGTGCCGGAGGATGAGGCTGTCATGGAGGCGGCCCATGGCTAAGCCGACGGGTTTTCTTGAACTCGGTCGCGACAAGCAGCCCTACCGGCCCGTAAAGGAACGCTTGCTGGACTGGAAGCAGGTAATGGCTCCCTGGCCTGACCCCACCCTGCAAGCACAGGCTTCCCGGTGCATGGATTGCGGCATACCGTTCTGCCACAACGGTTGTCCACTAGGCAACCTGATCCCGGACTGGAACGACCTGGTTTACCGGGAACAATGGCGTGCGGCGATTGATCGCCTACATGCCACCAATAATTTCCCTGAATTCACCGGTACCCTGTGCCCGGCCCCCTGTGAAGGTTCCTGTGTGCTCGGGATCAACGACAATCCCGTCACCATCAAGGCGGTGGAACTAGCGATCATCGATAAAGCCTGGGAAAACGGCTGGATAAGACCACAACCTGCGGAGAAAAAGACCGGCAAGAAGGTAGCGATCGTCGGGTCTGGTCCGGCGGGACTCGCGGCTGCACAGCAGCTTGCCCGCGCCGGACATGCAGTCACTGTATTCGAAAGAAGCGATCGTATCGGTGGATTGCTGAGATATGGAATTCCGGAATTCAAAATGGAGAAATACCGCCTGGATAGACGTATGGAGCAGATGCAGGAAGAAGGTGTCGAGTTCCGGACGAATGCCTATATTGGACAGAATATCCCGGTCTCGACCCTGACAGGGAATTTCGATACGTTGTTGCTTGCCGGGGGCGCCAGCCAAGCCCGGGATTTACCAATCCCGGGCCGGGAACTGAAGGGTGTGCATTTCGCCATGGAATATCTTACCCAGGCCGGCCGTGACTGCCATGGGGATTCCATCCCCGAGACGGAGTGTATTTCAGCCACAGGCAAGCACGTCGTCGTTATCGGTGGGGGTGACACGGGCGCGGATTGCCTGGGTACCGTACACCGGCAGAAGGCGGCATCAGTTCATCAGATCGAGATCATGCCGAGACCACCGGAAAAACGCTCCGAAGGCAATCCGTGGCCGGAGTGGCCAAATATCTACCGTGTGGCGTCTGCGCATGAAGAAGGAGGCAAACGGCTCTATTCGGCGTCAACCACCCGTTTCATAGGGGATGATAAAGGAAATCTCCAGCAGTTGGAGCTATGCCGAGTAGAAATCGTACATAACTACGGCAGGATCACCTTCAATGAAGTGCCTAGAAGCCATTATCTTCTCCCTTGCCAGTTGGCCCTGTTGTCCATGGGTTTTGTGGGACCGGAGAAAAAAGGCATGCTGGAAGATCTGGGTGTGCGATTCACCGATCGCAATAACGTCTGGCATGACGGAGGATGGAAAACCAGCGTTGAGGGTGTTTTCACAGCCGGAGACATGCAGCATGGCCAATCCCTGATTGTATGGGCCATTGCCGAGGGCCGTTCTGCCGCAAGGGCAATCGATCGATACCTCATGGGCGCATCTGAACTGCCGGCTCCGCTCTGAACCGCTGTTATCCAGCGGAGTTGTTCATCTGTCACAAGTTGCTGCATTGCCGCACTAAGGGATCTTGCGGCCAGATATTCGATGGATTCTTATGGTGCATGCCTTCGCCTAATCGCCGTTCGCACCAGGTTGATTTTATACTGACAATTCCATATGCTTCGCGCGTTCCAGGAGCCAACCGGATTTCAGCATGGCCAGCCTTGCGACCGGTACGGAGGGAGCCGCTTTCGTATATTTGCCCAAGAATCGAGGTATTGACTTGTATATTGAGAAAGCCGATGCGGCGCAGTTGTTGCGGTGGGAGAAGGAACTTGCTGCTGAATATGAAAACATCAGGAAGCGGAATCTGAATCTTGACCTTACCCGGGGGAAACCCTCCTCACTACAGCTGGATCTTGCCAATGGTCTCGATGGCATACTGGCCGGAGACTACATTTCCGCCGACGGTACCGATACGCGTAACTACGGCGGGCTTGATGGCATACAGGAATTGCGCCAGTTGGGCGCTGACCTGCTGGGTGTTAAACCCGCCATGGTGCTGGCGGGGGGTAACAGCAGCCTCGGCCTGATGCATCAATGTGTCCACTTTGCTTACCTCTTCGGTACCCATGAAGGAGCCAGGCCATGGAAGGAGGAAGGGAAGGTCAAGTTTATCTGTCCGGTCCCCGGTTATGATCGGCATTTCGCCATTTGCCAGGAACTGGGCATTGAAATGCTCAATGTTGGCATGCGGGATGATGGTCCCGATATGGACGAGGTTGAGATCTTAATCAGAAAAGACCCGCTAATCCGGGGACTATGGGTGGTTCCCAAGTATTCCAATCCCACCGGAATCGTGTTCAGTGATGCTGTTGTCGAACGGATGGCCGCCCTGGGCCGGATCGCATCGAATAACTTCCGGCTGTTCTGGGACAATGCCTACGCGGTGCACGATCTCCACGATAACCCCCCGCTGCTGGCAAACATCATGGATTACTGTGACCGTTTTGGGACCGCAGACAGCGTGTTGCAGTTTACGTCCACATCGAAGATCAGTTTCGCCGGCGCCGGTGTCGCCTTCCTGGCGGCTTCTGCGGGAAATCTGGCCAAATTCAGGAAGCATCTGGGTATCGCCACCATAGGCCCTGACAAGGTGAACCAACTCCGGCATGCAAAAATGTTTCCCGACATTTATGCGCTGAAACAACACATGAAAAAACATGCTGAAATGCTGCGGCCAAAATTTGCGGCGGTAATCCGGTGTCTCGAGGAAAATTTCGCAGATACCGATCTGGGCCACTGGCAGGTCCCTGGTGGTGGATACTTTGTATCCTTCGATGCCCGCCCCGGGGTTGCGAGCGAGGTAGTGCGGCTGGCAGCCGCGGCAGGTGTGAAACTGACGCCCGCCGGCGCCACCTTTCCCTACGGCCGCGATCCGGAGGACAAGAACATCCGTCTTGCCCCCTCCCTGCCGGTGCTGGATGAAGTGGAAAAGACCATGGTGGTCTTTGTCAACTGTGTGAAACTGGCCTCCGTGCGGAAGCAACTGGATTCCCTGGGCACAGGCGGCTGAGGACTCTCTGCCTGCGCATCCGGAGTGTCCGCTTAACAGACCGGGTGCTTCAGTCCGATCTGCCGGACTCTCCAGGGCTACGCACATTCCCGCGGGTGTAGGAAAACCAGGCGCCGCAGAGGGCATAGATGCATGAGGCGCTGAGTACCCAGCGTATAACTTCCAGCAAGGCACGATACTGACTCGGTTCCAATTCCACGTTGCCGATGATTATCGAGACGAGGAGCAGGACGCCGGCGGACCCGGTCATGTTTCCCATCAGGCGCGACAGGCTCAGCAGCGCAGAGGCTATGCTGAGCCTTGCCTTGTCCACCGAGCCCAAGGCGGCATTATTGTTGGGAGAGGTAAACAGGCCGAAACCGAATCCCAGTGTCATCAAGGCAGCAGCGATGATATGCAGCGATGTATCCACATCGACATGCTGCAGCACCATGAGGGCACAGGACATGATCAGACATCCGGTCGTTGCGATGATCCTGGGTTCGAAGCGATCCGAGAGACGGCCGGCAAAGGGCGCCACGATTGCCATTGTAATTGCCTGCAGCATCATCAGTTTCCCGGCCGCAGCCGGGGACATGCCCTGGATAAACTGCAGGTACAGACTGAGCAGGAAGACCAACGGAAAGTTACTGGCATAGGCGCAAGTGCTGGCCAGCAGCGATCTCGAGAATATACGATTATCCATGATCGCCCGAAAGCGGATCAGGGGATAACGGGTAGTCGTCTGCTGGTAGACAAACAGGATCAGACCGGCAACTCCCGCTGACACGCACAGCATGCCGCTTGGTGACGGCAGCAAGGAGACCCCCAGGAACAGGGAGGATGCCCAGCCGAGAAAGATCAGACTGCCCAGCCAGTCCACCTTGTCCGGCGTCTCACTTTTCCACTCTCCTTTGAGACGCAGCAGGATCAGGGTGATCGCTATGGTGATCAGCGGTACCGGAAACATGAAGATGGTGCGCCAGCCCAGTGTTTCGGTGATCCAACCGCCGAGCACCGGACCGCAGGACATGCCTATATAGACAGCCGCATTGGCGAAGCCAAGCGCCATACCTCGGTTGCTGGCGCTGAATATGGACATCACGATGGCAAGACCGGTGGCAAAGGACATGCCCGAACCCAGTCCCTGCAGTACACGTGTGAAGAGCAGCCATTCAATGCTCGGCGCCTGGGAGGCGACCAGGCTGGCCAGAGTGAAAACGATGATCCCCGTGAGATAGACCCTTTTACGTCCATGAATATCCGCCAGCCGGCCGGCCGGTAAGATCACCACGACATTACTGAGCAGAAACGCCGTCGGTATCCAGCTGATCAGGACGGCATCAGCAGACAGGTCTTTCGCGATCTCCGGTACCGCCACATTGGTGGATGACATGGTCAGGGAGTTGGATAGGTTGACAAGACAGATGCTGGCGAGCGCGAGCCAGCGGGCCGCTGGGCTGCCGTCGTAGTATTTCTGAATCTCTTCTGCGTACAATACAGGTCCTTGTGCGGTCCTTGCGATCCCCATCGGCATGGGTCATCAGTGTGGATGGATATTACTGTTTATTATACCTTTTTCCTGTATGATTTCCCCTGCTGCAATGATCCCCTGTGTTATGATCCATGAATTGAAAAACGACCGCCTGATCCGTGCATTGTTACGTCAACCCGTTGACCGTACACCGATCTGGATCATGCGACAGGCCGGCCGCTATCTGCCGGAGTACCGCAGAACCCGGCAACAGGCGGGAAGCTTCATGGACCTTTGTCGTTCCCCTGAACTGGCCTGTGAAGTAACCATGCAACCCTTGCGGCGCTTCGATCTGGATGCCGCGATCCTATTTTCCGATATCCTGACTATTCCGGATGCCATGGGACTGGGACTGCAGTTCGTTGAGAATGAAGGTCCGCGTTTCAGCTCTCCCATTAGGAACCGGTCCGATGTGGATCGTATCGGAGTTCCCGATCCGGAAAGCGACCTTAGATATGTGATGGACGCTGTCAGGACCATCAAGCGGGAACTGGACAACCGGCTGCCCTTGATCGGTTTTTCCGGCAGCCCCTGGACGATCGCCACCTATATGATTGAGGGTGGTTCGAGCCGCGAGTACCGTTTCGCCAAGGCCATGATGTATGCAGAGCCGGAAACCCTGCATGCCCTTCTGGAAGTCCTGGCGCGATCGGTTGCGGATTATCTCAATGCCCAGATCGCGGCGGGCGTCAACGCCGTGCAGATCTTCGATACCTGGGGTGGCATCCTGACACCTGCCGCCTATCGGGAATTTTCCCTGCGATATATGAAGGATATTGTAGGACGACTTAAGCGCGGGACCGGTTCTCAAACCGTACCGGTTATCCTGTTTACCAAGGGCGGGGGCGCCTGGATGGAAGATATTGCAGCAAGCGGTTGTGATGCCATCGGCCTGGACTGGACTGTCAGCATCGGAGACATCAGGCGGCGGACAGGCGGCAGGGTTGCGCTCCAGGGCAATATGGATCCTGCGATTCTGTTCGGCTCAACCGACTCCATTCGGGCCGAGGCCGCGGAGATACTGGCGGCTTTCGGCAGCGGCACCGGACATGTATTCAATCTGGGGCATGGTATTTCCCAGCACGTTGAACCCGACAAGCTCAAGGTTCTGGTTGATGCTGTCCACGAGCTGAGTGTGCCCTATCATAGCGAATGAGCTAATCGTACGGGGAAACGCTATCAGTGGCATGGACGTATTGGCCGGCCGCATTTCGATGGCCGGTATCATGGAGACATTCAAATAATTTCAGTCTTGCGGATCCGCAACAGCAGCAACACAAGCATACACAGCATGATAACCGGTATGTCACCGGTCGCAGCATAGGGCGTCAATCCGTGGTAGAGGCTGATCCTGTCACTGATGGCAGCGGGATTGAACTGCTCGGCACGCCTGATGACCCTGCCTTTGTTATCAATGATTGCCGTGATACCGGTGTTAGTGGCGCGGAGCATGAAACGGCTGGTCTCCAGGGCCCGCATTCTGGCCATCTGCAGATGCTGATGTGGCGCCAGTGAGTCGCCGAACCAGGCGTCATTACTGATATTGATAAGAAATTCGGCATCAGGCATTGCTTGTATTATCTCGCTTCCGAAGGTCGCCTCATAACAGATGGAAATGCCGACTCGGAAAACACCGGTGTCGAAGACCGGACTCACAGACTTGCCCGGCGTGAAATCCGACATCGGAATCTCCAGAAAATTCAGGATACGACCCAGTAGAAATTTCAACGGGAGATATTCTCCAAAGGGGACCAAGTGACGTTTGTGATACACGAATAGCTCACTGCCCAGAAGTAAAGCGCTGTTGAAGTACTGCCCTGTATCCGGGTCATCCACGGGTATACCCAGCAGGAGGCTGCCCCCTCCCCGTTGACGAAGGGTCTCAATTTCCTCCAGATATGCATTCGAATGGCTGAGGAAGACCGGTAGGGCTGTTTCCGGCCAAACGATCAGATCGCGATTCCAGAAAGGTTCCGAAAGTTCGAGGTAAAGTTCAAAACCCTGGCGTCGAAATTGCGGCTGCCACTTCATGTCCTGTGGGATCCCTCCCTGTATGAGGGCGACGGAAATATCGCTTCCACTTGGACCCACCCAATCCATCCGTCCAAGTACCCAGGAAGCAAGCCACAGGCACAAAAGGACCAGGAGTACAGTAAACCTTTTTATCGTTCCTCTACGAGCCAACAATACCAGCAGGCAGGAGCTAACCGTGACCGCCAGACCGGTGCCGTAAATTCCCGTCACCGGCGCAAGGCCTGACAGTGGAGAATCGGCATGTGCATAGCCGATCTGGAGCCAGGGGAAACCAGTAAACAACCAGGCCCGCAGCCATTCAAATAATATCCACAGGACAGCCAGTGAAAACAGATAGACAGTGGATCCCCTACTTGAAAAAAAGCGCTTGCCGCCAAGAATCGTCAACGCAGGATACAAGGCCAGGAACAGCACGAGTACCATCGTCACCAGGAGGGATCCGGTGAGACTCATTCCACCGAACTGGTTGATGCTGATATGCAGCCAGTTGACTCCCGCACCGAACATGCCGATCCCGAAGAGATAACCGCAAAGGAAACCTTGGCGCGGCGTCCTGTCCACCGAGAGGTAAAAGAGTATTGCTGTTGCTGCGATGGAAACGGGCCAGAAATTGAAAGGCGCGAAGGCCAGCGGCATGACCATTCCGGATAACAGACAGCAGAATTCTGCCGGGATTTTTTTTATGAAATTGGCGGCCACAGGAATTCCGCGCTCAGGCTGAATTTGCGTGCGGTGGTTAATGTTCACCCTTCGTGAGTTTCAATAACTGGATCCGGCGGCGATCCGCCCGCAATACCTTGATGTGAAATCCCGCCAGGTCAATGGATTCACCTCTCTTGGGCAGGTGTCCGAAAGCGTTGATGACCAGTCCGCCGATGGTATCGTATTCTGTATCGCTCAGATCAGTACCGAAGCGTTTATTGAATTCCTCGATAGGCGTTATTGCCCTTACTGTATAACGGTTGACGCCGTGCTGATGTATGTTATCTTCCTCTTCGATATCATGTTCATCTTCGATTTCACCAACGATTTCCTCGATGATATCCTCTATGGTGACCAGTCCGGTTACACCGTACTCATCCACAATGATCGCCATGTGGTTCCGGCTGGATTTGAATTCCCGCAGCAGGATGTTCAGGCGCTTGCTTTCCGGGATGAAAACTGCCGGGCGCATCGCATCCTTGATATTAAAGGATTCCCCGGCGGGATTGGCAAAGTAGGACAAGAGATCCTTGGCCAGCAGGATTCCCATCACATCATTGGAATCTTCGCCTATAACCGGGAATCTTGAATGCCCGGACTCGACGACGGTCCGGATGATCTCTGCCGGATTGGCATCATAAGAAACAACAACCATTTGTACCTTGGGTACCATGATGTCATTGACCCGCATATCGGAGACGTGCAGAGCGCCTTCGATCATAATCAGTGCATCGGAGTCCAGCAGATTCCTGGTTTCAGAATTGCGCAGGATCTCGAGTAAAGCCGGACGATCCTTAGGTCCCCGAGAAAGAAAGTTCTTCAGGAGTGACAGCCGGGAGGGAGGTTCGGAATCCTTTTGTTTTTTCATTCTTCGATTATATAAGGGTTGCTAACCCCGATGGCCGATAGGATCCTGATTTCCAGGTTCTCCATGTCAGCGGCCATCTTGGGCTCGATGTGATCATATCCTAACAAGTGTAATACACCATGAATAACTATGTGTGCGAGGTGAGCCTGAAGCTCTTTGCCCTGCTGTCTTGCTTCCGCGCAGATCACAGGGGCGCAAATCACGATATCCCCTAAATAGGGTTGCTTATGGGGTTCAATCTCCCCGGGAGACAAAGCAGGGAAAGACAGGACATTGGTGGCCTCGTTGCTTCCGCGCCAGCGCTTATTCAATTGCCTGGCCTCATCCATGTCCGTGATGCGGATAGTCAGATCTGCCTGTTTTTTTCTATCCCTAAGTGCAGTGCGAACCCAGCGCCTGATCGTTTTACCTTCAGGCAACTCCGTTACTGTGGAGGCAATCTGGACACCGACCTTTGGCATCAGCGCGACCGTTTCCCGGGATCATCTGATGCGACGCTCTTCTCGCTGCGTTCATAGGCGTCCAGGATCCGCTTCACCAGGGGATGTCTGACGACATCCCTGGATTTAAAGAATGTGAAACTAATCCCCTCTTCCTTGCTGAGGATGTCGATCACGTGGCGAAGTCCGGACCTTTTTCCAGAGGGCAAATCAGTCTGTGTGATATCACCGGTAATGACAGCAGTGGAACCGAAACCGATCCGGGTGAGAAACATCTTCATCTGTTCCACGGTCGTGTTTTGGGCCTCATCGAGGATGATACACGCCTCATTTAGGGTCCGTCCGCGCATGAAGGCGAGGGGAGCGATCTCGATAATATTGCGTTCCACCAGCCTGGCGACGCGTTCGAAACCAAGCATCTCATAGAGGGCGTCATAGAGCGGACGGAGATAAGGGTCGATTTTCTGAATTATATCTCCCGGCAGATAACCCAATTTTTCACCCGCTTCAACTGCAGGTCGCACCAGGACCAATCTGCGCGCCCTTTCCTGTTCCAGGGCGGCGACTGCAGAGGCCACTGCCAGGTAAGTCTTCCCGGTACCTGCCGGACCGACTCCGAAGTTGATGTCGTGGGCCTGGATATTGGACAGATAAAGCCTCTGATTCGGACTCCGGCCGCGTATTATGCCGCGCTTGGTCTTGATGCTAATCTCACCTGTCTGTCCTTCTTCCAGTTCTTCTTCCAGACAGGAATCCTGCAGGAACAGGTGAATGCGTTCCGGTGACAGCAGCTCCTGTCTTGTGGCTTCGTAGAGCTGGGTAAGCAACCGGCCCCCCGATTCGACTGATTTAGAGGTCCCGATAATACGGAAACTATTACCCCGGTTATTGATCTCGATGCCACAGCGCCTTTCTATCTGGCGCAAATGCTCGTCCATGGGGCCACACAGATTAGCGAGACGTTCATTATCCGGTGGCGCCAGTACAATATCCGCGGCTACGGGGTGAACGATATCTGCAGGGGTGTTCAACGGATTATACGAGACTCGTGGAGTCCGCAGTTCCTACGTTGCAGTTTCCAGGCGAACTGCTGAGTTGCCCGCGCAGGGAGTTGTGCATGGCCTCTGTGATCCTCAGCCGGGCAAACGTTCCTATCAGTTCAGGTGTACCGGGGAAATTCACAACCCGGTTATTCTCCGTCCTGCCAAATAATTCCCGGCTATTGCGGCGGGAAATACCTTCCACCAGGACATACTGGTCAGTATCTACCATTTGCGTGCTGATAGCCGCCGCCTGCGAATTGATCTGATTTTGAAGGATCTCCAGACGTTCCTTTTTCACCTCAGCGGCTATGGAATCCTCCATGGCGGCTGCCGGTGTCCCCGGCCGTTTGCTGTAGACAAAACTGAAGGACTGATCAAAGCCCAGTCCGGTGACAAGATCGAGGGTGGCCTGAAAATCTTCATCGGTTTCCCCTGGGAATCCAACGATAAAATCCGATGAGAGGCTGATGCCGGGCCTCAGGTTCCTCAATTTCCGGATCTTGTCCCTGTATTCCCGCACGGTATGTCCCCGTTTCATCAGGCGGAGTATCCGGTCGGATCCGCTTTGTACGGGCAGGTGCAGGTGGTTTACCAGTTGCGAGACGGAAGTGTAGGCATGGATCAGATTGTCGGTAAGCTCCGCAGGATGGGATGTTGTAAACCGTATTCGTTCTATACCATCTACAGCAGCAACGTACTCTATTAACAGGGCAAGGTCAGCGGCCCTTCCGTCATGCGTCAAGCCCCGGTAGGCATTGACATTCTGCCCGAGTAGTGTGATCTCCCGTACCCCCTGTTTGGCAAGGCTGTAAACCTCGGCGAGTATGTCATCGAAGGGGCGATTGATCTCCTCTCCACGTGTATAGGGTACTACACAGAAGCTGCAGTATTTGCTGCAACCTTCCATAACCGATACGAAAGCTATGACGCCCTCCGCACGGGGTTCCGGCAGATGATCGAATTTCTCTATCTCGGGAAAGGAGACGTCGATGATGGGTTTTTGCAACCTGTGCATGGCGGCAAACATTTCCGGCAGGCGGTGCAGGGTCTGGGGCCCAAAGACGATATCCACATAAGGTGCACGCCTTCTTATGGCTTCGCCTTCCTGGCTTGCCACGCATCCGCCTACTCCCAGTATAAGATCCGGTTTGATGAGCTTCTGCCGGCGCCACCTTCCCAGTTCCGAGAAAAGTTTTTCCTGGGCTTTCTCACGAATGGAGCAGGTATTGAATAGGACGACATCTGCATGACCCGGGTCCTCGGTCAATTCCATACCGTTCGATTCTGTCAGCAGATCTCTGATTCTTGCAGAATCGTATTCGTTCATCTGGCAACCAAATGTCTTTATGTAAAGCTTTTTTCCCATTTCGCACCGTTATCAACGCGGGATGGCTAAATTACACTGTCCTGTGGCTCTTTTCCAGCCACGTTCCCTGTTTTTTCACCAATTCCGGTGGGATTGCCTGGGAGGAGTACGGCATGGACTTGGACCAGGACCGAAGCTAATCTGATCCGATATACTGTCCGCTAAACATAGTTCCACTGCCATGGTAATTCGACCCGATCAGTATCCCCTGTTCCTGCTGTTGCTGCTGTCAACGGCATGTAGTCTGCGACCGGCTGTATATCATGACCAAAAGGGCATCGATAACGCAGCCACCAACCTGACACCGTCCTGTATCCAGTTGTTAGTCCATACGGAAAAGCTGGTAAGTGTGCAGGGTATCCGGGATGTCCAGGATGTGGGCATAAAGGCTTATCCATTTTTCAGGGTCAACCGTTTCCTGGCTTCATTTAAAAACCATTTGGATACGGAAGACAAGCGGAACCAGTGGCTTACCCTGCTGCGTGAACTGGATCAACAGGGACGAGCGGCGGAGATCGGCAATCTCTTGATTGTGGATGACAGTGTATGGCCGCCGGGTGTCCGGACTCGGGACCAGTGGCTGGAGAGCTTAGCTGCATGTGGAGAGCAGACGATCCAGACTGTCCGGGAAAATCCGGATCGTATGAGGGACCTGGTGACACGGACCCGGGTGCCTGACAGCTACAGCGAGATTCAGAGATTCCTGGGTCTATATCCCCTGGTGAAGCGCCTCGTTACTGCCGGTGTCAGCCGGTTGCATGCGGAAACCCTGGAAAATTTCAGGCTTTCTTCGGTGAATGGGGCAAATAAGCCGAACATCCTGTACCGACCTCCCGAGGATGAAATACCTCCGGATCCGGAATCTATCGCCCTGATCCTTGCCCGTAGCAGGAATAATCCATTGGCGATACCCCTGCTGGAAAAGGGGCCGGAACTGGATCGATTGTTCCGATACTACGCGCCCGTATGGCGTATTGAACAGGAAAGTTCAGCGGATCGTATGGGTGCACTCTTCTGGCAAAGCGGACAAGCGGCAGTGGATACTGACCGGCCTCTGACATACGCTTGGCTTTCTCGATCCCGGTTCGAAGACAGAATAGTACCGCAACTCAATTATATACTCTGGTTCCCGTCCAGACCGGCCACAGGGCCCATGGATATCCTGAGCGGCAGGCTGGATGGAATTACCTGGCGGGTGACGCTGGACCTCGATGGTCAGGTACTTATGTATGACGCGATACACAATTGTGGCTGTTATCACATGTTTTTCCCGGGTACAGGTGTCCAGGAACGTAAGATCCCAGAAAGAGAGGATGAGGAGGCGATCCTGGTCCCGGCACGAATGTCCGATAATGATCCCGGGAGGATAATTATAACGCTCGAGGCGCGAACGCATTTTATCATCGGCCTGGATAAATCGGAGAGTTTGGCTACCGGTACTCTTTACGCGTTTACCCAGTATGACGATCTGCGATCCCTGCCATTGCCGGGTACCGGGCATCGCAGTGTTTTCTCACCCCAAGGCATCATCCCGGGTACCGGCAGAAAAGAGAAATGGCTGCTCTGGCCCATGGGCGTGAGTGATCCGGGCGCGATGAAACAATGGGGACATCACACCATAGCTTTTGTTGGCCGCAGGCATTTTGATGACCCGTTTCTTCTGGAGCGGTATTTTTCGCGGAAATAGCGCCGGCATCATCCTGATCCGGGTGCTTGGAGATCAATCCACCTCCCGTTCGAACAACTGACTGAAACTAAGGTATTCTCCCGCATGTCCGGCATGATAACCGGGCAGTTGGTTGATTCTGCGGCGCAAGGCCGGGGATTTGAGCAGTTTTCCCAGGGTCTCCAGGATGAATTCTTCAAGGCTGTTATCGATAGCGAGTATATAGGTCTCCTGCAGGAACGGAATGAAATCCAGATCGAACTGTCGGGTGACCGCCTGGATGCCGAAACCTGCATCGGCCGCACCACTGGCCACCATCGCCGCTACCGCCAGATGCGTGAATTCCTCATTACTGTAACCGCTGATACGGGAAGTCGGAACCTTGTCCAAGAGCAAAAGCTGATCCAGGATTGTGCGCGTACCTGAGTTCCGCTGTCGATTGATAAACCTGACTGAGCGTTTGCAGAGGTCAGCGAGGCGCTTGATCTTCTTTGGATTGCCACGCCGTACCATCAGTCCCTGCTCGCGGGTGGCGACCATCATCAGCAAATGGCGTTTCGGCGACAACCAGTAGCGGTACTGAGGTGCGAGCGCCCGATGAATAAGCTGCAGAGGGATGTGAAATCCAGCCACTTGGCACTGGTTGCTGTTCAGGCTTTTCAGGTTATCGAGACTGCCATGGGTCTGAAATTCCGTGATAAAGCGCTGGTCTTTCTGTAATTGCTCATACAGATAATTTATGGCCAGTCCATGACTGGCATGGATACGTAAGACCGGTTTTTTTGTGGCGGTGAGATAACCGGAAAAAGTATCATTGATACCTAAAGCCCACCGTTCCAGAATTCCGGACGATTGATCATCCACGTGCTGTCTTTCCATGAGCAGCTTTTCTCCGAACATCGTCAGTGAGGTGCCCCTGCCGCGCCCTCTTTCCAGACGCACCAGCGGGCAACCGAACATCGTTTCCCAGCGCCGCAACAGGCCCCAGGCATGCCGGTAGGATATCCGACTTGTACGCGCAGCACCTGCCAGGGAACCGTCTGAGCGTATCGCCTGAAGCAGGTTGAACAGTTTTTCATCTATATCTGTGGCCGGGTTTGCACCACAGGTCCAACGCAGTGAAAACTTTATATGCATGATCACACTATTTTCAGTACTTTAAATGCCACTATTATAAACATCTCCACCTGTAATATTTACACATCTTCCTGTTGAGGAGACACATCTATTAATTCACTACAGTCACACATGCCTGAGATCCATCTATTTTCTGGTTGTTTGGTTCCCTGGATCCAGACAGACGCTAGATCACCATAGAAATGCAGTGCACAAATAATATTCACTTCAATTTCAAGAAGAGATGGACATATAATTAGGCCAGGTAATGGAAGAATCTTCCTGGATAATCGATGCGTAACGAATATATTGAAAAACTGGCCTCCCAGCTCTATAGCGCCGAACTGCCCTATCACAATTTCGGCCATATACGTACGGTAATCAGAAAGGGGGATGAGATCGTCGGGCGCTGCAGAAGGGAAAATGTGGATATTCACGAGGATGTTGTCTATTACGCCTTGCTGTATCACGATGCCGGATACCACGAGGATCATACAGCCAAAGGTTATGACTCCAAGGAGGCGTATTCCGCTGATCTGGCCGAGGAACAATTATCGGGAAATGGCATCGATGCAGTGATCTTGAAAAAAATCAAGGCTGCGATTCTGTGCACCCATGTGGATGCTCACTGTGTAAGCAATGAAGACAGAGCCGTCAGGGCTGCGGATCTGGCGGAACTTGCCGCAGATTATCGGATATTCAAGAAAAATACCCTGGCCCTCAAGAAAGAACTGGAGATCCAGATCGGATCACCTGTGTCCTGGGGTGAATGGAAAAGGATGGCGGTTGCAAAAATTGAGGAGTTTCTCAGGGAGGAACTGCATCTGACCAGCGATTATTACGACAAGACGGGGGATTCTGTATTTCACAAGGCAACAAGAAAGAACCTGCAGATCATGATGGATGATGCCTCGGAAAGCTTGTAGCAGATACGGATGGTTGTATGCCTGTATATGATTATCTTTGTGAAGAAAATGGTCTGACCCTGGAGGTCAGCCATCCGATGGGAATCCTATTGCATACCTGGATAGAACTCTGTTATGTCTCTAGACATCCCCTTGGGGATACCGATCCGATGTCACCGGTACACAAGGTGACGAGAACAGCTCCGGGGATTTCAGTAGCTGTTTTCAACAGCGAGTTGAGAAATCAGGGGTTTACCAAACTCGTGAAGCGTGATGATGGGGTATACGAAAATGTTACGACCCTGGATCAGGAAAAGAAATTTATGAAACGGGGCGACCCGTCCAGTATTCCTCATATCCACAGAAAGATATCCGACTAATCAGAGAGTTACAATGCTCTGGGAGTGCGGCGCCGCAGAGCTTCATAGATCCGTTTCAGGTTACTGTATTTCTGCTCCAGTTGTTGTTTTTGGTGTTCCATGTTCATGAAATAGACAAACTGACGGTTCATCCTGATTGCTGCTATCAGGATATACAGATGGTACAACAGAAGTAGACCTCCGAAAGAGGTATTATATCGATCCCCAATCGAGATGAGATGAAAGGCGGGCAGCAGCAGAGCCGGTAGCGAATAACATAGCAGCACCCCGATATTAATGGCATAGGAAATCACAGCGCCGGCAACCAGGCCGCAGGTGGTAAGTAATAGCAGCCCATTGTAGAGCGTGAAAGCGATAGTGCCTGTCGATCGGTAGGGTATGAGGAAAATACCGGCAAACCCCCATAGGATCCCGGAAACGAATACGGTGATAATGAACCGGTTCATCCATCTATCGGTGTGTTCCTCCCTATCGCTGCTATGGAAGTAGCACCATAGGAGATAATAGCGTAGGAGTCCATGCAGAAGTATTATTGAAAGCCATACCAGCAGGAACCTGTCATCGGCGAAATCGCGCAAAATTGCCGCAATACACAATGCTGCCAGCGGGGGAAAGAGAAAGGTTGTAACCGACTGTGAATAGAGAATTCTGACTTGCTGCGAAAGAGGTTGGTGATTCGCGTATGGCTCTTCCATGATTGTTACACTGTTGCCAGTGCTGGTTGTGTTCTCCATGGTATTCTCCCCGTCAGCTTTCCATGTCTATCAGGACTAGTAAATATAACCTGTTCTACCGCAGGATTCTATCCCTGATTTCGATCGCGCACCTGGTATTCTTTACCCCGTGCATACTTGCTGTTCTGAACTGACTGGGGGCGGACGTGATCTTGCCCGGCCATTCTTCTTGGCCCATACTTCGGTTTGAGGTAAGGGTATAATCCGACGTTTTTTACTGAAAAAGGGGCATGGGTATGGCAAATTCGACAACGCGCACCATCCTGGGACTGAATATCCTCGGAACGGTTTGCGGGCTGAGTGCGGCGGCATTTCTTTATGTATTCTTTTTTATCGGTGAGAGTGTAGACAGTAAT
>MGYR01000057.1:0-826 GCA_001801825.1 Gammaproteobacteria bacterium RIFCSPLOWO2_02_FULL_56_15 | reverse complement strand
TCTACAGGGAAGAATGAATCGGGTGTTTTGTTGATCATGTTTATTAGGTAACTGATGTGTCCGGAGGTTTTCCATGAAAAATATTCTTTTGTACAGACTGCTGTTGGCATGGATTGTGGGTGTTTCTCTGACTCTCTATGGACAGGCCACGTTCGCTGCATCGAAACAGGAAATAGATATCAAGGTCGATGGAGCGCTGGAACGCTTCCAGGAAGAGGTCGCGGGAGGCGCCAAGTTCCTGGAGAAGGCCAGTGGCGTGCTGGTGTTTCCGGAGGTTATGAAGGCAGGTTTTGGTGTCGGTGGTGAGTACGGTGAAGGCGCATTGCGGATCGGCGGCAAAACCGTTGACTATTACAGTACGGCCTCCGCCTCTATCGGATTCCAGTTCGGCGCTCAGTTGAAGACGGTTATCCTGGTGTTTCTTGACACGGATGAACTGCAAAAATTCCGTGACAGCAGCGGCTGGGAGGCCGGGGTGGACGGCTCCGTGGCCCTGATTGAATTCGGCGCCGGCAAGGATATCAATACGGTGGATATCAAGGATCCCATTGTTGGTTTCATCATCAGCAACAAGGGTCTGATGTATAACCTGACCCTGGAGGGTTCAAAAATGACTCGGTTGAACAAGTAGCATCAGAAGCTGCTTGGAAGTCAGGTTAGGGTATCTCCCACTTTCACAGACGCTCGATGTGATTGACCCAAGGGTGATACACCGGCTGAAACAGCGATTGGAATTACGGGTTAAGCTGATCGTAATTATTAAGTAAGTGGTAAGTGCTTGAAAATGTTGGTGGCTATGGGTGGACTTGAACCACCGACCCCAGCG
>MGYR01000056.1 GCA_001801825.1 Gammaproteobacteria bacterium RIFCSPLOWO2_02_FULL_56_15 | reverse complement strand
TCAGCCTGGACTTTGACCGAGATGGCCAGCATTGGCGGCATCAAACACCGGACAGGCGCCATTGATACCGAGACACGCCAGCAGGCGCTGGCCAATTTTCAGAGGTTTGCTTCGATGCGCCTGGGCATGACGGAAATCGAGCCGGCAGATTTTCGTACTGCAGCGGTACTCATCGAATCGCCCGCCGACCTGCGGGTAGGGGACGCACTGCATCTGGCGGTCGCTCGACGCTTGGGAGCCCGAATCGCCAGTCTCGACCACCGTTTGTGCGCAGCAGCTGAGGTGTTGGGTCTGGCCAGATTTGAGCTTTCGTGAAAACGCTATTCGTAATTCCCGCAACGACGGAAAGCCGACTAAATTCCAACCGTTCGTTAGAGTTTGAACCGCCCCGGGTTTACCGGAACAACTCGCGATAATTACGTTGGCGCCCTGCATCCTCCTGCTGGGTGGAATGTATCACCGAAATGCCAAATTAATTTGAGAGAAGAACACTTATGCCAACCAACTACGTACTGATTGATTTTGAAAACGTGCAAGTGAAGTCGCTTGCACTGCTGCAGGGAGAACACTTTCGGGTCAAGGTTTTTCTGGGGCCAAAAAACAACAAATTGCCAGTGGAACTGGTGCTGGCAATGCAGCAGCTCGGTGATCGGGCGGATTACATTGTGTTGGAAGTTTCCAGTGCCAACGCGCTCGATTTCCACATCACCTACTACCTCGGCAAACTGGTTGCAGTAGATCCTACCGGGGTTTTCCATATCATTTCGAAAGACAAAGGGTTTGATTTACTCATCAAACACCTCAATACGCGGAATATCAGCTGCACGCGCTCTGCTTCAATTGAACAAATGGTAGGCATGGTGACTGCCCCTGTTGCCAACTATGCCGACAGTTTAGCTGCCACACACAAGGCCAGAGCCAAACCTGCACCAAAACCCAAAGCACCTTCCAAAGCGCTTTCTGACCCACACCCAAAAGCAGCAGCCCAGTCCAAAGCTTCGCCAAAGTCGAATTCCAAAACGCCACCAAAAGTGGACCTCAAGGAATCCAGCGCCAAATCATTCCTTGCCCCCACGGTTGATGAAACACTTTTCACCCTGGCGTTCAATGATTTGGTCAAACGCACAAGACCCGGCACCACCATCAAGTTGATGAACACCATTCATGCCAAATGCGGCAAAGAAAAACCGGTTGCCGAAATTCAAAAAGTATATGACGCTCTGGTCAGTCGTGGTTATGTAAAAGTATCCGGCACCAAAGTAGCGTATGTACTTCCTTCGCAAGACCAACTGGCAAGTTAGCACCTAACCGACCGAAGAAGGACTACCTCTGGTTTTCGTGCGAAAAAGAGCCTGGCACCGATCCGTCCGGCGGGAAAGAATTTATCGGTAATTGTTGGAATGATCTTCCCCCGAATTACTGGACACCAAGTTAAGAGTGATAATCTTAACAATTGGAAGTGTCGAAATGGTGAAGATACGGAAACAGTATACAGCGGAATTCAAACAGGAAGCCGTGGGCCTGGTGACGGAGCATGGTTATAGTTATGCGGAGGCTGGGCGTAGTCTTGGTTTTGAACCTGTGGATCGGGAAATGGAGAAACTGGGCTATGACATCGAAAGCCGAATCCCGAACAGTGGCCGTCTGCGTTTCATCGAGGTCAAGGGCCGCATCAGCGGGGCCGCGACCATCACAGTGACCCGCAACGAGATCCTGTATTCCTTGAATCAGCCGGAGCAGTTCATCCTGGCCATCGTCGAATTTCTGGGAGGGGAGGACCATAAGGTTCACTACCTGCGACAACCCTTCAACAAGGAGCCGGATTTTGGAGTGACGAGCGTGAACTACTATTTTTCCGAGTTGTTGGGGCGGGCGGTGTCGCCGCGATAATCCAATCGGCAGGGTGCAAATACCCTTCCAATTTCAACGAAAGTATGATTATCATACATCATGAGAAATAAGACACCTTTATCCTTCCTGCCGCGTGTAGCAGCGACTGCCATGGAGCGTGCACTGCGCACCGCCCCGGTTGTTGTGCTGCTCGGCGCACGTCAAACAGGCAAGACCACCCTGGTGCGCGCGCTACCGCAACTGGCGGACCGCCCCTACCTAACGCTGGACGATTTCGACCTGCGCGCCGCGGCGGATGCAGACCCTGAGACCCTGCTGGCCCGCGCGCCCACACTCGTACTCGATGAAATCCAGCGCAGCCGTGATCTACTTATCGCCGTCAAGCGTGCCGTGGATGCCGAACCGGCCCGCACGCCGGGCCGCTTTGTACTTACGGGTTCGGCCAACCTGCTGATGCTTGAGCGGATCTCGGAAACGCTTGCTGGGCGGGCGGTGTATGTCACGCTCTGGCCGTTTTCCCGTCGCGAGCGCCAGGGCCTCGGCCGCACGGGTCTGTGGAGCGAATTGCTAGCGGCGCCGTTTGCCGACTGGCGGGAAATTTTGGCGGCCGATCCGGGTGGCGAGGAAGACTGGCGGGCGGCAGTGCGGCTGGGCGGCCTGCCGGTCCCGGCGCATGATCTCGTCGACGACGAGGCGCGTGCCTTGTGGTTTTCCGGCTATGTGCAGACCTATCTTGAACGCGATTTGCAGGCGCTGCGGGCAGTGGAGAATCTCCCCGATTTCCGCCGCCTGATGCGTGGCGCCTGTCTGCGTATCGGCGGTCTGCTCAATCAGACCGAGCTTGCGCGCGACGTTGGTATTGTGCAGCCTCAGGTACACCGCTTCCTTAATCTGATGGAGGCCAGTTACCAGGCCGTGCGGTTGCCGGCCTATGCCGTCAACCGTACACGTCGCCTCATCAAGGCGCCCAAGTTCTACTGGAGCGACACGGCGCTCGCGCTGCATCTTGCCGGCGAGACCGAGCCGCGTGGCGCACACCTCGAAAACCTGGTACTCATCGACCTCATAATCTGGCGCGACGCACAGGCACACCGGCCGGAAGTGCTCTATTGGCGCACCGCGAGCGGCCTTGAGGTCGATTTCGTCATCGAGACGCCACGGCGGCTGCTGCCCATCGAAGTCAAGGCCGCCGGCCGCGTCACGACTGGCGATGCCAAAGGATTGGAAGCCTTCATCGACGAATATCCCGATCTCGCCGATGGCGGACTGCTGCTGTATGGCGGCAAAGAAATCTTCCCCGTCACGCGGCGGGTGCTTGCCGTGCCGTGGTGGAGCGTGTGCTGAGCGGTTGGAAAAATACCATGACCAATAAAAAACTCTTCGAAGTCGCCCTGCCCCTGGATGCCATCAACAAGGCCTCGGCGCGGGAGAAATCCCTCCGCGACGGCGGTGTCAACGCCACCTCCTATGCCGATGCGGTGGGCGTGTATTTGGCGTGTGGAATTAGTCGATCGGCTGATTTCTGGTCAAGCCTGTGCATATGGGCTAACCAACCAAAGAACGAACTCGTAACACATCAGCCTGTGTGAACGCCAGAAGCGTACGGCGGAAGCGCTGGCCTATAATGGCCTGGTGCAGAGCTGGCCGGAGATCACCCGGCTGGCGCGGGAGGCTAAAACACCTACCGCCGAGCAAGCCGGGCTTTTCAGTTAAGCAGCAACTTTTCCTGTAATTATTCTATCCTTTTAGAAAGTACTGATTTACAGTAATCAGTCCTTATAAAAAGGACACATTTAATAATTCATACAAATCATGTCCTTACATCCTGTCATACTGGAAAAGTTGCATGCGGCGCTGACCGCCGCAACGCCGGCGCAGCTGACCCGTCGTGATGCGGGACTTCCGGCCGCGCCGGGCAAAGTTCACGCCGTGACCGGCATGCGTCGCGCAGGCAAAACAACTTTTCTGCGGCAACTGCAGGCTGAACGCCGCCGGGAACTGCCCCCGGAACGCGCGGTTTTCATGAGTTTTGACGACGATCGGCTGGCTGATCTCGAATTGAATCAGCTTGGGCAGATGCTCGACGAATACTACCGTCTTTATCCGCAATTACGTGGCCGGGAAACGGTGTACTGGTTTCTGGACGAGATTCAACTGGTTCCGGGCTGGGAACGATTCGTGCGCCGGGTCATGGATAACGAGCGCGTCGAGTTTGTTGTGTCGGGTTCCTCAGCTCGGATGCTGTCCCGCGAGGTGCATACCTCGTTGCGCGGCCGGGGCATGGAAACGATCATCCGGCCGTTCAGCTTCCGTGAGTTTCTGCGTCATCGCGGCGAAGAAGAGCAAGTAGAAACCACCCTCTGGACCAAGGAATTGCGTTCACTGATTGAAAATCGTTTCCGGGAGTACCTGGTCCAAGGCGGTTTTCCCGAGGCGCAAGGCCTTGAGCACCAGTTACGCGTGGAACTGTTGCAAGGGTACGTGGATACCGTGCTGTTTCGTGACGTCGTGGAGCGTTACGGCATATCTCAAGTTGCGGCACTTCGATGGATGACGCGCCATTGTTTGCGCAATCCTGCTGCTACCTTCAGCGTACACCGGCTATATCAGGATCTGAAAGCCCAGGGTCACGGTGTGGCGAAAGATGCGGTGCATGCATTATTGGGTCATCTGCTGGACGCCTTTTTGATCAGTACTGTGTCCATTGCAACGGATTCCGAGCGGCGACGCAATTCCAATCCGCGCAAGGTTTATCCCGTGGATCCTGGACTGATCGGCGCTTTTGACACGAGCGGACGCACGAACCTGGGCCATGCGCTCGAAACGGTGGTGCAGAATGAATTGGAACGGCGCAAGGGGGAACTGAGTTATGTGAAACTTGACGGTGGCTATGAGGTGGATTTTTACTGTCGGTCGCTCACCGGCGAAGAGAGCCTGATACAGGTGTGCGTTGATGCGGGAAAAATAGAGATCGCCCAGCGTGAATTAAGAGCATTGGAAGCGGCGGGTAAACAGTATCCTAAGGCAAATCGCCTCTTATTGACATTGACTCAGGACGTTGCACCGGTGACAGCGCCGTCCGAAGTATTGATCCAGCCGGTATATGAGTGGATGCTGATACCTGGTGCAAATGGGATGAATAAGGTGAAGAAACATCATGGCCATAACTAATCACGAACGCGTCGGCAAGGCGCTGGACTTTCTGAAATAACGAAGATCCCGACGGCACGGCGGGTGGTGCTGGTCGGTCTGCGCTGGGAGCAAGTGGATCTAAAACAAGGGCTCTTGCATGTCCAGCGACTCAAGAACGGAGCCGATTCGACCCACCCGATCCGAGGCCCAGAGATTCGCGCCTTACGACGCTTGCTGCGGGACTACCCAGATACCCCCTATGTGTTTGTGACTGAGCGGAAAGGTCCGCTGACAACTTCTACAGTCAGGAAGATGGTGGCAAGGGCCGGAGAGAAGGCCAAGCTGGGTTTCCCCGTCCATCCCCACATGCTACTGAATTGTCAGTCCGAGTTGAATCCGCTTGAAAGCAATCCCTTCATCCGGGCCTGAACATTCAGCCACCTGTCAAAGATCGGCAACTGTGCTCATTGGATTCCGGATTAACGCTCTTTATAAGTCTTCATGTAAGCGGGCGGAAGGCCGCCATCCTGCGTGATATAGCGCTTGGTGATGAGCCAACGCCCGTCAACTTTCTTGAACCAGGTATCCTCGCGGCCCTGCTCGATGAGGCGCGGCGCAAGGTACACCGTATCATTGATGGTTTCCGTATAGATCATATGAGCGGTAGCGGTGTCTCCCGTGACGATGATGCGAGGATTGGTCATCAGCACATGGACCTTGCCAGGCACATTTTCTTCAGGCGATATTTCTGCGTAGTTGTTGTAAAGCGCCTGAATCTCCTCTTTCCCTTCCGCCCGCATACCATTTATGTCCAGTATGGCGTCGTCTGTATAGAAGGCGGCCCAATCATGAGACTCGTCCGACTCAAAGCCGTTATAATAGGCGAGGAGCATATCCTCGATCTGTATACGGTCAAGAAGCGTTTCCTGCGTAGTCACCACAGGGGGCTCCGCCGCCACGGGTAACGCGGCGCCTGCTGCCAATAAAATACACGCGACTGACGTTTTCAGCAGCCGGCTGGAGGCGGTTTTTGATCGTGAATTGCTTTTCATAATAATCTCCCTTCCTGATCTAACAATTATCCGCGCTCAGACCCCAAGGCGCTTATTTGCGAGGGGCTGCGCCCTCGTTATTTGCCGACGACTAGTTGGCAACATTGCACTCCTGCCTAAACCCTGATTCTCAGCTATGTCAGCTTTAGAGCAGGGAGCCGCCGTTCATAAAAACTGGATGACAGACTCCGGGCGGACAAGAGCGATCATATATTTCAAGATTCGTGATCAGGCCACGGCAGGTAAAATGTGTCATTGGTAGACCTGGCATCATTGCACACTTACTGATCAGTCGCACATCTTCCAATTTGAGCTCTCTGCTAAATCGTCTCCTTGCAAATTCTTGCCTCCAGTTTCATCATGTTAGCTAAATAATCTGTATGTAAATCATGGTAGGCCATAATGGTTTCCAGATGAAAGGGTTATTTTGCTTCGTTCTATGCACTAGTAGATAAAAGCAATATATTTTCTACAAACCCTTGCTTGTGACCAGCTGTACTTCAACAAGAAAGAGGAGTCCATGATGATCAAAGATGTTTTTATGCTGCATTATTTACAGGCTCACTTTCAAGCGAGGTCGTTATGCCCAATCGTCGTAAGTTCCTGAAGGACCTGACCAGTACGACTGGTCTAATGTTTGTCGGCTGCGGTCTTGTTGACGCCGTCGCCCGGTCGCTGCTCGGCGATACACCGGTGAAACATGCCCCGGTTGTGATCAACGGTCGCCGGATCAGGACGGTAGATGTTCACGCGCATTGTTCCGTACCAAAAGCGACGGACTTGCTGAATCAACAGGTGAACTCTTCAAACCTGCTTCTTGACGGTCAGGCATTGGCAGATCGTATCTTGCGTATGGATACGCGATTATTCGTTATAGGATAGAATAATTTCGCATCGAACTTGGCAAGATTTACATTAACTTGTCAATGCCATTTATATAACTAAGGATAACAACATGGCTATAACAAACAATCAAGTG
>MGYR01000055.1:11102-15989 GCA_001801825.1 Gammaproteobacteria bacterium RIFCSPLOWO2_02_FULL_56_15 | reverse complement strand
ACCCCCATATTGTACGGGATAAAAACCGGGAGAAGGACAGACCGGGATCCGTTTTGGTTTTCGCTCCAGTTGCCGGGCGTCGATGAGCATATCGACCTTCTCCTGGTAGGAGGCTTTTGCCGCATCACTGGCGAACGGGACCTGTTCGGCCTCACGCCAGATCCTGAATCGTTCCGCGCGTTTCTCTTGCGCATCCTTTGCGACTTCTAACCATCTTTCTTTCATTGTACAGCTCTCGGTTTATAGGGGAGGTACGGGCAGGGCAGACCTGAAATGCGGCGACACTCTACCAGTTTTTGTGTTGGCTTGCCATTTCAGAAGGCTCATAAAAGTACCGGTGATTCGCGCTGTGAAATACACGGGTAGACAAATTGATTGCCGGGATGTTGTGCTATCATGCTGTCATAAAATATATGAAATTCGGTGGGTATGCGTACCAGACAAGCAACACAAGGCATTACCGAACTCACAGCCGCTCTGATTCATGCCATTTCCCGGCCCGAATTCCCACAAAAAGTGCTGGAATACACCAAACACTTTACCGTTGTAGATCACTTCAGCCTGTTCGTCTACGGCCCCACCCTGGAGCCGCTAATTATCGAATCCGCCAGTTCCTGGAAACCAAAGCAACTGGATCAAGTGGAAGAAACTTACAAGAAGCAGGATTACCTCTTTGATCCTGTACTCGATCGTATTAAGAGTGGGTACTTGCCTGACTATAGTCATGACTTCGTCAGGGTATACACCGAGGATCTGGTCCGCTCGAATCACCCTTGGGCTCCCGGGTATACAGAAAGAAAACACGCAGAGAGGGTATCCCAATTGCACCAGATGGCATCGGCTTGGTACCTGATCAGTTATTACCGGAGTACTGTTAGCGGTACCTTCCGTACCCCGGACCTGGAGCGTCTGGCACAGGCGGTTGCGGTTGTGAAACCCGCGGTTGAGCAGCATCTCACCTCGCCTATAGCCACAGAACTCAAGTTCGGGAGGCGACCATCCACAGTCTGGATGGAACAGCTGCTGGCCAAGACCGGAAAAACCCTCAGTCCGCGAGAAATCGAGGTCTCTGCCCGAGCCCTTCTGGGCATGACGCGAAAGGGTATATCGCTGGATCTGAAGATATCGGAAAGCACGGTAAACACCCTGAAGAAACGTTGTTACGCAAAACTCAATATCAGTTCCCTGAACCAGTTGTTCGCGCTTTGCCTCAGACAACTTGCTGTAGGATAGAATATTGTCAATCAGACCTCATCAGGAAGACGTCTTAACTCTTCATAGGCGGCATCCAGTCGAATACCAAAGCAGGTCTCGAGCATTTTCAGATAGGCCGGACCCGGATCCACCACGAGCGATTCTTCCCCACCGCCCCTGACCAAACGCAGGGAAAAATCCAGCAGGGACGCGCCGCCTTCCGGGTGAGGAAGGTGCGCGATACGGAAACGGACGAACGAGGATCGATGGTGCGTCTCGGTAAAATGATTGCTGATCTCTATATCCGAATCACAGACCAACCCGGTATCAAAGCTGTAGAGATTCTGCCAGCCATCCCGGTTTTCTGTCTGCAACAGGAATCCGTAGTCCCCATCATCCAGAAGACGGAAGCGGATATTGTCCTGGGTGGTTGTGTATCCGGGCTCCAGTGGCAAAGGCGCCCGCAGGCCTGAGGCGCCGAACCCGACATCGACCAGCATGTCGCGACCGTCGATTCGCACCAGGGTGATAAGGTGATCACGGCCATGAATCTCACCCCGCAGACGGACTCGCGCCAGGACCGGTCTGGCCTCGAATCCGAACGACAGCAGGGCGGTTCTAAATAGCGTGTTCAGTTCGAAGCAGTATCCTCCCCGATGACCCAGTATGATCTTGCAAAAAAGGGCTGCAGGGTCCAGTGCCAGTCTGCGCCCAAGCTGGATATCCATATTTTCGAAGGGAATGGTGAATAGCTGGGCACGACTGAGGCGCAACAACCCCGCTTCAGAGACGGAAACTGGATCAACCAGATTTATCCGCCTTAGGTAGGCTCCTCTGTCAAAATCATGGGAGCCGGACATAGGCATACCACTTCTTAGTCATAACATTAACTTCGCGCATGATTTCCGAGTCAGGAATAAAGCCGTTACATCAACTACATACTTTGGAATGGTGCCGGTAGCGATTCAGCCAGCCACCGCAATCCCTGGTCCTGGAGACTTGCTCCACAGTGGCCGTCATCAGTAGATAATCACGCTGCGAATACTCTTGCCCTCGTGCATGAGATCGAAGGCCTGGTTGATCTCCTCAAGCGGCAAGGTGTGCGTCACCATTTTATCGATCTCGATCTTTCCCGCGAGATATCGTTCCACATAGCCCGGCAACTCACTGCGACCCTTGACACCGCCGAAAGCGGATCCACGCCAGACCCGTCCGGTAACCAACTGGAAGGGACGGGTAGAGATCTCCTGACCGGCGCCCGCCACACCGATGATGGTGGATTCCCCCCAACCCTTGTGACAGCACTCCAATGCAGCCCGCATCACATTTACATTGCCGATGCATTCAAAAGAATAATCCACACCGCCATTGGTCAGTTCAACGATCACCTGTTGAATCGGGACGTCGTATTTTGAAGGATTCACGAAATCCGTTGCTCCCAGAGCCCGGGCCATCTCCTCCTTGCCTTCATTGATATCGATGGCGATGATGCGCCCGGCCCGGGCCATCACCGCGCCCTGGATGACCGACAGCCCGATACCACCGAGCCCGAATACCGCGACACTCGTGCCGGCCTGCACTTTTGCAGTATTCAGGACTGCGCCGATACCCGTAGTAACGCCGCAACCCAGCAGACAGACCTTGTCAAGCGGGGCCTTGGGATTGATCCTGGCAACCGCGATTTCAGGCAATACGGTGTATTCGGAGAATGTGGAAGTCCCCATGTAATGGTGGATGGTCTTGCCCCTGATCGAAAACCGGGAGGTCCCGTCCGGCATCAGTCCCCGGCCCTGAGTAACACGGATGGCCTGGCAGAGATTGGTCTTGCCAGAAGTACAGAAACTGCACTTGCCGCATTCCGGGGTGTAGAGAGGGATCACATGATCGCCTGGGGCAAGGCTTGTGACACCGCGGCCAAGCTCTTCGACAATACCCCCTCCTTCATGGCCCATGATGCTGGGAAAGAGTCCTTCCGGATCCGCCCCACTGAGAGTATAAGCATCGGTATGACAAACACCGGTGGCAACCACACGGATCAGAACCTCTCCCTCCTTCGGACCCTGTACTTCCACTGCCTCGATCTCCAGCGGTTTCCCTGCCTCCCAGGCAACAGCGGCACGTGACTTCATGATTTTTGTCCTCCAAATCCGGCGTAAAGATATTCATAGTAACAAATTTTTATGAGCATCTTATAATCACACACGCAAGGGGACATAGATGAGAACCTGCCCATGAACAAAAAGAAACGTCCGGTGACCCGGAAATATCTGGATATCCTGGATGCCGCCACAGATCTGTTCCTTGAGCAGGGTTACCAGGAAGCCAGCATCACCAAGTTATTGAATCGATTCGGGGGTTCGCGGGAAACGATATACCGTCACTTTCGCAGCAAGGAAGAACTTTTCGCAGCGGTGTTGGATCACCAGCTCAAGGATTATCTGGAATTCATGCTCTCTCTGGATATTAAAAGTAATGACTTGAAGGAGGGGCTTATGGAATGGTCCAGTGCACTGGTGGGTGTGGTAACCTCAGAACGCTACATCAAGCTGCGACGTCTGGTAATCAGTGAAGTGGCCAACCGATCGGAACTTGGCCGGATCTATTTTGATCATACCTACATGAAAGGCACCACGGCGATTTCCGAGTTCCTCTCTAGGCAGCAGGAGAAAGGCCGGCTTAAGGCCATCGATTGCGTACGTATGACCAGTTACCTCGTGGGGATGATGCTCTATGAGATCATGCACGCACGGATCATGAATGTCATGCCGGAACCTACCAAGGAACAGATCAGCTATCTCACCGAGCAGGTTCTCGATGACTTCATCACCGTGTTTGGCAACCCCTGATTACTCATTGATCCCGTGATCTTCCCGTCTCTATCATCCTAACCAATTGTAATCACAAGATAATTTATTCTTTTCCCATCCTCGGTTTTAAGGTATTGTTGCAAAATCGTACTGTATGGTACGGTTTGTAAATTACATTACTTAGAGGTCATGGGTTATGTTGAACAGGCTACTGGCGGGTCAGGATATTCATGGGCAGGAAGTGGATCGCAAACGGGCCATGGCCGGGCTAATAGTGAAGTCTTCCATCGAAGTAACCACGCTGGATCATGACAAGATCCAACAGGCCCGGGAACTCCTTCCAAAAAACATGAATGTCTACCTGCCCTCCCTGCCAAACCAGACGCTGATGTCCAAACTGGGTTGTGTCGCCACCTTGAGAGACGCCGGTTTTGAACCTGTGCCCCATTTGGCCGCCCGCAGGATTCCGACGCGACAAGAACTGGAGTCCTTTCTCAAGCAGGCCGTTCAACAGCATCAGGTGGACCATATTTTACTGGTGGGCGGAGACGTCCCCGAGGCTGCTGGCCCATACAGCGAAGCAGCCATGATCCTCAAGGAGGGCATTCTGGCTGAAAACGGCATTCGACTGGTGGGATTGCCCGCCTTTCCCGAAGGCCATCCTCGCGTCTCCAGTGCAGTGATGCAGGCTGCGCTCGATGAAAAGATCAAACTGGCCAGGGAAGCGGGTCATGAGGTGCACCTGGTCACCCAGTTCTCCTTTGCTCCGGATCGGGTGACTACATACTGCGAGATGCTGTCACACCGCTATCCTGGCATGCCGGTATATGTGGGCCTGTCCGGTCCGACGAACCCTGCTCAGTTGTTGCGTTATGCCAAGCTCTGC
>MGYR01000055.1:7679-11044 GCA_001801825.1 Gammaproteobacteria bacterium RIFCSPLOWO2_02_FULL_56_15 | reverse complement strand
GTGACCAACCTGGGATTGAAAACCACAAAACTGCTCAGTAATACCGACCCCGATTCCCAGCTTGCCGTAATTGCCCAGCACCAGGTCAGCAGCCCCGATTCCAATATCGCCGGTGTTCATATTTTCAGTTTCGGCGGCTTCATCGGCTCTGCCAAATGGATGCACAGGGTCTCCCGCTATCCGGACTAAAACCCATATAACACCTTCACACAACCATTAACCGTTCTTCGTAAGAACACCTCCACCCTGCATCCGAGAATATTACGTATTATCATTGATTTATATCAATTTATAATTTGACAGAAATCCTATTTTCCCCATAATGCCGCTGCGTCTGCGGAAAAGCAGTCCGATACAAACTCCTGGGGGATCAGTAATGCGCTTTGCATGCCTGTAACAACATAATATGCTTGTCGTATCTGTGTATGACAGACCAATGCATCATGGGCATATAAAATACCCATATAATTTTTCTGGGTTTCGTCCGGGTTTCTGAAAACAATAATTTGTTAGGAGATATTCAATTATGAGTGAGCAACACCAGAAACTGATTGAATTGATAGCCGATATGAACGAAGAGGGAGCCATTAAATTGGCAAACGATATGCTCGACAACGGCTATGATCCGATGAAACTTCTTGAACACTGCCGCGCGGGCATGGATGTCGTCGGCAAACGCTTCGAATCAGGTGAATATTTCCTGCCGGAGTTGATGCTGGCGGGCGAAATGCTCTCGGAGATTAGCAAGAAAGCCAAACCACTTATTGTGGAGTCCCAATCCGGTGGGGAAGCAGCCAACAAGGGAGTGGTTCTCATCGGTACCGTCCACGGCGATCTGCATGATATCGGTAAGAACATCGTTACTTTCATGCTGGATATCAACGGTTACAAGGTGATCGACCTGGGTATTGACGTCCCGATCGATACTTTCATTGATTCCATCAAGGAACACCAACCATCCGTAGTGGGTCTCTCAGGATTTTTGACCCTGGCATTTGATTCCATGAAAGAAACCATCGATGCCATCCAGTCTGCAGGTCTGCGCGATGACATCAAGATCATGATCGGTGGTGGTCAGGTGGATGATACCATCCGTAATTACACCGGTGCGGATGCTTTCGGACTGAACGCCATGTCCGCGGTATCGCTTTGCAACGGGTGGGCCCAGGCAACTGCATGATCTAATGGATTAGGCCGTCGCGGCTCCGGTACTCAGGGCAACCCCGGAGCTGCTTGCAGATTAACCCATGCCAGTCATCAATAATTTTAATCTCGGCCTCCGCTCGGAAGAGATCCTGCAACTCAACTCCTTTGGAACTAACCACCGGATCAGACTCAGGATGCAGTCCCTGATCCCGGAAATCCTGGATGAGATCGACCATCTAGCTCTCATCCGGCCCATGGCGAGTTATGCACTTCTTGAAGTCGAAGATATTGTTCCAGGTCGCCTTTCGCTCGCCGGCGGTGCTGTCCTGAATGCACCGGTAGCGAGTCACCGGCTGGCAGGCGCCTCAATTCTCGTAGCCGGCGTAGTCACCATCGGCGCGGCCGTGAATACCGCCATCAGCAGCAGCTTCGCCAATGGTTCCACCCTCAAGGCAGTGCTAATGGAAGAAATCGCCAACCGCCTCCTTTTCAAGGCCTCGGATGAATTTCTGAGGGTCATCGATGAGGAAGCGGCCAGGCTCAACCAGCAAGCCAGTGGCAGGCTGGCTCCAGGTGATGACGGGATTGACTTCAACAACCAAACAGTGGTACTCAGCTTGGCTGGCGCCGAGGCGATAGGTATCTGTTTGTCCGCCACGGGAGTGATGGATCCGGTCCATTCCACCTCTCTTCTGATCGGCATTGGTAAACGCATGCAGCGATGGTCCCAGTTCGAAAACTGCCAGGACTGCCCGTCGCGTGCCCGCTGTCGCTATCGCTGTGAGGCAAACTCCTACGCTGAGTGTGTTTGAAGATGAGTCATGATCCCGCCAAAACGGCCCGCATTGATTTTGAACCGGCAGGAGTGGAAGTACAGACAATACCTGGGGAAAGCATCCTTGACAGCGCCAGGCGAGCCAAGGTTCGAATTGCCAGCGCCTGTGGAGGAAGGGGGATCTGCAAATCCTGCATCATCCATTTCACCGGCGGCGATATACCTCCCCCCTCGGCGAATGACCGCGATTTTTTCAGTTCCTCCAAGCTGGGACGAGGCTGGCGTCGCGCCTGCCAATGTTCAGCGATAGGCGATAGCCGCATACATGTCCCTGCCAGAGCCAGGGCGGAATCCGCTCGCATGCAGGTGGATGGCTCCGAATTCTGGGTACAACCGGAACCGCTCGTGGAAATCTGTACTATCGAACTCACTCGCCCCTCCCTCGCTTACCCGAAGGCCGACTTCGATCGACTCGTGGACAGACTTAGCATGGAGAAAGGCAGCCGGGAGTGGACCATCGATCCGGAAACCTTACGCAGTCTGCCGGCAACACTGCGCCGTAACCATTGGTTGGTCCAAGTGGTTATTTTTGAGAATGAGATCATTGCCATCCAACCGACACAGACCCGGCTCGTGGGCCTGGCGGTTGATTTGGGTACAACCAATATCGGGATTTTCCTGGTGGATCTGCACAGTGGCAATACCATCGCCTCGACAGGTATCGAAAATCCCCAGGGCATTTATGGCAGTGATGTCATCTCGCGTATCGGCACCGCCGCACAGCACCCGGAGAAGGCGACCGAGATGCACCGCCTCGTAGTCGACGCCATCAACCAGGCGGCTACCAGTATGTGCGAGGCTCATCAGTTGGCGACTGATCAAATCGTGGATATCGTTGTTGCAGGGAACACGGCGATGCACCATCTTTTTACACGTCTCCCTGTAAGAGGACTCGGACTCGCGCCATTTACACCAGTAATCACTCGAGCAATGGATTTCAAAGCCCGTGAAATCTGCCTGAAGAGTGCGCCTGGAGCCCGCATACATATGATACCTAATATCGCAGGCTTTGTCGGCGGTGATCACACCGCCATGCTCATCGGCATCAGCGCCCATACGGAAAGCCGCACCATCGTTGCCCTGGATATCGGCACGAATACCGAGATATCCCTGTTGCACCAGGGTACCATCACCAGTCTCTCCTGCCCGTCGGGGCCGGCGCTGGAGGGAGGGCATATCTCCTGCGGCATGCGGGCCTCCACCGGGGCTATCGAGGCCATATCCATTGCTGGGGATTCCCTGCGCATAAAGACCATCGGGGATACCGATCCCATCGGACTGTGTGGTTCCGCCGTCGTGGATGCCACCGCTGCATTTTTTCTCGCCGGGGGACTCAATCATCGCGGGAAAATTGCTCGTGATTACCGCCATACGGTACTGCAGG
>MGYR01000055.1:7387-7624 GCA_001801825.1 Gammaproteobacteria bacterium RIFCSPLOWO2_02_FULL_56_15 | reverse complement strand
GCGTGATGTCCGCTCCGTACAGCTTGCCAAGGGTTCCATCCGCGCCGGTATCGAATTACTGCTGGAACATGCCGGTCTCAAGTATGACCAGTTGGAGAGAATCGTAGTGGCAGGAGCCTTCGGCAATTACATCAATATTGAAAGCGCCTGCACCATAGGACTGTTCCCGCGCCTGCCCCTGGAAAATTTCGAGCAAATTGGTAATGCCGCCGGCACCGGGGCCAAACTGATACTGCT
>MGYR01000055.1:7038-7376 GCA_001801825.1 Gammaproteobacteria bacterium RIFCSPLOWO2_02_FULL_56_15 | reverse complement strand
TGCGGCGGACTGCCTGTGAGCTCGCCGCGCGCAGCACCCACCTGGTACAGGCCGGTAATCCAAGCTTCAATGCACACTTTATGCATAACATCCATTTTCATCAGATCAACTGAGTCAATAAGACCTTACTCTATAACCCACAGGAACTAAGTAATGAGCATACCTAATCTTGCTATTATCGGGGATCGCATCAATCCCGGATTCAAGGCGACCAGGGCCCTGATTGAACAACGGGATATCAAGGGTATCCAGGACCTTGCCATCCGGCAAGTGGAAACCGGAGCGATATATCTTGATGTCACCATCGGCCCACGGGGCTATGAAGATCACGGATTGCT
>MGYR01000055.1:5134-7003 GCA_001801825.1 Gammaproteobacteria bacterium RIFCSPLOWO2_02_FULL_56_15 | reverse complement strand
ACACACCCTTGTGTTTCGACTATCCCGATAAAAAGGTCCAGGAAGCCTGCCTCAAGGCTTATGATCCAGCCAAGGCCCGTGGACGTGCGCCACTCATCAATTCCATCGCTGAAACCCGCTGGGAGATTATGGAACTGCGGGCCATCTGCCCGTTCAAGGTGATAATGATGGCTTCTGAGCGTCTGGAAAATGGCGCCGCCAAGCCGAACAAGCGCTGTGAAGATGTCCACATGACAGCGAAGCGCTCCAGTGAACGGCTGGTAAGCGAGTATGGCCTGAAGCTGACGGATATCTACATCGATGTCACGGTAAGCACTCTGATATCGGATACAGAAGGTATGGTCAGGATGGCGCTGGATGCGATCAAGATGATCGGTCGAGACAAGGATCTGTCCGGCATCCATATCGTCGGCGGCCTCACCAATATCGGCAACATGCTACCCCCGGTGGAATTCGACGGTATGAAACTTCGCCACGTCATGGAGAGCGCATTTCTGACCGTGGCCGTCCCCTACGGATTCGATACGGTCCTGGGTACTCCATGGAACGAATTCCGCATCCTCCCGGAGGATCATGTGGTATTGCAGACCTTTCGGGAAGTGATCGACCTTAAAGGCCTGGACGCCATGCGGCGGTTGCGGAAATTGTGGGCCAACAAAGGATGAACTCCAGTAACGACTAATCCGGACGATGGGGCTCCGCACCTGGTTACGTGATAAGCCCGCCTTTCTGGAGTGGGTATACCAGATCACCTATGCCACCTTCAAGTTGATCCAGCCCCTGATCAGTCGCATCGGGTACCCACGGGTCAACCGCTGGTTGGCGCCACTGGAACATGCAGGCAAGGATGCCCTGTTCGGTTGCAAGATGTGCGGCCAGTGCATCCTCCACTCCACCGGCATGGTCTGTCCCATGACCTGCCCCAAGAACCTGCGCAACGGCGCCTGTGGCGGGGTCAGGTCCAATGGAAATTGCGAGGTAATCCCGGAGATGCGCTGCATCTGGGTCGTGGCCTATGAACGCGCCAAGGAACTGCGCGTATTCGGCCCGGAGATTATCGACATCAAGCCGCCGGTGAACCACCAGTTGCAGGGGACTTCCGCGTGGATCAACATGCTGACGGGCGAAGACAAGGCCAACCCCAGGGGCTGGGCGGAACTGCCCCCGAACCCGGTCATCGAGAAGAAGTTATGACAAATGGAAATTTCCGCTCCGACGGCCATTTCGAACGGCTGCTGCGTTCCGGAACCTTCGCCGTCACTTCCGAGTTGACCCCCCCGGACAGCGCCAATCCCCAAGAGGTATTTGACGAGGCCGCCCTGCTCGCGAAGGTCGTGGACGCCGTCAATGCCACGGACGGGTCCGGCGCCCACTGCCATATGTCCAGCGTGGCGATCTGCGCCCTCCTGACTCGGGCCGGCTATCCCACCATCATGCAGGTCTCGTGCCGGGATCGTAATCGGATCGCCATCCAGGGAGACGTACTGGGAGGCGCGGCCATGGGGGTAAGCAACGTGCTGTGCCTGTCCGGTGATGATGTCAGCGTCGGCGATCAACCGGAGGCGAAGCGGGTTTTCGATCTTGACTCCATCCAGTTGCTGCGCACCATCCGCATCATGCGCGATAAAGGCATGTTCCTGAGCGGTAGAAAGCTGACCGAGCCTCCCCGGCTGTTCCTCGGGGCTGCTTCCAATCCCTTCATGCCTCCTTACGACTGGCGCCCTCTGCGGCTGGCCAAGAAGATCGAGGCCGGGGCGGAATTCTTTCAGAGCCAATACTGTTTTGATATCCCGCGGCTCAAGCACTTCATGCAGCAGGTACGAGACCTCGGTCTCCATGAATTGGCCTATTATCTGGTGGGCGTCGGCC
>MGYR01000055.1:4935-5103 GCA_001801825.1 Gammaproteobacteria bacterium RIFCSPLOWO2_02_FULL_56_15 | reverse complement strand
GCGGACGAAGGTGCCGGGAATCTACATCCCCGATGCCATCGTCGATCGTATGCGTAAGAAGCCAAAAGATCGGCAACAGGAGGAAGGGCGCCGGATCTGTATCGAGATCATCCAGCAAATCCGCGAGATCGAGGGGATCGCCGGGATCCATATCATGGCCTATAAGCA
>MGYR01000055.1:3033-4890 GCA_001801825.1 Gammaproteobacteria bacterium RIFCSPLOWO2_02_FULL_56_15 | reverse complement strand
GCGCCCGGAAAAACCTAAGCCTGCGTCCGCCTCAGCCTGAAACCCGCTCAGGATTTTTTGACGGCATAGCCGCTGGTATTTTTTTCAACCCAGCGCTCCGTAGCCACGAGGGTCTCCTTTTTCCAGAACGGGGCGTGATGCTTGAGCTCCTCCATGATGGCCCGACAGGCATCGAAGGCATCTCCGCGATGTGCTGCACGAACGCAGACCAGGACAATGGCATCTCCAACGCTGATTTCCCCCACCCGGTGCAGCACCAGGGTATCCAGCAGGGTCCACCGTTCGGCGGCACTCTCACAGATTTGCTGCAACTGCGTTTCCGTCATACCCGGATAATGCTCAAGAAACATGCCCTGAACATTCTCCCCCTCATTGAAATCCCGCATGGTGCCGACAAATATTGCGGCGGCCCCGCATCTCCCGGACAGGGACATGCGTCTCTCGTGCCCCTCCAGCTCACTCCAGGGGTGAAAGGCTTGGGATCTGAGTTCGATGCGCACTGTTTCAGCCGCCGGATACCATAGGGAAAAAAGCCACTTCGTCGTTGTCACTCACCGGGATATCGTTTTTTTCATAATCCATGTTCACCGCGGTCAACAAACCGGTGGGCATCTCCCTCTCCTTGGTGGCCGCATTCCAGACATCCGAGATCTTCATCCCCTGCACATAGTCCACCGTGGTTGCACTGATCCCCAGGGATTCGCGCAGGTTGGCAAAAAATTTGACGGTTACAGCCATTTCATTTCCTCATCTCTGAGTTTCGCATTCAGGGGATTTCCCCGTATTATAGGCCTTAGACGCCGGCTGCGGCATTATATCCCCCAAACCTGGATTAACACAGCAATGGCAGGACTGACTCATTTCAACACACAGGGTGATGCACACATGGTGGATGTGGGTGACAAAGAAAACACGCACCGCATGGCCCTGGCCGAAGGATCCATCCGCATGCTGCCTGCTACCCTCGCACTGATCCTGGAAGGCGGGCACCGAAAAGGCGACGTCCTCGGTACCGCCCGTATTGCCGGTATCATGGCTGCGAAAAAGACCGCTGAATTAGTACCTCTGTGTCATCCATTGACCATCAGCCATATCAATATCGAACTGGAGGCGGTGCCGGAGCAAAACGAAGTACGCTGCCGGGCAAGGGTAGAGACTACCGGGAAAACCGGAGTGGAGATGGAGGCGCTTACTGCCGTACAAATCAGCCTGCTCACCATCTACGATATGTGCAAGGCAGTGGACCGGGGGATGAGTATGCATGGTATCCGCCTGTTGGAAAAATCAGGCGGAAAATCTGGTACCTGGAAAAATTCAGATTGAAATACCGGTTTTGATCCTGCTGCTGTCTCAAGACGTGCAGAACATGACACCTTAGGAAGCTCTGAACAACTCAAGAAACAGTGGGGTTGTCATTCTGGCGCAGGCGACCCACAGGATGTGGGTTGTTTTCACCATGACGGCGAAGATACTTAATCAGAGTTTCCCTTAATCGTATTTGATATAGGCGAATTTGGGATCCTCCGGTGTGCCATCCAGGGCGCTAGAGGCATCGGCGCCCGGCCGCCAGGTGATCAGATCCTCGATCCGGGAGGCCAGTTCAAAATCCTTGGTGGTGATCCCGCCGGCCGCATGGTTCATCAGCTTGACACGCACTTGGTTGTAGGACACCTCCAGGTCCGGATGATGCCAGGCGACTTCCGCCAAGTGGCCAATGGCATTCACCACCATTAGCGTGCCTTTCCAGCCGCTGGTCCGGTAGCTGCGGCACAGGTGCCCGTCTGTGAAACGCCACAGGGGCAGTTGCCCCTCCAGTCGGCTTACGATCTCCGCCTCGGCGATCATGACATTCTTTTT
>MGYR01000055.1:0-3023 GCA_001801825.1 Gammaproteobacteria bacterium RIFCSPLOWO2_02_FULL_56_15 | reverse complement strand
CTCCTCATCAGTTCAAGGTTGACCTACCCGGTCCTGCTGGATATCCCGTGTTGCTGCCGGATCGCCCAGGCAACATCGGCGGCCTGCCGGTTCTCCTTCACATCATGGACGCGCAAGATGCGCACGCCTGCCAGGACGCCCGCCGCCGTCGTGGCGCAGGTAGCACCCACCAGATCTTTCTTGTCTTCCACACCGCAAATCACCGCCAGTGTGGTCTTGCGACTCGCGCCCAGCAGCAATGGGAAACCCATACTGGTGAAGTCCGCAAGATTTGCCAGCAATTGCAGGTTGTGCTGCACTGTTTTGCCAAACCCGATCCCTGGGTCCAGGATGATTCGATCCGCGCTCACTCCGGCCTCAATTGCCAATGCGGCCCGGTCCAGAAGATACGACCTGATCTCGCGGATGAGATCGGCATAATCGGGATTCTCCTGCATGGATGCGGGTATGCCCTGCTTGTGCATCAGGACAATGGAGGCTTGCTTCTCCGCCGCAAGCGTAAACAGTGACGGATCTTCCTCACCTGCCGAGATATCGTTGATCATCGTAACCCCGGCCATAATCGCCCGCTCTGCAACCTCGGCGCGAGTAGTATCAATACTGATACAGGTCTGCTCCTTCAGGCGCGACCGGAGCGCCGCGATCACCGGCAGGACCCGGCGTAATTGTTCGGCAGTAGTGACCCGACTGGCTCCCGGGCGAGTCGATTCGCCACCGATATCAATAATATCCGCACCATCCCGCTCCATGCCTAAAGCATGTTCCACGGCCTGTGACGGTTCGATGAAATCACCACCGTCGGAAAAGCTGTCCGGGGTGATATTCAGGATCCCCATAATCTGTGGTGCGCAGTCTGGAACGATTTCCATTAGGCCTGATACCTGACTTAGCCTGAAACAAAAAACGCACTCTTACAGTGCGTTTTCCGAAGTTATTGTGGCTTTACACCTACCAACGGATATAGCCACCCACAGAGAACTGTCTGGAATTCTCGGCGTCTGAGCTCGTGTTGTCGTAATCGCTGATTTCCGCCGTCAGCTTGAACCAGTTGTTTACCTCATGATGAATGCCGATGGTCCAGAGTTCGCTGTTTTCGTTGATCCTGCCCAGGCTGTGCGTAAAGAGAGAGGACTCGCCATAACTCACAGCGAGCTGGGTGGCACCGAAGCGGTAGCCGCCACGGACGATATAACCCTGGCGTTCATCGCCTAGACAGGCGGCTAGATAACAGTCATAACCGCTCCTGGCCTGCTGCGGATTGAAACGCTGAAAATCCATCAGTTCCCCTTCAAAATAACTACCGGCAAGGTTGAAACCCTCCAAATTGAAGTCGATACCGACATTATATCCCAGTGATTCTTCGGTTCGGGGATTGGCAATAAGGGGATGCTGTTCCTGATCCTGCCAGGTGGCGCCCAGCCAGAGATCCACATTCCCGCCGGTAAACCGGCCGCTGTAGATCGCCTTCGCCTGCACCTGCATGGTTCTGCCCGCGGCCGTTTCCCGCTGGGGGGCAAGATATTTGTAAACGTCCTCGTTCAGATTGCCGTCTTGCAGGAACATCTCCGCGCTGCCGTGGAGACCATACAGATCCGGGCTCTTCACGGAAAGGGTATGGAGCACCGGGAAAAGGGTTTCATTGATCGTGATATCCTGCTCGCTGATCTCATCCGTCAGGGCGATCCGGCTGTGGGTCTCGTTGAGGTCCAGCAGCTTGTCGTAGTCGATATCCCAACTCTGCCCGCCGGCCATAGTCGTGACGCCGGAAAGCAACACTGCCAAGGCAGTCCTGACCGATGCTGTCCGGGAAAATCGTTTACCCATCACTCCTCCACCCAATATCATCATTCAAAGCCTTTTCCTTACCGATCAAGCTAGTACAAGCCATTCCCCATTGCAACAGAAAAACCATCAGTCAGGGCAATTATTTTATTTTATCCCAACAAGTCCAGTCCCGCACCTCTGGATGAGCCGCGAGCCCCGCCACCGTAGCCACTTTGAAAACCTCCTTGAGCCGGCGGGCCGTCCCGGCAACCATCTGATAAGGCAAGGAAAGGTGCTTGGCGACCTCGCTGGTCCGGTATCCCTGCACCAGCAGTTTCAGGACTGCCAACTCCTCCGGAGTCAGTTCAGGCGGACTCATTCGACACTCGTCAGGACAAGGTGGAGATTCATTCCCCGGGGCGTTATTCTAACCCACTCAAGTCAGACTTGAAATACGGTGCTCAATCCATTACTTTTGGGCACCTTTTTTGACCGGGCATCTCTGATCTCGATGGACTGCATGCCCGAGAGCCTAAATTAAGGGTCTTGAACCCTATATTTGAGGCGATCAATATGCCGGATTAGCTCAGTTGGTAGAGCGCCCGCCTTGTAAGCGGATGGTCCCTGGTTCGATTCCGGGATCCGGCACCAATACCTGGTTCAAAGAAGTCCAGTAACGTCCACGAAACCATTGTCAAGCTTAGCTTACAGCCATTTTTAGGTCCATTGCTGTCCAAGGCTGTCTATTGAAATCCAGGGCTTGTTGGGGGTACTATTGGGGGTACCTCACCCAGTAAAATAGACAGGTACCCCCAATTTATGCTGACCGATACCGCAATCCGCAAGGCAAAAACCGATAAGAAACAGAGCAAGTTGCACGACGAAAAAGGGCTATATCTGTTGTGCAAGCCGACCGGATCGAAAGGGTGGCGTTTTAAGTACCGTCTGTACGGCAAAGAGAAGCTGCTTTCCCTGGGGGTTTACCCCGATGTCAGTCTGAAAGAAGCGCGGGAGAAACGTGACGCGGCCCGCCGCCAGATCGCCCAGGGTATCGACCCTAGCCTGAAACGAAAGGCGGGCAAACAGGCGGACACGAATACTTTTGCCGCACTCGCCCGTGAGTGGCTGAGTCTACAGGCGGGGAAGTTGTCCTACAGCACCTACCAGAAGGCGGAATGGATGCTGGAACGGTTGGTCTGCCCCTATATTGGCAGTCAGCCGATTGCGACCGTGACTGCGCAACAACTCTTGTCGGTCTA
>MGYR01000054.1 GCA_001801825.1 Gammaproteobacteria bacterium RIFCSPLOWO2_02_FULL_56_15 | reverse complement strand
CACCAGAAACAGCTTGGGCAGGGTATAGGTCTCACTGCCTACCGTGATCTGCCGCTCTCCCATCGCTTCGAGCAGCGCTGACTGGACCTTGGCGGGCGCCCGGTTGATCTCATCCGCAAGGATCAGATTATGGAACAGAGGTCCGCGGTGAAAATGAAACGAGGCATCCTGCGGTCGGTAGATCTCGGTGCCGGTCAGATCCGCGGGAAGCAGGTCTGGGGTGAACTGCACCCGGTGAAAATCACCTTCGATGCCCTCTCCCAATACCTTGATGGCCCGGGTCTTGGCCAGACCCGGGGCGCCTTCCACCAGCAGATGTCCGTCAGCCAGCAGGGCGACCAGCAGCCGGTTCACCAGCGCCTCCTGTCCGATGATCCGTTTGCCGATATATTTTTTCAGTTTTTGTATTTCTGCATTGGCTGTCATTGGCTCGCTATCCTGCGTTGCGGATAAAGTCTATCGACTGGTCTCAAGAAAAATAATTCAATTTCGTTTTTGCCGTGATTGTAAGGAATTCATCCCCGTACCGCCATCCGGCAGAGGTTTTTCGTTGGTGACGCCATAAGGTCTTGCAGTCAACCCGGCCGGGTGGAAGAATACCACGATGAATCCGATCTTCTCTCCCGGCGCACTCAAGGCAATGCTCAATTCCGCCCCGGTCATTATCCAGGGCGCCGGAAAACTGATTCAACTCATCCGGGAACGGGACAAGGAGTCACAACAACTAATAAATAAGCTGCCGAACACCCTGGATGGACTAAAGGAAGGACTCCAGCGGCTGGATCAACACCTGGATGAAAATGACAAGTCAGATATCGAGCAGATCCGTCTGATACAAGAACTGGCCAGGCAGAACGAAGTGCTCACTGAATCACTCAACAGAACCAACCAGCGCGTACAGGTGATCACGGTTCTATGTTGCATAGCACTTGCCATGGCGATCACGGGGATCTTCCTGGGTCTGCGGCTTGGTTGATGCCCGGTGAACACCCGATTGAACAATCCACATGCTGAAGTTTGTCATCATTCCGGGCGACAAAGATTTCCACTGTGTCTCCTTGCAAAAAAGGCATAGCCGTATATAATGTTAGTCAACCAACTAACTAAGTATTTGGTAGATGGCCCGGACCAGCGATAAGCGGGACAAGCTGCTTGATGCAGCAAAGGCCCTGATCCACAGACAGGGTTTTTACCGCACCACGCTTGCCGATATCGCCAAGGAGTCAGAAGTACCATTAGGTAATGTCTATTACTACTTCAAGACCAAGGAAGAGATCCTGACTGCGGTTCTGGAACAGCGCTGGCGAAGATTGCAGCTTACACTGGATGCCTGTTGTCTGGGCGAGCCGAGGAACAACCTGATCCAACTGGTCAGGATAGTCAGCAAGAGCAGCAGCAAGATTGCGGAGTTTGGCTGTGTAATAGGCAGCCTCTGCCAGGAACTGGACAAGTCGCAATCCGACATGCGGCTATCAGCCGACCGGATTATGCATGCCCACATCGACTGGGCAAGCCGCCAGTTCAAGGCGATGGGCCTGAAAAGACCCACCGAGAAGGGATTTGAACTGATCGCCAGACTGGAAGGGATCCTGCTTCTCGGTCATGCCTTGCGCGAGCCGGCATTGATCAAGAAACAGCTCAGGGCGACCTGCGACTGGATCAGATCGCTGTAGAAAAATATTTCGGGTTCCAGTGAACTACTCTGGAAGCAGACACACTAACGGTTATATGTATTATTTAAACTGCAAGGTATGTACCGGGAAACACAACAGGAATATATGCACACCGGCCGGATTTGGAAGCCGTTGAGTTGATGGAGATTAAAATATTTTTTCTGTGAATTAGTCAGTTAACTCACAAACTGTTTACACGGACTTACAAGGAAACTGTAAAAATGAAAAACAAATACAGAAGTTCTCCAGCGGTGCTTGCAACCATGATGTTTTTGGTGAACATTGGCCTGGCGGCCCCAGTTTGGGCCGAACCAACGGATTTCGTTATAAGTTCCGCCTTTCAGCAGGAACTAAAGGTTGAGTTGAAGTCAAAAGTAAAGTCTCTGTACAGCAATGTAGAGAACGCGGTAACGAATGCAGTCGTAAGGCAGTCAGGATTGGAAGGCGCCTTGCCTGGGTTCATTACCAGGATTGCTGATGTGTTTTTCAACGGCAACAACGTGGAAAACAGCATCGATAGTGCTACTGAAGCAGGAAAGATTAATCTTTAATCTACCTCCCCCCAAAGACCTGCTTCAATAGCCGGCCGCCGCGGACCTCCTCCCCTTACCGCGGCGGCTTTTTTTATCCATGGATCCGGTTTGAACGAGTACCGGAAGCCGCTTTCTATTTCTTCATGGCGACGACTTCATCGGCAGTCTTACGGACCGAGGCCACCGATTTAGCGAACATTGCCTTTTCGGCTGTACTCAAATCCATTTCGATAATCCGCTCCACGCCGTTCTTGCCCAGAATAACCGGCACCCCGACGAACAAACCATCGACACCGTATTCACCCTGTAAAAGCGCGCTTACCGGCATGATCTTGCGACTGTCATAGATAATGGCCTCCGCCATTTCCAGCGCACTCCAGGCGGGGGAGACGAACGCGGAGCCGCTGCCCAGCAGTTTGACCACTTCGCCACCGGCCTTGCGGGTTCGGTCCTCGATCGCATCCAGTTTTTCCGGCGACACGAATTTTTCCACCGGCATACCGGCAATGCGGCAAGCGGACCGGATCGGCAGCATGTCATCACCGTGACCTCCGAGAACCATCGCTGCCACGCTGGCCACACTGACGCCAGCCTCTTGTGCGATAAACATCCGGTAACGCGCGGAATCCAGCACACCTGCCATTCCCATGATGGTGGCGCGGTCCCGCTTGAGGTTCATCTGCAGGCGATACACGATGGCATCGAGAGGATTGGCGATGGATATAATGATCGCCTTGGGGGCAAATCTCGCGATACCCTCGCTGACAAAATCCGTAATCTTGAGATTGGTGGCAAGCAATTCCTCCCGGGTCGGGAGGCTGCCATCCGGTCTTGCCGCACGTGGGACACCTGCTGTGTTGATAACCATATCGGCGCCTTCGATCACGTCATAAACCTTGGCGCCTTTCACGCGGACATCCGAGCCTATCACCGGAGAGCCTTCTGCGATATCCAGACACTTGCCGGCGGCGAAATCCGGTTCCTTGACGTCAACCAGCGCCACATTGCGGGCCAATTTGCGGGACACTATCTCGTGTACCAGAACACCCCCGATGTTTCCGCCTCCGATTACTGCAATCTTGTTCAACATGAAAAGTCTCCTATCGAGTCATTATATGTCGTTTTTGTGTATGGATAATGAACGCTAAAGTATTTTAACGGCTTGGCAAGCCAAGCTGTAGCTGTTTTAAATTATTTTCTTGTCCAGCAGCAGATTCATTGTGTAGCGGATCCCAAAGCCGGTGGTGTCCGTCGGTACATGGGCCAGGCCTCCCTTGTTATTGCCCGCCGAGAGGTCGATGTGGATCCAGGGTACGTCGTGTTGGATGAATCGTTGCAGGAACCTGGCCGCCAGGATGTGATCCACGCCGCCCTTCTGGGAGCATTGTTTGATATCGGCGACCTTGCTCTCCAGCGCCTTGTCGTAATCCTCATCCATGGGGAAGGGCCAGACCCGTTCACCACTGTCTATGCCCGCGTCGATCAGGAGCGGCAGGTAGTGCTCACGGTTGCTGAACACACCGGAATACGTTGTGCCCAGGGCATGCACACAGGCGCCGGTAAGTGTGGCATAGTCGATGATCAGTCCAGGCTTGCGCCCGGAAGCAATCACCAGCGTATCCGCCAGCACCAGGCGTCCCTCAGCGTCGGTGTTAACAACCTCAATCGTAGTACCGTCCATGGCGGTGATCACATCATTGGGTTTGTATGCGCGGGAACCGATGTTGTTCATCGCAATCGCCAGGTAACAATCAACGGCGTAATTCGCATGCAGGCGGGTGAGGGCGATCAATGACCCCAGCGCCACGGCGCTGCCCTGCATGTCTTCATGCATGCCGAACATGCCGCGGGCCGTTTTCAGGTTGACCCCTCCGGTGTCATAACAGATCCCTTTCCCCACCAGGGCCAGCGATCGCCGTGGATTCCGCCCAACCGGGCGGTAGCGCAGGCGGACGATCCCCGCATCCCGCACCGGGCTCCCCTGCGCCACGGCGAGAAAGGCGCCGGCCTTGCGCCGCCGCAGGCTCGCCAGATCCATGAATTCGAGCTTCCAGCCATACTCCCTGGAAAGTTGCCGGATTTCCTTCAGGTAGCGACCCGGATCCAGCAGATTGGAGGGCAAGATGCTGAGATAGCGGGCCACCGCGTTACCCTCGGCTTCCGCCCGGGTGCGCCGGAAACCATGACCCGGCTTGACGCCATACACGTTTACCTGCCGCCATTTCAATGCCGGCGGCGTTTCCTTCTTGAAACAAGGCATGGAAGCAGCCGCAGTCCAGACCGCTGCCACCAGGGCCTCGGCCATCCGCTCCGCCACTTCCGGCGAAAAACCATGGACGACCAATCCCAGCCGGCTGGACCCGGCCGGCAGTTGAACCGCCACCAGTTTCCGGGCCAGACCCAGCAGCTTGAAGGTGCTGATGGCAGGATCCAGGCAGGCAAAGGCAACACGGCTGGCCAGCCGGTTGGGTAAATCCAAGGTGATCGGGTCGCTGTCCATACCCCGTTTGCCAAGATCACGACGGCGCTGCAACAACTCCCGTGCATAGGGTATGGACGCTGTGTCCGTAGAGGAAAATTCTCCTGCCAGCAGGAATATCCAGTGACCGCAGCGATCCACCTGGCGCCGTGTCGGTGACGTTACCGAGACAGTAAGCGTGAGGTTCAAAGTTTGCATTTGACGGTTTATCCTTATGATTCTTAATGTTTTAAATTCCGCAATTCCAATTATAATGAACCCCGGGACAACCGGCATCTGCAAGTGATGGGACCGAACCCGCCCCCCCTCTGATTCCGATTGAAAGTAGGACTCGATCCGGGACCCGGCAGACCGGCATAATGACAGGATTCACAGCCCAGGACACCATCGATCTATGGCAGAGCAAGATAACGATATCGATCCACAGGAAACCGGGGAATGGCTGGCAGCACTGGATTCCATCCTGCAGCAGGAAGGCGTGGAACGGGCGCACTATATACTGGAGCAATTGATCGCCAGAGCGCGCAAGTCGGGGGCCTACCTGCCCTATTCCGCCAACACGGCCTATCTCAATACCATTCCGCAGGCCAAACAGGTACCTTCACCGGGGAATCATGAGCTGGAGGATCGGCTGCGCGCCCTGGTGCGCTGGAACGCTCTGGCCATGGTCGTCCAGGCCAACCGGAAGAGCAGCGAACTGGGAGGGCACATTGCCAGTTTCGCCTCCTGCGCCACCCTCTATGATGTGGGTTTCAATCATTTTTTCCGGGCTCCCACAGAAGATTTTGATGGCGATCTGGTCATGTTCCAGGGCCATTCCTCACCGGGTATCTATGCCAGGGCCTACCTCAGCGGGAAAATTTCCGCCGATCAATTACGGCGTTTCCGCCAGGAAGTGGATGGCGGGGGCCTGTCTTCCTACCCCCATCCCTGGTTGATGCCGAATTTCTGGCAGTTTCCCACAGTATCCATGGGCCTCGGACCCCACATGGCGATCCACCAGGCCAGGTTTCTGCGCTACCTGGAGAACCGCGGCCTGGTCAAGGCCACGGACCGCAAGATCTGGGCCTTCCTGGGGGATGGTGAGATGGACGAGCCGGAGGCCAAGGGCGCGATCGGCCTGGCGGCCCGGGAAGGGCTGGACAACCTGATCTTCGTCATCAACTGCAACCTGCAGCGGCTGGACGGCCCGGTGCGGGGGAACGGCAAGATCATCCAGGAGCTGGAGGCTGAATTCCGGGGCGCGGGCTGGAATGTCCTCAAGGTCATCTGGGGTTCCTACTGGGACAAGTTGTTGGCACGGGATACCCATGGCCTGTTGTACAAACGCATGGAAGAGGCCGTCGATGGCGAATACCAGGCCTACAAGGCGAACGACGGGGCCTACGTAAGGGAGCATTTTTTCGGCAAGTACCCGGAACTCAAGGCCATGGTCGCCAACATGACCGACGAGGACATCTGGCGCCTGAACCGCGGCGGTCATGATCCACACAAGGTCTACGCGGCCTATGCCGAGGCTATAAAGCACCAGGGTCGCCCCACCCTGATCCTGGCCAAGACCGTCAAGGGCTATGGCATGGGTGTCGCCGGGGAAGGGCAGAACATTACCCATCAACAGAAAAAAATGGGGGAGGAATCCCTCCGGGCCTTCCGCGATCGATTCAGCATCCCCATCTCGGATAAAGAGATCGCCGATGCCCCGTTTTACCGCCCGCCGGAGGACAGCCCGGAGATCCGTTACCTGAATGAACGCCGCGCAGCCCTGGGCGGCGACCTGCTGAAGGAGCGCCCGCGAGCGCCACGGCTCCAGATCCCGCCCATAAGCATCCATGACAAGTTGCTGGCGGGCACCGAGGATCGGGCCATCTCCACGACCATGGCCTATGTACGCATCCTCAATGCCCTGATACGGGACAAAAACATCGGTAAATACATCGTACCCATCATACCCGATGAGGCCAGAACCTTCGGTATGGAAGGCATGTTCCGGCAACTCGGGATCTATTCCTCGGTCGGCCAGTTGTACGAACCGGTCGACAGCGACCAGGTCATGTATTACCGGGAGGACAAGAGCGGCCAGATCCTTGAGGAAGGCATCAACGAGGCCGGCGCCTTCTCCTCCTGGATCGCCGCCGCCACGGCCTACAAGTATCACCGGGTCACCATGATCCCCTTCTACATCTATTATTCCATGTTCGGCTTCCAGCGTATCGGGGACCTGGCCTGGGCCGCCGGCGATATCCGCGCCCGCGGTTT
>MGYR01000053.1 GCA_001801825.1 Gammaproteobacteria bacterium RIFCSPLOWO2_02_FULL_56_15 | reverse complement strand
GAAGCACGGGAAGGGATTGCCGATGTGTTGCTCAGTTGACGCCGATATCGAAATAGGAGCGGGCAATTTTCTTGATGGCGATGACATAGGCAGCCGTCCTGAAATCGGTGATGGCGTCGTATTCGTGCAGAGTTGAACTGAGTTCCTGGTAGGCCATGCGCATGGTGTCGTCGAGGCCGGAACGGACCAGATCGAGTTCATCAGCGCCATGGATGATCTTGTTCTTGAGCCACTCTTGTGTGGTGCCCTGGGTGGCGGATTCTATTGCAGTAATCAGGTGTTCCCCGCGCATTTCGTCAAAGCGCCTTCCCATCCTTCCGAAGCGGATGTGGGACAGGTTCCTGATCCATTCGAAATAGGAGACCGTGACCCCCCCGGCATTGACATAGGCATCCGGCAGGATTGGAATCCCTTTTGCCCGCAGGATCTCGTCGGCTGCAAAGGTAATCGGCCCGTTCGCTGCCTCAATGATCAAACGGGCGGAGATACGCCCCGCGTTTTCTTCCGTGATCTGGCCTTCCATGGCCGCCGGGATCAATATGTCGCACTCCATTTCCAGAATGGTATTGCCATTTTCGATATATTTACCGTCCGGGAAACCCTTGACGCCCCCGTTCTGGATAATGTATTCCTTCAGCTTTTCCACGGGTAGTCCGGCTTCATTGATGATCGCACCATCCCTTTCGACTATTGCGATGATACGGGCCTCATCTTCCTCCTGAAGTAGTCTGGCCGCATGATAACCGACGTTTCCCAAGCCCTGGATGATAATCCGTTTTCCACCAGGACCACCGTCGAGACCTGCTGCGTTCACATCTTGAGGATGACGGAAAAACTCACGTATGACATAGACTACGCCACGGCCGGTCGCCTCCATCCGGCCACGGACCCCCCCATGGGCCAAGGGTTTCCCGGTCACGCAGGCGGAGTAATTGATATCTTCCGGGTGTAACTGCTTGTAGGTGTCGGCGATCCATGCCATCTCTCTTTCTCCCGTGCCCATGTCCGGGGCCGGGACATTGGTGGCAGGGCTGAGAAACCCCTTCTCGATCAACTCCCTTGCGAAACGGCGGGTGATTAATTGCATTTCCTCCCGTGAGTATCGACTCGGGTCTATCGCCAATCCTCCCTTGGAACCTCCGAACGGCACGTCAACGATGGCGCATTTGTACGTCATCAGGGCGGCCAAGGCTTCCACCTCATCCTGGTCGACCATGGTCGCATAACGGATCCCGCCCTTGGACGGGAGCCGATGCGTACTGTGGGTCGCCCTCCATCCGGTGAAGACCTCGATCCGGCCTCTGATAGTAACCGGGAAATTGACCTGGAGGATGGAATCACAGGATTTGATCGCCGCGGCGACACCGGGGTCCATGTCCAGCACCTTAAATGCCCGATCAGCCATCATGTTGACACTCTGGCTGAAACTCAGTGTCTTCTGCGTTATTTTGTTAGCCATAGTAAGGATTCCTTTATATTGGACTGCTCTGTAGGTGTTTCGGTGTGTATCCCCAAGTTATGGAAACTGGGATCAATCCGGCGTAATCCAGATCAGGCTGGCGAATCTCCCGCCCTCCCGGTTTCTGCGGTACGAATACAATAAATCAGTTCTCGCAAAGGTGCAGTGCCCGCTGCTGTACATTGCCGTAATCCCGCAACCGGACAGCGCCATCTCAGCCAGTTTGCCGAGGTCAGCCTGCCAGTGATCGGGACGGGTGGCGATGAACGCGGTATGCGCTTTGGCTCCGTATACTTCCTTACACCGGTTCAGGACTTCCGATCCGACTTCATAATGCCGGGAACAGATATGGGGTCCTACCCAGGCCAGGATCTCGGTGGGCGTGGACCGGAAGCATCCCAGTGCATTTTCAATCACCCCGTTACACAGCCCGCGCCAGCCGGCATGAACTGCAGCAATTTCCGAGCCCTCCCGATTGCACAACATCAATGGGATACAGTCCGCCGTGAGCACGGCACACACATGCCCGCGCTGGTCGGAATAACAGCCGTCCGCCTCATCACCGGTTGCATCCTTTCCAGCCGTGATAATCCTGCTGCCATGGACCTGTCGCAACCAGATCGGAGCAGCCGGAAGATTGAGCATATTCTGCAGGTAGCTGCGGTTGGCGGAGACACGCCCGGGATTATCGCCCGTATGCATGGCAAGATTGAAGTCCATGGAGCTGTCAGGACTGATGTCAGATAGGGAGGTAGTAGAACCTGCCCGGACACAAGTCGGCGCAGGCCAGTCGGCGGGTAGCCAAACCGGGTTATCAATCACTGCTTGCTGCATGATCCAGGGCTTTCAGTAAAGCGATCATGTCAGCAGGAAGTGGAGTATCCTGCCGCAGTTTTGTTCCACTGACGGGATGCGTCAACTCCAAGGTACAGGCATGGAGAGCCTGGCGCGGGAAAGACTGGAGTTGTCCGCGCAACTCCTCCGGAATAGATGCCGGTAGGCGCAAACGTCCGCCGTAGACGGGATCACCCACCAGTGGATGATGGATGGATGCCATGTGTACACGGATCTGGTGCGTCCGTCCGGTTTCCAGGCGGATGCGGAGATGGGTATGGGAACGATATTTTCGGATGATCCGGTAATGGGTGATGGCGGTTTTGCCTTTGCTGGTCACGGCCATCCGCTTGCGATGTACCGGGTGTCTTCCAATGGGATCGTTGATTGATCCGCCCGAGGTGATCGTGCCGGTGACGATGGCCTCATATTCACGCTGAATCAGCCGCTGCTGCATCTGGTCGACCAGGAAGGTGTGGGCTTCCGGAGTCCGGGCAATCACCATGATCCCGGAAGTATCCTTGTCGAGACGCTGTATGATCCCCGCCCGCGGCACTCCCGCCAGGGCGGGATCGTAATGAAGCAGTGCATTGAGAAGCGTATGGGCGGGATTTCCCGCGCCGGGGTGTACTACCAGGCCGGCCGGCTTGTTAATGATGAGCAGGGAGTCGTCCTCATGGAGGATATTGAGGGCGATGGGTTCGGGATACCATGCAGTATGGGTTTCAGGAACTGGAATCACTTCAACCATATCCCCTTTGGTCACGGTCCTGCGCTGCTGCGGCTGTTCCCCATTGAGCAGCACCTTTCCGTCGCGGATCCAGCCCTGCAAGCGGGACCGGGAGTGTTGTGGAAACAGAGCGGCAAGGGCCTGATCAAGTCTTTTACCGGCAAGATTTTCAGGAATTACTGCGGAAAGTTTATCGGCCTGCATACCCGGGACCAGGGTCCTCAAATGTAGATGACCGGCATGATACAGTCTTTTGCTACTGAAGGAAGATTGTTATAACCTATCTCCCATGCGAACTCTCCTTCTGTTGACCGCGTTGATTGCCACGGGATGTTCCTTCCTTGGGAAGGATGATGATGACCCAACGCAAGACTGGACTGTGGAAAAATTATACGAAGAGGCAAAAAATGCCCTGGATTCTGGGTCCTACAATCGCGCGGTTGAATATTATGAATTTCTGGAAACCCGGTTTCCTTTCGGGGTATATGGTCAGCAGTCACTGCTGGACCTGGCATTCGTTTACTATAAGCTGGAGAAATTCGAGGAATCGTTGTCCACATGTGACCGGTTTATCCGCCTTTACCCACAGAGTGTACAGGTGGATTATGCCTATTACCTTCGCGGACTGGTGAATTTCAACAAGGGCAAGGGCCTGACAGACAGATTCCTGCCCATTGATCTGTCGCAGAGGGATTCCACTGCGGCCCTGCAGGCCTTTCAGGATTTTGCCGAGCTGGTGGAGCGCTACCCGGAGAGCCAGTACCTTGACGACGCCCGCAAGCGGATGACCTATTTACGGAACCTGCTGGCCGAATATGAGGTGCATATCGCCACCTACTATATGCGCAGGGGCGCATTCGTGGCGGCTGCGAATCGGGCGCGTTATGTAGTGGAGAATTACGAGCGGACTCCCTCCGTGCCGGAAGCGCTGGTGATTATGGCGAAGTCCTACAAAGTACTGGAAATGGACAAACTATCCGAGGATGCCGTGCGCGTACTGGAGTTGAATTACCCCGGGCACGAGGGTATCGAGGAAATCAGGAAGACAAGGGTACGATGAAGCAGCATAGTTAGGGTGCCCGATCCTGATGCAAACCACAGTTCGGCACGATAACTACATATCCCGGTATCCCGAAGTGATCGGATAGCGGCGATCTCTCCCGAAGGCACGTTTGGTAATCTTGACTCCCGGCGCCGCCTGGCGGCGTTTGTATTCACTGCGGTCCACCAGCTGTGTGATCTCGAATACCAGTTGCCGATCAAAGCCACTCTGGATGATCAGCTCCGGACTCTCATCCAATTCTATATAACGTTCCAACACCTGATCCAGGACCTCATAGGGTGGCAGGCTGTCTGCATCTTTCTGATCCGGTCGAAGTTCCGCGCTCGGAGGGCGCTCCAGGATTCTTTCGGGAATTACCGCCGCCTGGGTGTTGCGCCATCTTGACAGCGCGTAGACCAGCTGCTTGGACACATCCTTGAGCGGGGCAAAACCTCCGGCCATGTCACCGTACAGGGTTGCATATCCTACTGCCATTTCACTCTTGTTACCGGTGGTCAGCAAAAGTTTACCGGTCTTGTTGGATATGGCCATCAGGAGCACGCCACGGCAGCGGGCCTGGATATTCTCCTCGGTCAAATCGGCAGGCAGACCGGCAAACAGGGGTTCCAGTAATTCCGTAATGGCGAGAAAGGCCTTCTCGATGGGAATGACATGCCAGGGGACTCCCAAACATTCCGCCATCAACCTGGCATCCTCCGTACTCATGTCCGCGGTGTAACGTGATGGCATCATGATCGCCAGGACATTCTCAGGCCCCAGGGCGTCTGCGGCGATTACCAGCGTCAATGCGGAATCGATACCGCCGGAGAGACCGATCAGGGCACCCTTGAAACCATTCTTGTGAACATAGTCCCTGACCCCCAGCACCAGTGCCTGGTAAACACCCGCCTCATTGGGGAGGGCTTTTGCGGAGGGCTGCTCCGGTTCGAAAACCAGCGTCTCGCGGGTATCGGTCAACTTCACCAGGTACAGTCCTTCCTGGAATTGTGCGGCCCGGAAAACTATCTTCCTTGAGCTGTCCATGACCAGGGAGCCGCCGTCGAAGACCAGTTCATCCTGGCCGCCTACAAGATTTGCATAGATGATGGGCAGACCGCTTTCTGAGGCACGCTGTCTCAACAGGTCATCTCTTTCCCGGTCTTTGCCCTGATGATAGGGGGAGGCATTAATATTGATCAGCAATCTGGCTCCGGCGGCAGCCGATACACCCGCATGTTCCGGAGTCCACAAATCCTCACAGATGCTGAGAGATGTCGGGATGCCTGCCAGATCCACAATGCAGGTAGTGTTGCCTGGATGAAAATATCTCTTCTCGTCAAACACGCCGTAATTTGGCAGCACCTTCTTGAAATACCGGTTTTCCTCCCTGGTGTTCCTGAGCAGGGCACATACATTGTACACGCGGTCGTCCTCACGCCATGGATAACCGATGATCACCGCTATGCCCTTGGCTTCATGCGTTATCTGCTTCACCGCATGGTTTATCTGCCTGAAGAAGGACGGCCGTAGTAAAAGGTCTTCCGGGGGATAGCCGCAGATCGTGAGCTCTGGGAAGATGATCAGCTCCGCGTTATAGGCATCCCTGGCTTTCCGAATCCAGCCGATGATATCGGTCGTGTTTTTTTCGATGTTGCCGACATGCAAATTGATCTGGGCTATGGCTAGTTTCACGATTGAAGAGTCCTGCCTGTATAGGAACTGACTATGATCGGCGCGTTTGTACTTATACCTGTATAGGATATTATGAGTTCCGGCAAATGTCATGAAGGTATCCAGTGAAATACAGCGCCAGACTATCTGAAATTCTCTTATTGTTTCTTGTCACCGCTGTCACTCTGGCGATCGCCCTGGGACTAATCCGCTGGTTGGCGCCGACCCTGCTGGGTATCCCGGCTGATATGGTCATGGTCAGATCAAGCAGGGAAGTCGTCCCCTTCTATGAAAACATCCTTTCCCGTGACGATCGGCAGTCAACGGAATTCCTGATTAGCGATCCTATCTTGGGAGTACGGGCGCAGACCCTTTTCCCTGATCTGGGCAGCATGGGGCCGCATGATCTGCTTGGCTTCAGAAATCTCGCTGTGCCAAACGAAGCGGATATTCTCGTCATTGGAGACAGCCAGACCTATGGAAATAATGTCGTAATCTGGGAGAACTGGCCCACTTTCCTGCGTACGCAGTTGCCTGCTGGCACTGTTGTCTACAGCATGGCGACCGGAGGCTGGGGTGCAGTGCAGTATTTGTATGCGTTTTCCAAATCACTCGTCCTCAACCCGAAAATAGTCATTGTCGCATTCTATACTGGTAATGACGCGATTGAGACGGTCAACCTTGCGTTGTCCTCGGATCGGTGGAAACCGTATCTGGGCAGATCCGATGTTGCCGCAGAAGATGTCCCCGCTGTGAAATTCCCTCCTCCGGATAATGAACATTGGCAGGTGAAGTTCAGGGATGGTACGGTTACGGGATTTACGCCTGCAATACGGCTGTTCACGAATATGAAGCATCCGGCTGTTGACCTGGGTTATGAAATCATGCTCGACATTGCCAGCGATATTGCCAAGGTGGCGCATCAGGTAGGGATACAACTGGTCTTTACAATCATACCTACCAAAGAATATGTTTACCTGAAAAAAATCCGGATGGAAGCTGTTGAAACCATCCCTGCCTACGAGAGCCTGATCGAGGCCGAGTCCGCCAGGATTGCCTGGTTTGCAGCAGGGTTACAGTCGCTGGATCAGGTGATTTATGTGGACACTGCAGCGGCGCTTCAGGAAGCCGCCATGAGCAAGTTGGGGTTGTACCCGGATGATATCAATGGCCATCCGCTCGGCCCTGGATATTATGTTATTTCCAAGGCAGTGGCAGCTGCGCTCCATGGGCATGTTCATGCCCTTCCCCAGGGACTGGTGATCAGCAAGACAGTAACGGGTGTCCGGGTACCCGTATATATAAAGAATGCGCAGTTCTGGCTCATCGAAGGTGATATTGAGAAGTTGCTCAAAGCAAGAGAGTATACAGTGGTGGAAAACTTGCGGTTTTCAGGATTGACAATGATGGGACGCG
>MGYR01000052.1:770-6956 GCA_001801825.1 Gammaproteobacteria bacterium RIFCSPLOWO2_02_FULL_56_15 | reverse complement strand
TTCCCTGGGCCATGCCATCGTCCGTGATCATCTGGGGGAAATCCCGCTGGCCGTGCTTTCCGGACCCTCCTTTGCCGCCGAGGTGGCGGCTGGCCTGCCTACGGCGGTTACCATCGTTTCGGAAGACGCAGCCACGGCGGCGGCATTTGCGGCGTATTTTCATAACGAGGTCTTCCGTATCTATACCCACAATGACCTGATCGGGGTGCAGATCGGGGGGGCGCTTAAGAACGTGATGGCAATCGCAGCGGGGATAGCTGACGGTCTGGGATTCGGGGCCAATACGCGAGCGGCCCTGGTTACCCGTGGCCTGGCCGAGATCACCCGGCTGGGCATGGCCATGGGCGCCCGGCAGGAGACCTTCATGGGTCTGGCGGGACTAGGGGATCTTGTGCTTACTTGTACCGATAACCAATCCAGGAACAGAAGGCTGGGATTGGCCCTGGCCTCCGGCCAGACCCTGGAAGAGGCCAGGCGGACCATCGGCCAGGCGATCGAGGGACTGCGCACCGCGAATGCGGTACACAGTTTGGCCGCCGAGTTTGGTGTGGAAATGCCCATCAGCGAGCAGATCTACCAGGTGGTCAATGGTTACAAAAGCCCAAGGGAGGCAGTCCAGTTCTTGCTGAACCGTGAACCCAGATCGGAATGCTGATACCCAGCCGGTTCGTCAGGATACGGGAATTCCCCCGATTCCGGATACTGGCGTTGACCTATTAAAAGCAAGAAAATACATTGACTTTAATGAGTTAGAGTGAAAAACTTATGTTATCTGTTAGATTAAGATAAGGTTTACATTGATCTAAAGCATGGTGTTACCAGGGGCTGGGGAGGCAATAGTATGGTTACCGATCGCTTTGAGAATTGAGTCAGGGGAAGCAAGTGCTTGATTTCTTTGGCAAAAGAATCGATAAGAATGCTTTGGTTTCGGTGTGTCCCGGAGAGGATGCCATCACCTACGCACGGGTGCGCCGGGGCAAGGATACCACCCCCCTGCTGGAATTGTGCGATGTCTTGCCGCTGGATAATACCTCCCTGCAGGGTGCGGAGATTGCCCGTCTTGTAAAGGAACATAATCTCAACCAGCAGGAGTGCGTCTCAGCCCTGGAGCTGGGCAGTTATTCCCTGCTGCTGGTGGAAGCGCCGGATGTACCGCCAAATGAGTTACGGGCTGCAATCCGCTGGCGCGTCAAGGATCTGATTGATTTCCACATCGACGATGCCGTGATCGACGTCTTTGATATTCCAGACCAGCGGGTCACCGCGAATCGCCGGATGATGTATGCGGTGGTGGCCAAGTCTGACTGGGTCAAACGATTGATCAGCCTGCTGAATGATGCGGATCTCCGCTTGGAAGTGATTGATATCCCTGAACTTGCCATAAGGAATATCGCCACGCTGATGCCCGAGGATGTTGCCGGAGTGGCGATCCTGCACCTGGGACGCCAACGGGGTTTGATCACCATCACCAGGCAGACCACCCTGTACCTGTCACGGCGCATCGAGCTTGGCTATGAGGCCTTGGGCGGCAGGCTGGAGGCCGCCGCACCCAGACTGGACCGGATCACGGTCGAGATCCAGCGTTCCATGGATTATTATGAAAGCAATTTTTCACAGCCCGCTATCACCAGCCTGGTCCTGACCCCGTTACCGGTTGCCATCCCCGGGATTGAAAAATACCTGGCGGAACAACTGGGAATCACCGTGAAGACCATGGATATTAATCAGCTGATCGATGCGGAAGTCCCGGTTCCGATCGAGGTCCAATCCGCCTGTATCTCGGCCATAGGATCGGCCCTGCGCGTGGAGAGCAAAGAACTGTGAGACAGCAGGTCAATCTATACCAGCCTATTTTCCGCAAGCAGAAAAAGGTCTTCTCCGCGGTCGCCATGCTGCAGATCACCGGTTTTTTCATCGTGGTCCTTAGTGGGATCTATTTCTACGGTGGTTTGAAAATTAAACCTTTCCGTGATGAACTGGATCGGAGCAACACCCAGTTCGAAAAACTGACCGGCCAGATTGAAGTTATTTCCCGCAACCTGTCCACGCAGTCCGGCAGCCGGATCATCGCCAGTGAGCTGCAGCGCGCCACCGACGAACTGGAAAGGATCAATATGATCCGGACCGCCCTGGCATCCGGCGCTATTGGAAACAGCCAGGGGTTCTCCGGTTATCTGGAAGCGCTGGCCGAGAGCCATGTCAATGGCGCCTGGCTGACCGCGATTAATATCTCGGAGGGAGGGAAGCAACTGACCATCAATGGTGTTTCCATCGATCCGGAGTTGGTGCCCGTATATATCAAACGATTGTCGGAAGCCCCGGTCTTTGACAACAGCAACTTCAATACCGTGGAACTGAAGCGTTCGGGTACCGAGCCTGACCGGGTCCTTTTCGTGGTGGCAACAGGGGAATAAACACCCGGCATGAACGCCCTGCAACAATATCTGGCCAGAGTGGATGATCTCAGTCTGCGGGAAAGGGGGATCATTATGTCAGGGATCCTGATCATTCTCTTCCTGGGCTGGTATTCCTGGCTGATGGAACCCAGGTTGAAGGAACAGGCCAGCCTGCAGGAGCAATTGGACAGCAAACGTAACCAGCTACAGACGCTCAACACCCAGTTGGAGGAATTGTCCCGCCACCAGAACAACAGCCCTGATAAATCGGAGCGCAGGCTTCTGGAAGACCTGCGAGAAGAAATCACCCTGGGACAGGAGGCGTTGAGGCAGGCCACTGTGGATTTGATTACCCCTCAGCAGATACCGGATATCCTGCAACAGGTTTTGAACCGGTCGGATGGCCTCTCCCTGATACGCCTGCAGGGCCTGGGCGCCGTTCCCTTACTGGGCAACGAAGACGCTGATGCCCCCCCCAGTCAGGCCCCATCGGCGTCTGACAAAACAGGAAACCTGAGCGCGGCCTACCAGCACGGGATGCAAATCGAGTTCCGGGGGGGGTTCCTGGAGACACTGGCTTACATCAATGCCCTCGAAGACATGGAGAGAGGATTTTTCTGGGAGAGTATCGATTATCGTGTTACCGAATACCCCCTTGCCGTAACCACCTTGACCCTCTATACGATCAGCCTTGACAGTCATTGGATTAGCATCTGACGGTCATGACGCGAAAATTAACAATTATCCTCCTGCTTTGCCTGTTCGTTCCGGGTGCTTCAGTAGCCATGACCACTATCGACCCGACACAGCCGTACCTGTATGGAAACCTCCAGCAGATTCAAGCTTTCAATGCACAGGCAGATCTGGAATGGGCGTTGAGCGGGGTGAAGTTCACCGAGGGGAAAAAAACAGCCATTCTCAATGGCAGACTGGTTAAAGAGGGGGATGACCTGGACGGCGCCAGGGTTATCGAAATCAAACCGGCAGAAGTGATTTTATTACAGGGTCAACAGCGTATCGCCATCCGATTATTACTACAGGATATCAAGAGTCCGGCATCCGGAGAGACTGAATAGCTATGGCAACTAGAACCATACTCGTTTTGTTGTTAATGCTGAACAGGGCGCTTGGCATGATCCCGGTATTTCTGCTGACCATCCTACTCTACGGTTGCGGTATTGATCAGGTCAGGGACGCTGTGGCCGTGGATATGGAGAAGGATATTTCCACCGGGATTACAGCAAACGATAAGCTTCCCGTGCCGGCCGCCGTCTCCAGTGCGCTGATCCCCAGCATCTCACTTGGCTCCTCCCAGTTGCCTGAGCTGAAGGATGAGGACCGTTTCGATGTAACGGTCAACAACGTCCCAGCCGTACAATTCTTCATGAGCCTGGTGGACGGGACGAAGTACAACATGGTTGTGCATCCGGAAGTCTCGGGGAATATCACACTCAACCTTTCGGATGTCACCATACCGGATGTGCTGCAGGCAGTCCGTGATGTATATGGTTATGAATTCGTGAATACCGGATATGGATTCCAGGTTCTGCCGGGCCGCCTGCAGGCGCGGATCTATCAAATTAATTACCTGAATATCATCCGTTCCGGGGGATCGAGAACCCTCGTCAGTTCGGGTTCCCTTACCCTTCTGGGTACGGAAGACGAGCAAGGCAACGCCAGCAGGGAATCGGTCCCGGCCGGAACCACGATCTCCACCGACCTGCCGTCCACGAGCTTCTGGCAGGAAATCGAGACCTCGGTGACGGCGATTATCGGCAGCGGCGAGGGCCGGGGTGTGGTGGTCAATCCGCAGTCCGGTGTGGTGGTGGTCCGGGCCCTGCCCAATGAGCTCCGGGAAGTGGAACGCTTTCTCGAGGCAACCCAGTTGATCGTCCAGCGTCAGGTGATACTGGAGGCCAAGATCATCGAGGTGCGCCTGAATGATGGCTTCCAGACCGGGATCAACTGGAGCGGCCTGCTGGAATCGGGTGCGAACTCCATCACTGCATCGAATATCGGTGGCGGCACCGTATTGGTCAATGAAAGTGGCGTCAGTGACATCGCCGGCTTCACCGGCTCGCTGGATCCCGTGGATTCCGGGCCGGTCAGCGGCCGCGTCACGCGCAACCCGGCCATACCTATTGACGGGGCTGTCACCTCGGCCTTTGGCGGCGTATTTTCTCTCGCGCTCAACATCGGTGACTTCAGCTCCTTCATCGAGTTGCTGGAATCACAGGGGAACGTACAGGTGCTGTCCAGCCCCCGGGTAGCGACGCTCAACAACCAGAAGGCGATTATCAAGGTCGGGGTGGATGAATTCTTCGTTACGGATGTTTCTTCAACCAATATCGCCTCCGGCAATACTACATCGGTGAATCCTTCGGTCACCCTGACGCCGTTTTTTTCCGGAGTGGCGCTCGATGTCACACCGCAGATCAGCGGTGATAACAATGTCACCCTGCATATACATCCTTCCATCAGCGATGTAGTGGACCAGCAGAAGACCGTAACCATCGGGACCGCGACCCAGGAAATACCGCTGGCGCGGAGTACGGTCCGTGAAACGGACAGCATTGTCCGCGCTGCTTCCGGGCAGGTCATTGTCATCGGCGGCCTGATGCAGGATATCATCAATGATCAGAATGCCGGGACGCCGGGATTCAAGGATATTCCGCTACTCGGCAACCTGTTCAAGCATACCAAAAAAGCCTCCAAAAAGAGTGAGTTGGTCATCCTGCTGAAACCCATCGTGGTAGAGGACAGCAAGACCTGGAATGCCGATATGCAAAACTCCCTGGAAGAGATCCAGCGGATGAATTCCACGATGAAATCACGGCAGTCTGCGGAGCCTTGATCAACAAGCCTAACTTGTGCAAACCCCATGTACCTGGAACATTTCAACCTCAAGGCATTGCCCTTTACCATAACTCCTGACACGGAGTTTTTCATGAACCGTGCGGGGTACCAGGATGCCCTGAATGTCCTGGTGGTGGCCCTCCGGAGCGGTGAAGGTTTTATCAAGGTGGTGGGTGAGGTCGGTGTGGGCAAGACTCTGCTGTGCCGGAAGCTGCTCAAGTCACTGGATGATCGCGTAGTTACCGCTTATATACACAATCCATATCTCAAGCCCGAGAGCCTGTTATACGCCATTGCCGATGAACTGGGACTCGAGTACGAAACGAACGCAACCCAGTACTGGATGCTGAAACAGATCACCGGACGCCTTCTGGACCATCACCATGCGGGTAAATCCGTCGTATTGTGTCTCGACGAGGTACAGGCCATGCCGGTCGAGACACTGGAGACTCTGCGCCTGTTGACCAATCTCGAAACCGAAAAACAGAAACTGATCCAGGTTGTCCTGTTCGGGCAACCGGAACTGGATGAACTGCTCGAACAACCTTCGGTCCGGCAGTTAAAACAACGCATCACCTTTTCCTACCGGCTGTTGCCGTTGAACCGGGTGGCATGCACCGCCTATATCCGGCACCGCCTGGTGGTGGCGGGCATGAAAAGAAAGGATATCTTTTCCAGCCAGGCCATCGATTATCTCCATCATGTAAGCAGAGGGATCCCCAGACTGATCAATATCCTGTGTCACAAGGCGCTCATGGTGACCTGGGGTGAAGGGGATGGCACTGTCCGGCTGAGGCATGTACGCCATGCGGCGCGGGATACGATCGAGACGCAGAAGATCAAGCAGCCGGTCCTGGGTTATTGGATTCCGCTGATCGGCCGCTGGGTCTTCGGTGGACTTGCCGTCGTCACCCTTATTCTGCTGCTGAGGTCC
>MGYR01000052.1:229-734 GCA_001801825.1 Gammaproteobacteria bacterium RIFCSPLOWO2_02_FULL_56_15 | reverse complement strand
TTCTGGCCGATCTGGAGGCCCGTCAGAGTCTCACGATCAATCCCGGCTCCTTCGTTCTGGATGGACTCACGGCCGCTACCGGAGATTCAGAACAGGGCAGTTGGCGTCTGGCGACGCGCACCATCAGTTACCTATTATTGATCAGTGTCCTCGCCATTGGCATCTGGCGTTTGCTTCCGGAGCCCGATGATGACAATGAACCCCTGGCATCCCTGCCTGTTCTGAAAGAACCCGTTGCATCGATCCAAGCCACGAGTCAAAGCGAAGCGGTTGCACGAGTGCAGGAAGCACGAGTGCAGGAAGCCGCGCCGCCTCCGGAGTTATCGCTCGGCAGCCTGAAACTGGATGACTCCCGCAGATCAAATAATCTCGAGACCCTCGAGCCCCCGGAGCCGGCTGCCGCCGTATCTCAGGAGCAACCCATACCCGCAGAAACTCCCGCGGATGTTGTGGTTATCGAGTCTGTGCATGTCAGCCGCGCAGATTTACATACGACCATCGAGGT
>MGYR01000052.1:0-134 GCA_001801825.1 Gammaproteobacteria bacterium RIFCSPLOWO2_02_FULL_56_15 | reverse complement strand
TGCCGGATCCTTCACATTATCAGGATTCCGGTATTGCAAACATCCGCACCCGTGAGTTGGATGGGAATACCGTGCTGCTGATTCTCGATACCAATGCAGGGCTTGCTTTCGATGTCAGCAACAGGGCTGAGAAC
>MGYR01000051.1:5975-7183 GCA_001801825.1 Gammaproteobacteria bacterium RIFCSPLOWO2_02_FULL_56_15 | reverse complement strand
GGTCGCCAATCAGCATGTCACCGAGGTCGAGACCGTGATCGTGCGCCGCGAACAGCGCGCCGCAGGCGGCGGTACGATGACGATGATGATCGCGGCGCTGCCGTACCAGAATGATCCGGCCGATTTCGCAACGGTTGACCCAATTCTCACGAGGAGCCTGCCGGAGGCCGGGCGCGCGGCGCCCGCCGATTTGGTTGCGATCACCTCCGGCTATTACGACGCGCTGCGCGCAGCCGACGGTGCGAGCGCCGCGCTCGCCGATGACTGCTCGCGCCGCGCAAACGGCGTGCGCGTGACCGGCGTTGCCGACGCCGCGGCGCCCGATCCGGCGTATCCGGATTTCAAGCCGCTCGCGCAGGGCTGCGCGGCGCAGATCAGTTCTGGGCATTTCGGCGAGATTGAAGCGATCCGCGAGGTCCGGCCGCTGGTCGTCGACGCCGAACGCGGTCTGGTCCTGACCCATGCCTTGTTCGACGTGCCGCACGATCGCAAGACGATCCCTATCAAGAGCGTCGGCGATGTGGCGGTGACCCGGCTGTCGACCGGTCCGTATTCGATTCTCGCGGCGCAGTTGTTCAAGGTGGAGGACGGCCGCATCCGCCGCATCGAGGAACAGCTTCGAACCGTGCCGTACCGGATGCCTTCCGGGTGGGGGAATTAGCGGAGTAATTCAGTGCCGCCGGCTGCGGCGGCGATGCTCCCATCTGCGTTTCACGGACAGCCACCAGAGGAGACGGACGGAGAGGTAACCACAGCCAGCCGAGATCAGGCCGATCGTCAGGGATCCCAGCAGGAGCGGCGCCCAGATCTCATGAAACACACCTTGCAACCCGTCCCATGACAGTTGAAAAGTGTAATTATGGTAGGGCAAGCCCAGCATCAAGGCTCCTGTCCTATAAGCCAGGTAGAACAGCGGGGGTATGGTAAACGGGTTGCTGACATAGGAGAACAGGACGGCCAGGGGCAGGTTTACGCGAAACAGGATGGCCAGCAAGGCCGCATAGAGCGTGTGGCCAGGTAAGGGAATGAAGGCGACAAACAGCCCGGCTGCGACCCCCCCGGATGAGGACCGGCGGGTCAGATGGAAGATATCGGGATCGTGCAGGATATCCCCGAGCAGATAGCGTAACGGACGATTGCCCCGGATCGCCTGGTGGTGCGGGATAATCCGTCGGAAAAAATTTTTCAGGGCCATGTTTTCACTGGGG
>MGYR01000051.1:5775-5901 GCA_001801825.1 Gammaproteobacteria bacterium RIFCSPLOWO2_02_FULL_56_15 | reverse complement strand
CCACTTCCTGTGGGTCGCATTCGCCAGAATGACGACTCGGAGCATAAATTTCATTAATCAGAGTTTCCTTAGATTGTGAAAAGCGCGCTATTATAAAGGGAAGTCCAGGACAGGGAACCATTATTG